>DATAYB010000694.1:0-13989 GCA_036272795.1 Pseudonocardia sp.
AACATCGTGCCGAGCGTGGCGAGCAGAGGCGGCACGTTGAGCCACACGATCAGGCCGGCGTTGACGCAGCCGACCAGCGCGCCGGCGAGCAGGCAGGCCACGATCGCACTCGGCCCGGTCAGCGCCTCCCTGATCATCACCACGGCCGCCACGGTGACCGACAGCCCGGCGACCGCGCCGACCGAGAGGTCCAGGTCGCCGACCACCGCGGTGAGCGTCATGCCGAGCGCCGCGACGGCGGCCACCGCCTGGGTCTGCAGGATCGACACCGCGTTGTCGAGCGTGGCGAACCCGGGGATGACGAACGAGAACACCACCGCCACGAGCACGGCGACCAGCACGACGCCGTAGCGCACCACGAAGTCCGTCGCGGAGAACGCCGTGCGCTCCCCGACCGCCACCTCAGCCGCCATCGCCGGTTCCTCCTCGCTGTGCCACCGCCGAGGGCTCGGCCCCGGTGCCCCGCTCGGGTGTCTGCTCCTGTGGACGTCCGGGTTCGAGCAGCGCGGACGGCCGGGCGGTCATCGCCTCGATCACGGCGGTCCGGGAGGCGGCCGAGCGGGGCAGGTCGGCGACGACCTCACCGTGGTTGAGCACGACGATCCGGTCGCCGACCTCGAGTGCCTCGTCGAGGTCGGAGGTGGCCACGAGCACGGCGGCCTTCCTGGTCAACGTGCGTACCGTGGTGCCGATGTCGTGCCGGGCATTGATGTCGACACCCCGGAACGGCTCGTCCAGCAGCAGCACCCGGGGCTTGCCGAGCAGCCAGCGGCCGATCACGACCTTCTGCTGGTTGCCGCCGGACAGGGTGCCGATCGGGCTGGACGGGTCACGCGCCACGATGCCGATGTCGTCCATCATCACCCGCGCGGCGCGGCGCTCGGACAGCGTGCGCATCAGCGTGCCGGCCGAGAAGCGCTTCAGGAACGGCAGCGTCATCTGCGAGTACACCGGCCAGTCCGGGATGATCGCCTGCTCGTGGCGAGACTCCGGCAGCAGGTAGACGCCCGCCCGGACGGCGTCGCCGGGGTGGCCGGGGGCGAACCGCACGCCGTCCAGCTCCCGCTCGCCCGCGACGATCGGCCGCGCCCCGAATGCCCACTCCAGCAGCTCGGTCTTGCCACTGCCCAGCAGGCCGAGCAGCACGGTGACCTGGCCGTCGCGCAGCTGGAGGTCGAACGGCGCGGTGTCGGCGAACAGCCGCACCCCGCGCAGCGCCAGCACCTCCCGGCCGCCGGGCAGCTCGTCGTGGTTGAGTTCGGCTGGGGTGCGGTCGAAAAGCGCCTTCAACGCCGCCGGCCAGTCGAACAGCCGGCCGTGCGCCCGATGGAACTCGCCGGTCATCGCCCCGTCGCGCAGCACGCCGACGTGGTCGCAGAGCTGGTCGAACTCGGCGAGCTTGTGCGTCACGAACAGCACCGTCATCCCGTCGGCGACCAGCGTCCTGACCAGCTCGAACAGCCGGCTGGTCTCCTGCGCCGACAGCGCCGAGGTCGGCTCGTCCAGGATCAGGATCTCGGGCTTGCGGGACAGCGCCCTGGCGAGCACGAGCAGCTGCCGCTCCGAGACGCCCAGCTCTCGGACCGGCGCCCGCAGCACCGCCTTCGTCAGCCGCAGCCCGAGCGTGTCGGCGACCTCGACCGCGTGTTGCTCGGTGCGCCTGCGGCTGAACCGCAGCGGCGAGGAACCGTCGGTGAGGGTGTCCAGCGCGAGGTTCTCGGCCACCGTCATGTCGAGCACGACGCCGTCGTTCGGGTTCTGGTGCACGGTGCCGACGCCGAGCCGGTGCGCGGCGATCGGGTCGGGAAAGCTGACCTCGCGCCCGCCGAGCAGGATCCTGCCGCCGTCCGGGGCCTCCGCGCCGCACAGGATCTTGATCAGCGTCGACTTGCCGGCCCCGTTGGCCCCCATCAGCCCGTAGATCGCGCCGCGCGCGACCTCGAAGCTCACCCCGCGCAGCACGCGGTTGGGGCCGAAGCTCTTCGAGATGTCCCGTACCTCGAGAACCGGCTGCACGCCGCGACCACCTCCTTCGCTGGTCAAGGGCCGTGAGTGGCGAGCCGGGCCATGGCCCAACTCGCCACTCACGGGTCAGGAGCCGGGCTGGATCTTCTGGATCCAGGTGGCACCGAGGATGTTCGGCGTGCTCAGGTCGGGCAGCGCGGCCCGCAGGTCGTCCATGTTGGTCACCTTGCGCTCGCGCAGCATGTCCTGCGTGATCAGGGCGGCCGGGATGGTCAGCTTCTGCGGCATCGCGACGCCGGCGCCGGCTCCGACCGCCGCTCGGGCCACGATCGCGCCCACGTTGGCCGGGTCGGTGGCGGCGGTGGCGCGCCACGGGCTGCCCTGCTCGGTCATCAGCTGGATGTCGGCGGTGGAGATGTCCACCCCGTACACCTTGACCTTGTCGGCCATGTTGTCCTGGCGCAGCGCGATCAGGGTGCCCTTGGCCAGCTCGTCGTAGGCGGCGAAGGACAGCGTCGTGGTCGGCGCGGCCTTCAGTGCGGCGGCGCCCTCGGTGGCGGTGTCGGCGGCCACCGACTCCGAGTACTTGCCGAAGTGCGCGGTCTGCGTGAACGACGGGTTGGCCTTGAGGAACTGCTGGTACACGGCGTCGCGGGAGTCCAGCGGGGCGATCCCGGAGACGTTCACGTACGCGATCTTGCCGCCGCTCGGGTTGTCCTGCTTGAGGTAGTCGAGGATCTTGGTGGCGATCGAGGCGTCGTCCTGCGAGATGTACATCGCCTTGCAGTTGCTGATGTCCACGTCGTAGACGACGACCGGGATGCCCTTGCTGATCGCCTCGTCGATCTTGGGGTTGACCGAGTCGGCCAGCCCGTGGTCGACGATGATCACGTCCGGCTTCGAGGTGATCGCATCGTTGAACTGGGCGACCTGCTTGGCGTTGTCGCCGCGCGCGTCGTACACGTCCAGCTGCCCGCCGGCCGCCTTGATCTGCGTGGCGGCGCCGTTGCCCCACTGCTCGAAGTAGTCGCCGACCCCCGACTGGCGGACCATCGCGACCTTGAAGCTGGCCTTCGCCGCCGCCGGCTTCTCCCCGGGCAGCGCGAAGTCGTTCTGCACGGTGCGCTCGCAGGGCCCGCCGGCCGCCGCGCCCCCGCCGGAGCCACCCCCGCCCGCGGGGCTCTGGGCACAGCCGACCAGCGCGAGCGCGGCGACGGCAAGAACGCCGGCCGCGCGCAACGGCATGGATCTCATGCTTCCTCCTCGTTGAGGGACGGGCCAAGGTAGGCGGGCCGGGTGGACCTGTCCCGGTGCTCCGCGAGGTCGACGACCCTGCGGTCGGTGACGATGGCGGTGATCAGGTCCGCCGGGGTGACGTCGAAGGCCGGGTTGCGCACGGGGGCGTCCGCCGGGGCGCTGGGCACGCCCCGGAACGCCCGTACCTCGTCGGCGCCCCGGTCCTCGATCTCGATCTCGAAGCCGCTCGGGGTGGCGAGGTCGACCGTCGTCTCCGGGGCCACCACCAGGAAGGGCACGCCGGCGTGTACGGCGGCGAGCGCGAGTGCGAACGTGCCGATCTTGTTTGCGGTGTCCCCGTTGGCGGCGATCCGGTCAGCGCCGACCAGCACCGCGTGCACCTCGCCCGCGGCCAGGATGCTCGCGGCGGCCGAGTCGACGATGAGCTCGTAGCGGGCGCCCATCCGGGACAGCTCCCACGCGGTCAGCCGGGCGCCCTGCAGCAGCGGCCGGGTCTCGCAGACCACCGCCCGCTCCAGCCGGTCCTCCTCGTGCAGCCGCTCGACCACGCTCAGCGCGGTGCCGTGCTCCACGGCGGCGAGCGCGCCCGTGTTGCAGATGGTCAGCGCGGTCAGCCTCGGCCGGTCGGGCACCAGGCGACCCAGTAGCTCGGCGCCCCGGCGCGCCATCTCCCGGCAGCCCGCGATGTCCTCGTCGCGCATGGCCAGCGCGGCGGCCAGCGCGGCGGACCCGCCACCCCCGCGCGCCTGCGCCCACGCCTTGTCGACCCCGACGGCCAGGTTCGCGGCGGTGGGGCGGGCGGCGCGCAGCCGGGCCACGGCGGCCGGCACGTGCTCGGCCGGCAGCGTCTGGACCGCGAGCGCCACGCCCATCGCCCCGGCCACCCCGAGCGCGGGCGCGCCCCGCACGGCCAGCCGCGAGATCGCGTCCACCAGCTCGTCGACGGTGCGGATGTCCAGCTCGGTGAGCGTGCCGGGCAGCAGCGTCTGGTCGACCAGCCGGATGTGCCCCGGCCCGCCGTCCGCCGGCACCCAGTCGATCGTGCGCATCCGTCACCCTCCGCTACCGCACCGGCACGACGCCGACCCCTGATCGTGTGACCCACGCCGCAGCCGAGGTTGTCAGACAACTCACGTCCGGGTCAAGATAGTTATATGCAGAGCACCGGTCGTCGGCCCCTCGCGGACGACATCGCGGCGACGCTCAAGGCGGAGATCCGCGACGGCATCCACCCGCCGGGCGCCCGACTCCCCACCGAGGCGGAGCTCTGCCAGCGGTTCGAGGTCTCCCGGGCCACCGTGCGCAGCGCGGTCAAGGAGCTCGACGTACTCGGCCTGGTGCGCACCCAGCACGGGGTCGGCACCTTCGTGCGCACCCGGGCGGGCGTGCGCGACGGGCTGGAGCGGATGGGCTCGATCTCCGAGTCGATCAGGGCCAGCGGCAAGACACCCGGCCACGAGTACGCCCGCCGCACCCTGCGCCAGGTCCTGCCCGACGAGGCCGAGCGGATGGAGGTACCGCCGGACACCGAGGTCCTGGAACTGCGCAGACGGATCACTGCGGACGGCGACGTGGTGGCCTACTCCTACGACCTGATCCCCCGGAGGCTGCTGCCCGAGCTGTTCGACCCCGAGGAGCTCAGCGGCTCGGTGTTCCGCTACTTCGAGCAGCGCCTCGGCGTGCACCCGACCCTCGGGCTGGCCAGGGTGCACGCGGTGGAGTCCGCGCACATCGCCTGGGGCAGGGGCGCCGGCAAGCACCGGCTGTTCATCCTGCTCGACCAGCTGCACTACGACGCGGCCCATCAGCTGCTGGCCTACTCGCGCACCTACTTCATCGAGGGCGCCTACGAGTTCGAGCTGACCCGGACCACAGACTGAGCGGGCCGCTCATGGCCCCGGGGGCGCAGTCGTCTGACAACGCACCGCGAACCGGGCCGCTCCGGGTCGGAAAGCTACGAGTGCGAGAGCGCCGGGCCGGCGGCCGGCAGCTCGAACGCTAGGCCGTCCGAGAAACACCAGAACCACTCCTCGCCCGGCTCGAAGGACCGCACGATGGGGTGCGTGCTGCCGCGGTAGTGGGCCGTGGCGTGCTTGCCGGGCGAGCTGTCGCAACAGCCGACGTGCCCGCAGGACTGGCAGAGCCGCAGGTGCACCCAGCGACCGCCCACCAGTAGGCAGTCGTGGCACCCGTCGTCGCTCGGCGTCACCGCTTCGATGGTGTCCAGGTGGCCGCAGGTATCGCTCACGGAGCTTCCTCTCGTCGTCGCGCTCGGACCGGGGGTAAGCCTCTCACCGGCCGCAAGCTCCCGCCCGGCGGCCGGCGCGCTGCCTAGGCCTGCTCGGCGGAGAGCCCGGCGAGGCGGCGGTACTCCACGGCGTCGTGCGCGGAGAACACCGTGACCTGCCCGCCGTGCGCCGCGCGCAGCTCGCGCAGCCGCACGCGGTTGGCCAGCCGGTCCCGCCGCCGCGCCTCCACGAGCGTGGTGAACAGCCGCACGCCGGCCGGGCAGCTCGGGGACCCGGCGTCGACCTCGCCGCGGTAGAAGTACGAGTCGCCGGCGTGCAGCAGCCAGCCCTGCCCGGTGTCCACGGCGACCCCGGCGTGCCCCCGGCTGTGCCCGATGAGCGGTACCAGCAGCACGTCGGCGCCCAGCCCGTCCAGCTCCCGCACGGCCTCGAAGCCGAACCACGGCTCGCCTGCCGTCTCGTACGGGCGGAACTTCGGCCCGTGGGCGAACTGCGCCGCCTGGTACCGGGTCCGCTCGGTGTGCCCGTGCGGGTTCTGCTGCGCGCGCAGCTCCTCGCCGTAGACGTGCACGGTGGCCTCGGGAAAGTCGGCCAGCCCTCCGGCGTGGTCGAGGTCCAGGTGGGTGAGCACGATGTGGCGGACGTCCTCGGGCCGGAAGCCCAGCCGCTCGACCTGCGCCACCGCGGTCTCCTCGCGGGCCATCGTGGGCCGGGAGACCAGTACGAACTGCCGGCCGAGCCACTCGTCGGCGCGGTCCACGCCGGCCGTGCCCATGCCCGTCTCGACCAGCACCAGCCCCGCGTCGGTCTCCAGCAGCAGGCAGTGGCAGACCAGCTCCGCCGGGCGCCGCCACCCCGGCCGGCCGTCCAGCAGCGACCCGCCGAACGGCCGCATGGTCCCGCAGTTCAGGTGGTGTACGCGCATGGCGCTCAGGCTATCCCGGGCCTGTCCGGGCCCGTCCGGGGTTGTCCTGGGCCAACGCGGCTGTCGGCACGGCTAGCGCCGCGGCTTCGGGAGCCAGTGGGACCGGGTCTGCTTCTTGTCACCGAAGATCATCTCGGTGAGCGCCTCGTAGACCTCGTCGGGCTTGGGCATGTACTCGATCCGGTTGAGGCCTTGGATCTGACCGGCCGACTCGAGGACCATCGTGCCGTAGCCCAGCGTCCGGCCGATCACGCTCTGCTGGAACGTCAGGTCGGTGACCTTGCGCAGCGGCATCATCGCCACCCGGTGCGTGATGATCCCGGTGGACATCATCACGCGCTTGTCGGTGATCACGATCCGCTCGATCCACCAGTCCGCGACCAGGATGCTGAGCCGGATGCACACGACCAGGCCGCCGTACCAGGTCAGCGTGTCGATCACGGCACTGTCCGGCAGGTAGGTGTCCAGCACGATGAGCACGACCATGGCCAGCACGGACTCGCCGATGTCCTTGACCAGCAGCGCCCAGTGGCCACGGACCCGCAGGATGCGGCGCTCGCTGGGCAGGATGTAGTCGTCGATGTCTACCGAAAGCATCGTCATCGTCGGCTCCCTCGCGGTCGGGACGGGCCGCGCATCGGCCGCTCGGAGTGCTGCCGCCGTGATCAGGTTAGCCCGAAGCACGGGCCGGACGCCGTGCCACGTTCGGGTATCGCACCGGCGTGTCTGCCCGGACCGCCCGGCCCTGAGGCGGTCTTTTCGTCGAGTTCAACCGCACTGGCTTTCGATCATGGGGTGCAGAACGAGGCCGGATTAGCCGCAAAGCCGTTCAGTTAGGCCGTGGGCGGCGTTGTCAAGGGCCGTCGTCGACGATGTTGATCGTTGTGGTGGTTGGGCGGCTGGGTGCTCGTGCTCGGCCGCGTGCTGTGTTGGCGGCGTAGACGGAGATGGCGCGTTTGACCACGCGCGGGTTGCTGCGTGCGCGGCGCTGCGGCATGAGGTGGTGCAGGACCTGAGCTCCGATCACGCCGGCCAGATCGACAGTTGTGATCACGGTGTCGGTGACGACGCCCAGAGCGGCGATGAGTTGGTCGCGGGCGGCGTTGAGCGCGATGGTGAAGCTGGCACGGTCGGGATCGACATCGGGTCGGGTCAGGGTGGCGTCGCTGATCGCGAGCCGCAGCGCCTGGTAGGTCACCAGCAGCGCGTAGATCTCTTGCTCCACGCCTGCGGGGGTGCGGGCGCGCAGCACCCGCCCGCCCAGGATGGTGGACTTGAGCTCGAAGAACGCGGTCTCGATCTCCCACCGCTGGTGGTAGAGCGCCACGAGTTCGCGGGGCGGGCAGGCGGGGTCGAGGATGGTAGTGACCAGCCGATAGAGCTGGCTACGGCGCCCGGTGGCGGTTTCCACGGTGATCGTTGCGGTGATAACGCGGACCTCGAGTCCGCCGATGCGGGAGACGTAGCTGCCGTCGGACAGCCGGCGGCTGGCCGGGAGGTTGCGCCCGATCTTGACCCGGACCAGGAGGTCGGCGCCGGTGTCGCCGACCGCGGTGAGCCATGCTTGGGCGGCGAAGTTGCGGTCGGCCAACACGATCATCCCGCGCCGCAGCGCGCCGAGCAGGTCATGGGCGTAGGTGGTCTCGCCGATCCGGTCGGTGCCGAACGTCGCATCGATGATCGTGCGGGTGCCGCAGGCGACCAGCGCCAAGACTCGGGCCAACGGGTAGCCGGTGCCACCCTGATAACCGCCGCCGCGCTGATAGACCACCAGGTTGGCTGGGGTGTCCGCGCACCCGAGGATGGTGCCGTCGATCGCGGTCACCAACCGTCCCCGCCAGAACACGCCTTTCATAGCCAGGCCCGCGGCCGGGCCACGAACCAGGTCGAACAACGCCTGCAGTGGGGCGACTCCGATCCGGCGCCGGGCCTGGGCCAGCGCGCCCGGTGTCGGAACAGCCACCACGAGCCCGTCGAGCCCGGCGATCATCCGCGCCCACACCTGGCCATAACCCTGTTCGGCGAACAGCGCGCCAGCCAGCAGCAGGTAGACCACGACCCGCGAGGGCAGGTCCCGCACACGACGCTGCACCGTGCCGGTCTCGGCCAACACCGCATCGACCATCTCGAACGGCACGATCCGGGTCAGCTCACCGAGATGACCAGGAGCGAACCGGCCCGCGGCCACCCTCACGACACGTCTGATGACAGAATCCGTGCTCAGCGGAGCTCCTGGTGGCGAGGATGTCTTGGAGGACGACCTCTCCTACCGGAGCTCCGCTCCCATAATCAGCATCAACACGCCCCCACACCAAGATCCTTGCCCACGCGGCACAGCCGCTAACTACACGGCTTTGCGATTAACCCCGGAGGACTCAGGAGCGCAGGAACCCGGCCAGCCCGTCGATCAGCCGGTGCACCTCGGCAGCCTCGCTGTACGGCGCCAACCCGACGCGCAGCCCGTGGGAGTCGTCGAGCCGCAGCGCCCCGAAGGCCTCGATCGCGTAGAACGAGCCGGCCGGCGCGAGCACGTTGCGTGCGGCCAGGTACTCGTAGGCGTCCCAGGTCCGCCGCCCGGGCAGCGTCAGGTACAGGGTGGGGGTGCGCTGGGCGGCACGCGAGTGCAGGGTGACCGCGTCGCCCAGCGAGGCCAACCCCTCCTCGACCAGGTCCCGCAGGCCGTCCTCGTGCGCCGCCACGGCGCCCATCGAGGCGACGATGCGCTCCCGCCTGCTCTGCCCGCTGGCGGGGGCGATGCCGGCGATGAAGTCGACGGCGGCGGTCACCCCGGCGAGCTGCTCGTACGGCAGGGTGCCCAGCTCGAACCGCTCCGGCACCTCGTCGGTAGATGGCAGCAGCTTGTCCGGCCGCAGGGTTTCCAGCAGTGCGGGGTCGGCGGCGAGCACCCCGCAGTGCGGGCCCATGAACTTGTACGGCGAGCAGACGAAGAAGTCCGCGCCCAGCGCAGGCAGGTCGACCGGGTAGTGCGCCGTGTAGTGCACGCCGTCGACGTAGAGCAGCGCGCCGTGGTTGTGCGCGAGCTCGGCGATCCTGGCGATCGGCGGCATGGTGCCGACCAGGTTGGATGCCGCGGTCACCGCAACCAGCCGTGTGCGCGGACCGACCAGCTCCGCGAGCGCGGTGAGGTCCAGCTCGGCGGTGGCCGGGTCGAACTCCACCCAGCGCACGGTCGCCCCGACCCGCTCGGCGGCGAGGATCCAGGGCCGGATGTTCGAGTCGTGGTCCAGCCTGGTCACCACGATCTCGTCGCCTGAGCCCCAGGTCTTGGCCAGGTGCCGCGCGAAGTCCATGGTGAGCTGCGTGGCGCTGCGGCCGTGCACGATGCCGAGCGGGGACGCCGCCAGCAGGTCGGCGCAGGCCTCCCGGAACTCGATGACGAAGTTCGTGGAGTTGCGCTCGGAGGCCACCCCGTCACCCCGGTTGGACAGCGGACCGCACAGGGCCGAGGCGATCGCGTCGCCGACCGGGCGCGGGGTCTGCGAGCCGCCCGGCCCGTCGAAATGGGCGATCCCGGAGTCCAGCGAGGGGAATTGCTTGCGCAGCGCGGGCAGGTCGAGGGTCACCCGTCCATCCTCGCGCCGCGCGGCTCGATCGGCAGCCCGAACACAGGGGCTGGCTCGACGACAAGGTGCGCGTCATGCTGGACGGCCTGGCGACGCGGGTCCAGGAGTCGCCCAGCTAACAGTGTGGAACGCCTGAGATCGGGGTAGCCCACTCCCCGCGACGGTTGCGCCATCCGGGCCCGGCCCGCGCGGTACCGGCTCGACGGAGGTGATCGGGATGCGCACGCCGACCGAGAGCGGCCACATCCGGGACGGGGGCCAGCGTGAGGAGGTGCCCCGCGCCGGCGGCGGCGACGCCCGGCTGGCCCGGTTCGTCACCTGGCTGCTCGGCATCGAGGCGATGCTGCTGGTCGCGCTCGGGGTGTCCGGGCTGGGTGGCGCGACCCCGCCGACCAGCTCAGGCGCCGAGGGCCCGCCCGCGGTGCCCGACCTGTTCGGCCTCAGGGCGAGCCCGGCGCACAGTGCGTTGCTGCTGGTCACCGGCCTGCTCGCGCTCGGGGCGCTGTGGTTGCCGGCCTGGCGGCACCGGTTCGCGGCCACCCAGGCGCTGGGCTACCTGCTGGTGACCGCGGCGGGCCTGGTGCTCGCGGTGACCACACCCGCGGCCAGCACCTGGCACCTGAACATGGCCGACCACCTGCTGCACGGCCTGCTGTGCCTGCTCGGGCTGGCCCTGCTGATCCTCGTCCGGGCCGCGCACCCGGTCCGCCGAGCCGCCGCCTCACCCGGGACCCGCGCCTCGGCCGGGACCCGAGTGCGAGCGGCCGCCGCGTCACCCACATCCGAACCACCCGCCACGATGGGAACAGCGGACCCGAGGTGACACCCCAATGGTGCAGCGGGACACTCTGCGGATGACCGAACCGGGGACACGGCCCGACCAGACAGGGCCGGAGCACACGGGGCCGGAGCGCACCGACGCAAGCCGGGACGCGGAGGCGCGGGAGCTGACCCGGATGCGCCGGACGAGCTGGCTGTGGGTCGCCGCCTCGGTGGTCGGCGTGCTCGGTGGCGTGGCCAACTACCTGCTGGCCACGCGGGTGGTGTCGGCGTCGGACGGGCTCGAACCCGAGATCGGGGCCGCCGCACTGGTCGCCGCGCTGCTCGGGCTGGCCTGCTGGCTGTTGCTGGCGCTGCTCTGGGTGACCCTGCAGGTGCCGCTGCGCAACGACCGGGGCTGGGCGAGGGTGGCGCTGGGCGTGAGCTCGGCGCTGGGCTTCGGCCTCGACGCGATCGCGCTGGCCGGCTCGTGGGTGACGATCACTGCGGCCGTGCTGCAGTGCGTCCTGCTGGTGGCGGCCCTGTGGCAGACCTTCCGACCGACGCCGTCCTGACCCCGAGCGGGTGGTGTCAGCCCGCGACGGGCACAGGCTTGGCGAGGTAGCCGGCCAGGTGCTTGGCCAGGTCGCCGGCATCGGCGGCCGCGCCGTCGATCAGCGTCGACTTGCGGCGCCGCAGGAACGGCAGGCCCATCAGGTACAGCCCGGGCACCCGGGTGACACCGCCGTCGTGCACCAGCCGCTGCCGGGCGTTGCGGATCGGCAGGTCGACCCAGGACAGGTCGGGCCGGTAGCCGGTCGCCCAGATGACCGTCCGGATCGCGCCACCCCGCAGGTCGACCGACAGCGGGGGAGCGGGCGGCACCGCCGTGGGCTCGAGCCGTTCGCCCGGTGAGCCCACCGTGACCGCAGCGCCCGCCGCCCACGCGTCCAGGCTGTCGAGCAGCCGTCCGAGCTTCAGGTCGGCCAGCGCGCACACGTTCGGCAGCGAGCCGGAGAACAGCGCGCTGCCGTCCCGGATGTCGACCAGCCGCCCGTACAACCGCGCGCCGCGTGCGGTGAGCGCGTTGAGGTCGAGCGTGGCACCGCCCGACGAGCCCGACAGCTGCATGGAGGGCAGGTGGCGGGCCCGGACCACGTCGTCGATCTGGTCGAGGCCCTCGTCGAGGATGCCGGCCGCGTCCATCCACCACAGGATGTCCCGGCCCCGGTAGGTGCGGGGCATCCGGACGTGCTCGCCCACCGCCAGACTCACCGGCCGGCCGTGGCGCAGCAGCTCGTCGGCGATCTGGATCCCGCTCGCGGAGGCGCCCACGACCAAGACCCTGCCCTCCGGTACCTGGTCTGGGTTGCGGTAGTCCAGGGCGGTGAGCGAGGTGACCTGCGCGGGCAGCGCCGCCGCCACCGGTGGCACGTGCGCCTGGTTGCACGCCCCGGAGGCGAGCACGACCGCCCTGGCGGACCAGTCTCCCCGGTCCGTGTCGACCCCGAAGCCGTCGCCGTCGGCGCGCACGGCGTGGACCGTGGTCCCGGTGCGCAGCGGGGTCGACGAGAGTTCGGCATAGCGGTCGAGCAGGTCGGCGACCTCGGAGGCACTCCGGTACCCGTCCGGGTGCCCGCCGCCGTCGTCGGAGTAACCCGGGAGCCGGGTCATCCAGTTCGGGGCGAGCAGCCGCAGCGAGTCCCACCGCTCGGTCCGCCAGGAGTTCCCCACCTCACCGCGCTCGAGGACCACGTGGTCGATCGAGCGGTCGGCGAGGTGTCGGCTCATGGCGAGGCCGCAGTGCCCGGCCCCCACCACGACCACGGACACGCGCTGGTTGGGCCCTTGGGAGAGCACGGCCGAGCTGACTCAGTTGACCTCGACGGTGACGTTCGTCGGGTTGGTGAGGATGTCGTAGACCGCCGAGCGCTTCTGCGACTGGGCCACCAGGGCGCGGAGCGCGTCGGGGGTTGCGTCGCCGTCGATGGAGTAGGACACCTGGATCCCGTCGAAGCCGTTGCGGACCTCCGGGTCGGCGCCGAGGATGCCGTGCAGGTCCATCCCGGCCCGGATGGTGGCCTGCACCGAACGCAGCTGGATGTTGCGCTGCTGGGCGACGGCGGCGATGCCGGCGGTGAGGCAGCTCCCGAGTGCCACCAGCACGTACTCCACCGGGGTCGCCCCGTTGTCCTCGGCGGCGAACGCCAGCGGGTGGTCGGCGTCGTAGTCGAAGGTGGACTTGTGCGCCTGCTCCGCGCCGAAGCCGTAGAACGTGTCCACCCGCGAGCGGCTGTGCGTGCCCTTCACCCAGGAGACGTCGGCGCGCCACTGGAACTGCGCGATCTCGGGCGTCTCGGGCAGCGCGTCGCGGACGCCCAGCAGGGCTCCGACGTTGACGCCGTTGTCCACGGGGGTGTCGGCGAGGGTCATGTGAAACTCCTTGGCTGCTTCTCGGCTGAGCGTGGCGGCGCCGACATCGTTGGCGCTCCCGGTACCGGTGTCAAGAAAAAAATCACGCCGGATACCGACCAGCGGCAGCTCACATGACACGAATGTTGTCCATTGTGATGGGTAATCCACTTCAGGGCACGATCTTCCGGCGGAGCGCCGCAGCTGCGACCATCATCACTTGATCGAGTGAGTACGGCTGGCTACGGTCTAGTCGACGACCACCGTAGCCACGGTGTGGTCCGCTGGAGGGAGCCGACGTGAGCGCATCGCCGTCGGGCCGCCGCGTACCTCTGGTCCGCCGCCACCACGTGGACCTCTGCCGCACCTGCACGGCCGTCTGTCCGGGCTGACACGCGCTCGCTCGTTCTGGTCCTTTCCCCGGCACCGGCACGCGCCCGGCCCCGCCGGCGCCACCCTGAGCCCGGAGTCCCGCCGCGTCACCAGGAGCAACCCATGGCCCCCGCTGTGCTGTCCCGCCGACTACTGCTGCGTGCCGGCCTCGGCGCGGGTGCCCTCGCCGGGCTCGCCCCGCTCATCGCGGCGTGCGGCGGCTCGGGCGGCGGCAAGGCGCTGCCCGCCGGCCCGCCGGCCGACCTGCACGGTGCGACGATCCGGGCCATGGTGAACCAGCCGCACGTGCTGGCGTTCACCCAGTGACCTGGTCGTGGTGGTGACCGCGGGCGGGCCCGGGGTGTCCACGACGGTGGCCGGGTTCGAGGTGTTCCGGACGGCGTTCCGGGGCAGCTTCGAGGTGGGTACGGCGGCCGCCGAGACGCTGGTGCTGGGTGTCCTGGTC
>DATAYB010000695.1:0-17848 GCA_036272795.1 Pseudonocardia sp.
CGGTGTGCAGGATCGGCGGACGCAGGCGCCGGACCTCGCCGCGAAGCGCCGCTCCGCCACCAGGGGAGCGTTCTTCGCCGAGTTCGTCGACATGTTCGACATCTACCTGCCAACGGTGATCCTGACGCCCGCGCTGATGTACTTCCAGCCCGCCCAGCTCACGCCAGGGCTCGCCGGCATCATCACCTCGCTGGTGTTCGCGACCACGCTGGTCGGGCGTCCGGTGGGGGCCGCGATCTTCGGTGCGCTGGCCGACCGGATCGGCCGCCGCAAGACGACCATCGCCTCGGTTTCCGGCTTCGGCGTGATCACCCTGCTGATCGCGCTGGTGCCGGGCTACACGACGATCGGCATCGCGTCGTACTGGCTGCTCATCGGGCTGCGCTTCCTGGACGGCGTCTGCCTCGGCGGCGGGTACACCGGCGCGCTGCCGCTGGCCATGGAGTACTCGCCGAAGGAGAAGCGCGGGCTGCTCGGCGGGGTGATCCTGGCGGCGTTCCCGCTGGCCTACATCGCCATCAACCTGGTCGGCCTGGTGTGCTTCGCGCTCTTCCCGCTGGCCGGGCCCGACTCGCCGTACGCGGTCTGGGGCTGGCGGGTCCCGTTTGTGCTCGTCGCGCTGCTGGCCGCCGCGCTGGCGGTGTACTACGTGCGCAGTGTCTCGGAGTCGGAGATCTGGGAGCGGTCGCGGAAGCGGACGTCCTCCCCGCTACGGGCGATCTTCCGCGGCGCGAGCGGGCGCAGCTTCCTGCAGGTCTTCATCATGATGACCGGGTTCTGGCTGACCCAGAACCTCGTGACCCTGTACCTGCCGACCACCGTGCTGCGCACCACGCTCAAGCTCACCGGTACCCAGCTGACGCTGACCCTGCTGGTCGCCTATGCCTGCCTGGTGGCCAGCTACGTCGCGTCCGGCGTCATCGGCCAGCGGATCGGCAGGCGCCGGTTCTTCATGATCCTCGGGCCGCTCATCGCCACCGTCGGCTCCGCGCTGCTGGCGGTGCTGGTGACCGGCACCGAGCTCCCGCTCGGCGTGGTCGTGCTCCTGGTCTGTGTCTTCTCGGTACTGGTCACCGCGCCGTGGGGAGTGGTGCTGCCGTACCTCAACGAGCGGTTCCACACCGATGTGCGGGCGTCCGGATTCGGCCTCGGCTTCAGTGCCTCGGTGATCATCCCGTCGTTCTACGCCTTCTACCTGGAGGGGTTGGGGCTGGTCATGCCCTATGCGCTGGCGTCCATCGTGCTGCTGTTCGTCGGCGGGATCCTCGGGGCTGTGGGGGCGGCGGCAGGACCGGAGACCAAGGACGTCGACTTCGGTACAGACGTCACGACCGGCGGAGCGGCCGACTCCGCAACCGACTCAGCAACCGGCTCAGCAACCGGCTCAGCAACCGGCTCAGCGACCGGGACGGCGGCGCGGGCATGACCGGCTACGAGGTGCTCGCGGTGCGCTACGGCACCCGGATCGCGCGCAAGTCGGAGATGTACCTGAACTACCACGTCTACGGCGAGCCGGACGTGGAGCTGCCGATGGACTACTTCTTCTGGGTCGTGCGCGACGGGCGGCGCACCGTGATCGTGGACTGCGGGTTCGGCGCCGAGGCGGGGCGCCGGCGCCGGCGTACCCAGCTGGTCGACCCCGCGGACGCCCTGCGGGGCCTCGGCATCGAGCCGGAGGCCGTCGACCAGCTGGTGATCAGCCACGCGCACTACGACCACATCGGCAACCTGCACCGGTTCCCGGCCGCCGAGGTGGTGATCGCCCGCCGGGAGTTCGAGTTCTGGACAGGGCCCTACGCCGGTCGCGAGCAGTTCGCCCACTCCGCCGAGGCCGACGAGCTGGCGCTGCTGGCCGAGATCGCGGCGCAGGGCCGGCTGCGGCTGGTGGAGGGCAGCCACGACCTGGCGCCCGGGTTCGAGCTCGCGGTGGTCGGCGGGCACACCCCGGGCCAGCTGGTCGCGCAGGTGGCGAGCCCGGACGGCGGCGCGGTCGTGCTCGCCGCCGACGCGCTGCACTTCTACGAGGAGCTGGAGCGCGACCGGCCGTTCTTCGCGGTGGCCGACCTGGTGGACATGTACCGGGGCTTCGACCTGCTGCGGGAGATGACCGCCGACCCGGGCCGCCGGCTGGTGCCCGGCCACGACGCCGCCGTGGGGGAGCGGTTCCCCGGGCGGCTGACCGGGCTGCCCGGCGGGCTGGACGACCTGGTCGTCCGGATCGCCGGCCCCGCCGCGAGCACCAAATCCGCCAAGAGCACCAAATCCGCCAAGAACACCGAATCCGCCGCCAGCACGGAATCCGTTGGGATCGCAGGGGAGGCGACGTGAGCGGGACGGTCGGTGTGGTCGGCCTCGGCAACATGGGCGGCCGGATGGCGCGGCGGCTCGTGGCCGAGGGGATCACCGTCGTAGGGCACGACCCGGCGCCCGGGCGGGCCGAGGCGGCGGGGGCCGAGCCCGCCGGCAGCCCGGCCGAGGTGGCGCGCCGCGCCGAGGTGATCCTGCTGTCGCTGCCGGACAGCCACGTGGTGGAGCCGGTGGTGCGCGCGCTGCTGCCGGTGGCGGCACCGGGCACCACGGTGGTCGACCTGTCGACAGCCTCGCCGGCGTCGACCGTCGCCCTGCACGCCGAGGCCGCCAGGTCCGGAGTGCGCTACCTGGACGCCGGGATCTCCGGCGGGGCGGCCGCGGCCGACAAAGGCACCCTGACGATCATGGCGGGTGGGGACGCTGAGGCACTGGCCGAGCTGGCCTGGGTGTTCGAGCCGATCGCCGCGCACGTGCACCACATGGGCGGCCCCGGCGCCGGCCACACCGCCAAGCTGCTGAACAACTTCCTGAACGCCGTCAGCCTGGCCGCGACCGCCGAGGTGATGGTCGCCGGCCGCCGCGCCGGGCTGGACCTGCCGCAGCTGCTGGACGTGATCAACTCCAGCAGCGGGGTCAACTTCGCGAGCCTCAACCGGTTCCCCCGCATCGTGGCGGGCGACTACCTCGAGGGCGGCCTGACAACCCGGCTGATGACCAAGGACGTCGCGCTCTACCTGCAGCTGGTCGGGAGCCTCGGCGTGCCCAGCCTGAACGCCGCCGGCCCGCTGGCGAGCTTCGGGCTCGCGGATCACCTCGGCTACGGCGACCAGATCAGCAACCGGGTCGTGGACGCCATCGGCGATGTGTCCGGTGGCGTCCGGGTGCACGACGCAACACCGACGGAGGGATGAGCACCAGTGCAGATCGTCCGGGGCCGCGCCCAGAGCAGCACACCGACGCAGGCCCGCACCGACACGTTCACCGGCACCGTGTGGGGGGATCCGGTGCTGCCCACCACCGCCGAGGGCAACACGATCAACTCGGTGACGTTCACGCCCGGCGCGCGCACCTACTGGCACCAGCACAGCGGCGGCCAGATCCTAGTGGTCACCGCCGGCCTCGGCTGGGTGTGCCCGCACGGGGAGAAGCCGCAGGTCATCCGAGCCGGTGACGTTGTGTGGGTGCCGCCGGGGGAGCGCCACTGGCACGGCGGCACCACCGACACCGTGATGACGCACCTGGCCATCTCCCTCGGCAGGACCCAGTGGCTGGACGAGGTCAGCGACGAGGACTACCAGGCAGCGATCGAGGAGGGGACCCGGTGACGAACGAGAGCTACGAGCGTGGCCTGAAGATCCGCAGGGAGGTGCTCGGCGACGCGCACGTGGACCGCTCGCTCGCCGCCGTGAGCGAGTTCGCCCGGCCGGTGCAAGAGTACGTCACCGCCACCGCGTGGGGGCAGATCTGGAGCCGTCCCGGCCTGGACCGCCGTACCCGGAGCCTGCTCAACCTCGCCATGCTCACCGCCCTGAACCGCAACCACGAGCTGGGCGTGCACGTGCGCGGTGCGATCACCAACGGCTGCACCACCGAGGAGATCCAGGAGGTGCTGCTGCAGGCGGCCGTGTACGCCGGAGCACCGGCCGCGTTGGAGTCCTTCCGGGTCGCCGAGCGGGTGCTGAAGGAGATCGCCGAGGAGAACGGCGGCACTTCGAGCAACCCCGGCGGCAACGGCCATGTCTGACGCGACGCTGCCCACCGGGGTCGGATTCGTCGGGCTCGGTCGGATGGGTGACCCGATGGTCCGGCGGCTGGTGGCCGGTGGGGTGCAGGTCCGGGCCCATGACGCCGCGCCGGTGGCGGTCAAGGCGCTGGACGGGCTCGTCGCACCGGCGGAGAGCGCGGCGGCGGCGGCCGACGGGGCGGCCGTGGTGATCCTGATGCTGCCGGACTCCGACGTGGTCGAGGCGGTGCTGGACGGCGGCCTGCTGGCGGCGCTGGCGCCCGGCACGCTGCTGGTGGACATGGGCTCCTCGGAGCCGCTGCGCACCCGGGCGCTGGCCGAGCGGGTCGGTGCGCACGGCGCCACGCTGGTCGACGCCCCGGTGTCCGGTGGTGTGACGGGCGCGCGGGCCGGCACGCTGGCGATCATGGTCGGCGGCCCGGCGGAGGCGGTGGCCGGCCTGGCGCCGCTGTTCGAGCTGCTGGGCCGGCCCCACCACGTGGGTGAGGTCGGCGCCGGGCACGCGCTCAAGGCACTGAACAACCTGATGTCCGCCGCGCACCTGCTGGCCAGCTCGGAGGCCATCCTGGCCGGGGAGCGGTTCGGGCTGGACCCGACCGTGATGCTGGACGTCGTCAACGGCTCGAGCGGGCGCAGCGGGTCGACACAGCAGAAGTGGCCCAAGTTCATCGTGCCGGAGACGTACGACTCGGGCTTCAGCGCGGGGCTGATGGTCAAGGACATCCGGATCGCACTGCGGCTGACCGAGGCCACCGGGGTGCCGTCGGCGCTGGCCGAGCGGACGGTGGGGCTGTGGGTCGACGCGGTCGACGAGCTGGGCGCGGACGCCGACCACACCGAGATCGCCCGCTGGCTGCGTGAGCACACGAGGGAGACGGCATGACGCTCACCGCCGAGCAGCGGGAGATCAAGGACGAGTTCATCCGGGTGCGCGGGACCTGGGGCGAGCCGTGGCAGCGGATGCTGGAGCTGGACCCGCCGTTCCTGCGTGCCTACCTGGGCTTCTGCTCCGTGCCCTGGGTCCGTGCCTCGCACCTGGAGCCGAAGGTCAAGGAGTTCATCTACCTCGCCGTCGACGCCGCAGCCACGCACCTCTACGAGCCCGGCATCCGCCAGCACGTGACGGCCGCGCTGGACCACGGCGCCACCCCGGCGGAGATCATGGAGGTGCTCGAGCTGACCAGCACACTCGGCATCCACGCGATGAACATCGGGGTGCCGTTGCTGTTGGAGGTGCTCGAGGAGGAGGGGGTGCGCACCGCGCCGGCCCCGCTGGACGGGCGCCAGGAGCGGCTGAAGGCGGAGTTCACCGCGAACCGGGGCTACTGGCACGAGTTCTGGGAGGGGATCCTGGAGGTCGCCCCTGACCTGTTCGAGGCCTACGTCGAGTTCTCCTCCGTGCCCTGGAAGACCGGCACGCTGGAGCCGAAGGTCAAGGAAATGATCTACATAGCGTTCGACGCCTCGGCCACCCATCTCTACGTGCCCGGGCTGAAGCTGCACCTGCGCAACGCGGTCCGGCTGGGCGCGACCGTCGACGAGCTGACCGAGGTGCTCTCCATCGTCAGTGTGGTCGGCATCCACGCCGCCACCACCGCCGCGCCGATCCTGGCCGAGCTGGTGGAGGCCCGGTCCGGCCATGCGGTGCCGGGCTGAACGCCGAGCTACGGCCGACGCCGCGGTGGTGTCTGGCCGTGGCCAGGCGATACGGTCTGGTCCCATGACAACCGGACGAGGCGCCGCGTCCGGGACCGGGAGCTTCCGGGGGATCCGGATCGGCCGCGTGGTCGCCCCGCTGCGCGAGCAGGTGCTCGAGGGGCTGCGCAACGCGATCCTCGACTTCGAGCTGCAGCCCGGGCAGCGGCTGGTGGAGCGCGAGCTGATGGAGCAGATCGGCGTCTCGCGGGCGACGATCCGCGAGGTGCTCCGTGAGCTGACGGTCGAGGGCCTCGTGGTCACCGTGCCGCAGAAGGGCGCGGTGGTGTACTCGCCGTCGGTGACCGAGGCCCGCGACCTCTACGCGGTCCGGGGCGCGCTGGAGGCACTGACCGTCCGCAGGTTCATCGAGCGCGCCGACGCCGGCCAGCACGACAGGCTGCGCGCGACCGTCGCGACGCTGGAGGCCGACGTCGCCGCCGGGGCGGACATGCACCGGCTGTTGCGCGACAAGGACCTGTTCTATCAGGAACTTCTCAGCGGCGCGGCCAGTCCGACCATCGAGCAGATCCTCGCCGGGGTGCAGGCCCGGGTCAGGCTGCTGCGGGCCACCTCGCTGTCCCAGCCGGGGCGCGCGCCTCGGATGGCTGAGGAGATGCGGGGACTGGTCGACGCAATTACCGAGCGTGACGTCGACCTGGCCACGCGGCTATGTACCGATCACCTGGAACACGCGGCGGCCACGGGGCTCGCGGCCCTCGAACACGAACGGGCGACGGTCGAACCCGTTCCGTAGTCCTCGCCATATCGGCGGTCCGTTGCGCAAAATTCGCAATCCGGCCGGATGTCATTCCCGCCGTTGCTGGTGAGTTAACTTCACCGTTACTCGTGTGGCTGCCGGGCAAGGGCGGGTTAGGCCAGTTGGCGGGGAGCCGTTGGTTACGGGCAATGAGTCTGTGCCACTATTCCGCACGTTCGTGGTTTGGCGACCACCATCGGTGGCACAGGGAGCGGCACAATGAAACGGGACATGCTGCAGAAGCTTGCCGTGCCCGATGCGCTCGATGTGGCGGTCGATCCTGCCCTGCTGGATGTCGCGGAGGTCTCGGTCGAGCTGTGCGCGCGGCCGGCGGAGTCGGTCCTCGCCACGTGGGACCACCTGGTCGCCGGTGCGAAGGACAGTGACATCACCCAGCTCAGCGGGTGGGCGACGGTGCGGCACACCGCGGGGTACGAGCCGCTGTACGTGTTCGCCCGCCAGGCCGGTGAGCTGGTCGGCGGGGCGTTGGTGCTGGTCAAGCGGATCCCGGTCCTCGGCCGGATCGGGTACGTCGCCTACGGGCCGGTGATCGCGGCCGCGGCGCCACGGGGGGTCGTGGTCACCAAGCTGTGCGACGCACTGCTCGCGCTGGCGCGCACCCGGCTGCGTGCGCTGTTCGTGCAGCCCTTCGAGGGTGCGGACATCAGCGCCGCCCTGCTCGAGCGGGGGTTCCGCGACTCCACCGCCGGGGTCGCGCCCCCGGCGACGATCCGGATCGACCTGTCCGCCACCGAGGAGGAGCTGCGGGCCGGGCTGAGCAAGCGGATCCGGCGGTGGACCGGCAAGTGGGCCAAGTCCGGCGTGACCGTGCGCCGGGGCGGGGTCGCCGATCTCGAGGTGCTGGCCGACCTGCTGCGGCGCACCGCCGAGCACCAGGGCTTCTCGGAGTTGTCCCCGGACTACGTGCGCACGCTCTACGCCCAGTTCGCCGACAGCGGCCTCGTCGACATCTTCGTGGGGGAGGTCGAGGGCACCCCGGTCGCGGCGGAGCTGTTCACCACCTGCGGCGGAGTGCTGCGCTGCCGGCTGACCGGGATGGACCGTTCCAGCCCCGCGGTGCGGCTCAGCGTCACCTCCGCGCTGGACTGGGAGGCGATGAAGTGGGCCAAGGCGAACGGCTTCGCGGAGTTCGACCTCGGTGGCCTGTCCGCCGGCACCGCGGCCCTGGTGGCCGAGGAGGGGTTCAGCTGCACTGAGCTCGACGGCGCCGCGCGGTTCAAGGTGGGCTTCGGTGGCCGGTTGCACCACTATCCCCGCGCGGTCGAGCTGATCTCCTCGCCGATCCTGCGCAAGGCTTACGACAAGTTGGGTTCGGGATCCGTCGGCGAGGCGATGGTCGACCGGGCCCGGCAATGGATGCGGCACGGTGCGCGAGCCGTTCCGAAGTAACCGCGACCAGTGGTCTTCGTTGGCACCAGAGAGAGCAAGCCATACCTAGCTCACACGTTTTCCCACAAGGGGGTTCGAACACCGTGCCACGCGTTTTTGACAGCATCCCGCCGAACGAAATCCGGCTCTGGGGCCACCAGACGGTGAAGCTGCGGCACAAATTGGCCGAGCGCGAGGACCTGTTCTCGGACGAGTCGTTGGCCAAGCTGGTCGAGACCATCAATGTCGAGAACATCGATATCACGACGATGGAGGACGACCCGTCCATCTGGGGCCACGTCGACCGCGCGGGGCAGCCCGGCGCCAAGGTGCTGGACGCGGTGAACGGCGGGCGCGTCTGGATCAACCTGATCGCGATCGAGAAGGCCGACCCGCGCTTCGCCGAGCTGCTCAACCAGATGTACGAGGAGCTCGAGCGCGCGATGCCGGGCTTCCGGACGTTCAAGCGCAAGCTGGGCCTGCTGATCTCCTCGCCGACCGCCCGCGTGTACTACCACTTCGACGTGCCTGGCCAGGGCCTCTGGCAGATCCGTGGCCGCAAGCGGATCTGGATCTACCCCGCCACCCGGCCGTTCCTGCCGCCCACCGGGGTGGAGAACGTGGTGCGCAGCGTGTCCACCGAAGAGCTGGACTACGAGCCATGGTTCGACGACTACGCAGAGGTCATCGACCTGGAGCCCGGCGAGATGCTGCACTGGTCGCTGAACCGGCCACACCGCGTGAGCAACCTGTCCGGCTTCAGCGTCTCGCTCACCACCGAGCACTGGACCTCGGAGATCCGCCGCTCCTACGCCATGCACTACGGCAACGGCATCCTCCGCAACAAGGTCGGCTGGACGCCCAGGTCGAGCTCGCTGGACGGCCCCGCGTTCTGGGCCAAGGTCGGCATGACCGCCGCCTGGCGCAAGAGCGGCATGGAGAAGAAGAACACCTACCAGCGCAAGCTCACCTACAGGGTTGACCCGGAGGCCCCGCTGGGGGTCGTGCCGCTGGAGGAGAAGGACCAGGTCACCATCAAGCTGTGATGCGTCCCTCAGCGGTGGGGCCGGCGCCAGCGCCGGCCCCCGGCCCGGTCGACGGGCCGGCCGGTGACGCCGGCTCGGAGGGTGCCGGCGGCCGGGTGCGGAAGGCGGCGGCGAGCGTCGCGGTCTGGACGCTGCTGAGCCGGGCCAGCGGCATGGCGCGGATCCTGGTGATCGGCGCGGTGCTCGGCCCGACGTACCTGGCGAACGTGTTCCAGGCCGGCTACACGCTGCCCAACAACGTGTTCACCATCTTCGCCGGCCCGATGGTGGCGATGGTGGTCGTGCCCTCGGTGGTGCGGGCGACGGCGTCGGCCGGGCAGGCCGGCGCGCGGGACGTGCTGGGCCGGGTGGCCGGGCGGCTGCTCACGGTGGCGCTGGTGTGCGCGCTCGGCCTGGCCCTGCTGTCCCCGGCGCTGGGGTGGACGCTGGTGCTCGGTGTGCCCGGTCCGGCGCACGCCAGGGCGTGGCTGCTGGCCAGCGTGCTGATCCTCTTCGTGGCGCCGCAGATCGTGCTGTACACGGTCATCTCACTGGCGGTGGCCGCGCAGCAGAGCCGCGACCGCTTCGCACTCGCCGCCGGGGCGCCCACACTGGAGAGCCTCGCCACCGTCGCGATGGTGCTGATCGTCGGGCGCGTGTTCGGGTCCGGGCTGGAGATCGGCGACTCGCCGGTCGCTATGGTCATCTGGCTGGGCGTCGGCAGCACCGTGGCCGTGGCGGCGCACACCGCGCTGCAGGTCTACGGCGCGGCCAGGGCGGGCCTGCTGGTCCCCGCGCGCTGGGGGCTGCGCCGCTCGCCGGAGGCGCTGGACTGCGTCCGCCGGATCACCCGCTCGATCCCGGTCGCCGCCGCGCCGGCCGGCACCGAGTACCTGCTAGCGGTCATCGCCGCCACCGTGCCGGGCGGGGTACTGGTCATCCAGCTCGCCTCGCAGGTCTTCTACGCCGTGTCCTACGTGGCGGGGCGGGCCGTCTCGATGGCCGCGCTGCCCCGGCTGGCGCGGGCCGCCGCCGAGGCGGACTGGTCGGGCTTCGCGATGGCCTGGCGGCAGTGCCTCTACTACGCGACGCTCGCCGCGCTGCCGCCGCTGTGCCTGCTGCTGGTGTTCGCAAGGCCAACCGCCGACCTGCTCAGCAACGGCCAGCTGCACCAGCAGGCACTGGTCGACGAGCTCGCCGCGTGCCTGCTCCTGGCCGCGATCGGCCAGCTGGTCTCCGGTGTGAACGATCTCGGCCGCCGTGCCCTGTTCTCCCGGCTGGACGACCAGGGACCCCGGCGGGCCAGCATCTTCGGGTTCGCGGCCAGTGCCGTGATCGCCGTGGCCGCCGCCGTGTTCGCGCAGAGCCCGAAGGCCGTCCTGGTCACGCTGATGGTCGCCATCCTGGTGGGGGAGATCGTCTCCGCCGCCACCGTGCTCAACCGCGTGCGGCGCCACATCCGGCCGGGCCGCTTCTACGAGCCACGGCACGGCGTGCCCGCCCTGCTCACCACGGTGGCGATGCTGCCCGCGATCGCCTCGGGGGCCTGGCTGCTCGGAGACGTCACCGACCGCCTGGAGACGTTTGTCGTCCTCGCGGTCACCGGCACGGTGGCGCTCGCGCTGTTCGCGGCCGCCGCGGTCGTCCTCAACCGGCCCCCGCTCCGGCGGTGGACGGAACGATCGGCAATGGGGTGAGCGAGCGTTGAGAGGGACGCCGAGCGCGACCGAGTCACAGACCGTGACCGATGGGCGCCAGGGCGCATCGCGGGTCACCGTCCGCCGGGAGGACACCCCGGACGCGGCGACCATGGCGGCGTGGAACGAGCTCGTGCTGTGCACCCCCGGGACGGACGTCACCCAGCTGCCCGCGTGGGCCACCATCCGGACCATGGTCGGCTACCGACCGTGCTACCTGCTCGCCCACCGGGATGAGCGCCTGGTCGGGGGCGCACTGGTCCTGAGGCGGCGGCTGCTCGGCGCGCTGTCCATCGGGTACCTGCCCTACGGCCCCGTGATCGCCCCGGACGTGCCGGACCGCCCGTCGGTGGTGGCGGCGCTGGCCGGCGAGCTCGCCGCGTTCGCCGGCACGCAGCAGTTGATGTTCATCCAGCCCCCCGAGCACGCCGAGGACGTCAGCGACGCGCTGCTCGCCCTCGGTTTCCGACCCTCGACGGCGGGCATCGCGCCGGCCGGGTCCTACCGCGTCGACCTCACCCAGCCGCTGGAGCAGATCCGCGCCGGGTTCTCCAAGCGGTTGAAGTCGTGGACGAACCGGTGGGAGAGCAAGGGCGTGCGCGTGCGCCACGGCGACGAGAGCGACCTGCCGCTGCTGATCTCGCTGATGACCCGCACCGGCGCCCGCCAGGGCTTCAGCCCGCCGCCGCTGGACTACGTGCGGACCCTCTACCGCGAGCTGGTCGCGCTGGACGCGGCGGCGATCTTCATCGGCGAGGTGCACGGCGTGCCGGTGTCGGCCGACATGGTCACGGTGTGTGCGGGCATGGTCCGCGGCCGGCTGGGGGGGTTCGACAGCTCGGGCGAGGCCGGCAAGCTCAGCGTGCCGGCGGCGGTCCGCTGGGAGATCATCCAGTGGGCCAAGCAGCGCGGCCACCGGTACCTGGACTTCGGCGGGCTGCCCGAGTCCATGCTCGCCGACATGATCGACCGCGGCATCCACTGCTGCGACTCGTGGCCAAGCGCGCAGCGCGGCAAGCTGGCGTTCAACGGCCAGCCGTTCCGCTACCCGACGCCGGTGGAACGCATCCACCCCCGTTCGGCACGCCGGCTCTACGACTACGTGATGTCCCACCGGGGCGGCCTGGCCGTCGTGGGCACCATGAAGGACCTGCTGCGCGGCAACCGGGGCAGCCGGTTCCGTCGCCCCGGCCGCGACACCGCGCTGACCGACTAGCGAGCGAGCCGCCAGTATTTACTGGCACACCGCGCGCGGGGCGGGTACAGCTGGATACTGAGATGAATGATGAATTCAGCCGCACCGCTCCCATCGAATGGCTACCGCCGGCCCCCCGAACCGGACAACACGCTGGTCAGCACCTGGGCGGAGGGTTCCCCAGGTCGCGCCACACCGGACCGGACACCGGCCCGGTCAGGATTGCGTCAGGCGCCCGGCGAATGGCACTCGGGCCTGCATTGCGTAACTATTCGATATCGAGCCTCCAACTGCTCCGCGGTGAGCTCAACGCCGATGAATTCGTCATGGCGTCGCTCGTGGACGACATGCATTGGCTGCGTGCCGGCCGGTCGGCCGGTCACTCGGGCCGCTCGGCGGCGATGCCGGACGCCTGAGGGTCAGTCGGCGGGCGAGCTCCGGCGCAGGCCCTCGGACAGGCGGCGCAGCACGTCGTCGAGCGGCGCGGCGTCCGAGCCGAGGATCTCCTTGATCTGCTGCTGGACCTTGGCCGTGGCGGCGTCCCACCTGGCGAGGGCCTCGTGACCCCGCAGGGTGGCGGCGACGAACACTCGTCTGCGGTCCTGCTCGTCCGTCCGGCGCAGTACCAGGTTGGCCGACACCATACGGTCGATCAGCTTGCTCAGCTTCGGTGCGAGCATCATGGCGTGGTCGGCGACCACGTTCATCGGGCAGCCACCCTGTTCGACGAGCAGCGACAGCACCCGCCACTGGTCGATGCCCGAACCGTGGGCCTTCAGTGCCTCGTCGAGGCGCTGGGTCACGGAGCGCTCCGCCAACGAGAGCAGCCGCAGCGACTCATCGCTGACCAGCGCCGTTGGGTCCGGAACCGCCGCCATTGAGGAATGTTAACCCTACGATTGGAGTATCACGATTGGCGTGGCGGGTGGTTAGCGTAGCGCCATGAGCCTGGCCTCGGCGCCGAAGCACCTCACGGTGCCGCCGAGGCGCGGGCGCGATGTGCTCAACATGGCACTCGTCATCCCGCTGCAGGGCACGGCCGGCATCTTCGGGCCGTCCTGCGAGAGCTGTGCCGCGCTGGCGATGGAGGAGATCAACGCGGAGGGCGGCGTGCTCGGCCGCGAGCTGAACCTGGTGCCCGTGGACGGCGGGTCCACGCCTGCGGTTGTGGCGACGGAGGTCGACGCGCTGATCAAGGCCGGCGCGGTCGAGGCGGTCACCGGTTGGCACATCTCCGCTGTCCGGGAGACCGTCGCCCCCAGGATCGGCGGGCGGGTCCCGTACGCCTACACGGCCCTGTACGAGGGCGGCGAGCACCGGCCCGGGGTGTTCCTGACCGGCGAGACGCCCGACCAGCAGCTCGGCCCCGCGCTCGACTGGTTCGCGAGCACGGTCGGCGTCCGGCGGTGGACGATCGTCGGCGACGACTACATCTGGCCGCGCAGGTCGGCGCAGGTGGCACGGCGGTACCTGCGGAAGATCGGCGGAACGGTCTGCGACGAGATGTACGTGCCACTCGGCACCAGTGAGTTCTCACGAGTGCTGCACCGGGTCGAGGCCAGCGGCTGCGAGGCCGTGCTCATGCTGCTCATAGGCAACGACGCCGTCGAGTTCAACCGGGCCTTCACCGCCACGGGCCTGGACCGCGACCTGCTGCGCTTCAGCTCGCTGATCGACGAAAATGTCCTGCTCGCCTCCGGTGCCGACAACACGCGGGGGCTGATGACGTCGGCGGGGTACTTCGAAGACCTTGCGACGACGTCGGGCCTGGACTTCGCCGCCACCTACTTCCGCCGGTTCGGGCCGGACGCTCCCGTGCTCAACAGCCTCGGCGAGTCGTGCTACGAGGGCGTCCGCCTGCTCACCGAGCTGATGCGCCGGGCGGGCTCGGTCGAGGTCCGGTCGATGACCTCGGTGTCGGAGGGGCTCACCTACGAGACCCCACGCGGCACCGTGCAGCTGCGCGACCGGCACCTGCGGCAGCGGGTCTTCCTCGCCGTCGCCGACGGCCTGTGCTGGGACGTCATCCAGGAGCTCTGACCTCCGGCCGCCACCTGGCTCGTTGACAAGCGTCGTAGCGGAGAGTAATTTCCAAAGAAATTATTTCCAACGACCTGTTTTGCTCCAAGCGGCTCAGCAGGGTGGGTGGACTGCGCGTTTCGCCGCTTGGACACGGAAGTAGACAGAGCCGTCTACACCAAGGAAGTGCCGAGATGGCGACGTACGGCTATCAGTGCGACCTCGACGGACTCTTCGACATGAAGTGGCCGATCGGCACCGCTCCGGAGTTGGCCTCGTGCCCGGCCTGCGGCGAACCGGCCGCGCGGGTGTTCACCGTTCCCCTGCTCGGCCTGGCCGATCGGGGACGGATGTCCCTGCTGGACCACGTCGAGGCATCGAGGACCGAGCCCGGCGTGGTGTCCTCGCTGCCGTCGAGCTGGCGACCGGGCGGGCGGCCTGGGGCCGCGCCGGGGCCGGACACGAGAACAAGCCGGCTGCCCCGGCCATGACCTGGGCAGCCGCCCCGCCAGGGCAGACCGGAACCTCCGGTCCGTGGCGGGATCGCCGGCAACCCCTGACCCGCCCGAACCCGTCCAGGGTCCGGTAACCCCGTCACGCGCTGTCACAGAAGAGGAGTGCTGGTCGTCATGCCCGAGGTCGTATTCCCGCTCGACTCCCAGAAGAAGTTCACCGAGCAGCGGATTGTGGGTCACAACCGTTGGCATCCCGATGTCCCGGCCCTGGTGCAGGTCAAGCCCGGCGATGTCTTCCGGGTGCACTGCCGGGAGTGGTTCGACGGTGCGATCCACAACGACGACTCCGCCGACGACATCCTGAACGCCCCGCTGGCCGGCGTGCACGTGCTGTCCGGCCCGATCGCCGTGCAGGGCGCGCGGCCGGGGGACCTGCTGATCGTCGACATCCTGGACGTCGGCCCGATCCCGCAGGAGGACTCGGGCCCGCTGGCCGGGCAGGGCTGGGGCTACACCGGGGTGTTCGCCACCCGCAACGGCGGCGGCTTCCTCACCGAGCAGTTCCCGGACGCGTACAAGGTGATCTGGGACTTCCGAGGAGGGGTGGCGACGTCGCGGCACGTGCCGAACGTGTCGTTCACCGGCATCGTGCACCCGGGCCTGATGGGTACCGCCCCGTCGGCGGCGTTGCTCGCGAAGTGGAACGCCCGCGAGCAGGCCCTGATCGACACCGACCCGAACCGGGTACCGCCGCTCGCGCTGCCGCCGCTGCCCCAGTCGGCGATCCTCGGCAACCTCACCGGCGCCGAGTTCGACCGGGTGGCGGGTGAGGCGGCCCGCACGGCGCCGCCCAGGGAGAACGGCGGCAACCAGGACATCAAGAACCTCACCAAGGGCTCCCGGATCTTCTACCCGGTGTTCGTCGACGACGCGAAGCTGTCGATGGGGGACCTGCACTTCTCCCAGGGTGACGGCGAGATCACGTTCTGCGGCGCGATCGAGATGGGCGGGTTCATGGACCTGCACGTCGACCTGATCAAGGGTGGCATGGACACCTTCGGGGTCTCGGAGAACGCCGTCTTCATGCCCGGCCGCACCGACCCGCAGTACAGCGAGTGGCTGGCGTTCTCGGGTACCTCCGTGACCCTGGGCGGCGAGCAGCGGTACCTGGACTCGCACCTGTCGTACCAGCGGGCCTGCCTGCACGCCATCGACTACCTCAAGAAGTTCGGCTACAGCGACATCCAGGCCTACATGATCCTGGGCGCCGCTCCGATCGAGGGCCGACTCTCCGGCGTCGTGGACATCCCGAACTCCTGCTCCACGGTCTACATCCCGACCGAGATCTTCGACTTCAACGTGCGGCCGAGCAAGGAGGGCCCGCACCAGATCGACCCCGGTCAGGGCGTTCCGAAGGCCGTCGCCTAGCCCCTACCCCCTGACCGGGCCCAGCCCGATCGGACGCCGGTACCCGAGCCCGGGCACCGGACCCGCCAACACCAGCGCCGGAGCGGGGGCGGGCCTGACCACAGGCCCCGCCCCCGCCCCGCGGCCGGGCGCCAGGCACGTGACCGGAAGGAAGTCCGAACGATGGGATCTGTGGGACTGCTGTTCGTCGGAGCCGTACTGTTCATCAACGGAGCCATGCTGCTGGGCTGGGTCGACGCGAAGTCGGCCGCACCGATCAACTTCTTCGTCGGCGCGCTGCAGATCATCACTCCGACCTACCTGATCTTCACCGCCAACGGCAACGCCGACACCATCCTGTCGGCGGCGGGGCTCTACCTCTTCGCCTTCACCTACCTCTACGTCGGACTCAACCTGAGCTTCAACCTCGACGGCACCGGACTGGGCTACTTCTGCCTGTTCGTGGTGTTCTCCGCGCTGGTCTACTCGGGGTTGAACTTCTTCCACTTCAAGGACCCCGGCTTCGGTGTCATCTGGCTGCTCTGGGCGTACCTGTGGCTGCTGTTCTTCCTGGTCCTGGGCCTGAAGCGGGAGAGCTTGAGCCGCTACACGGGTGCGGTCTGCGCCATCCAGGGCTGGGTCACCGGGTGGGTGCCCGCGTTCCTGCTGCTCACCGGCCGCTACAGCGACTACGCCAACCAGGTGGCCATCACGCTCGCGGTCTTCGGGGTGGTCGTCTTCGGGGCCCTGTACTTCCGGATGAGGCACGGGTCCGAGCCCATGGCGCCGGCCGCGCCGACCGGCCACCACGTCGCGACCTGACCGGGCTCCGTCAGCGGCCGCGCGCGCCGTCCGAGATGGCCGACAGGATGGTCTGCGTCTGTGATCACCAGGGCAACAGGGTCGCCGGGATCATGATCGAAAAGCCCTGACGCCCTGTTGATCACCGAAGCTGGGTCTTGGTGGGCTACGGGGCGTGGGTGTCGGGATTCGGTGGTCGCCGGGGCGCGGGCAGGGATGCGATGACCATGGGGAAGCCGGCGGTGGTCAGTGCCTGTGCCAGGGGGCTGCCCGCCGCGGCGAGTACGGCGATCAGGTTCCCGCTGTAGGTGTACAGCGTGGCGATCGCGGGGGAGCCCAGGAAGGAGACCCGGGTCAGGTCGACGATCAGGCGGGGGCACCGGCAGGTCGCCCGCCGGACGGCCTCGTGGAACTCGGCCGCATTCAGCATGTCGATCTCGCCGGTCACCACCAGCCGGGGCTGGCGACCGGTCTCCTGCAGCTCCACCGTCATCGAGCGCCGTGTCACCGCCATACGGTTCGGATACCCCGATCCGCCGGGTTCAAGCGGGCTCGGACTGTGTCCCAGGCTCGGCGGAGGGGTGCTCGGTGGTGGGGTGCTCGGTGGTGGGGTGCTCAGTGGTGGGGTGCTCAGTGGTGGGGTGCTTGGCGGCCGCGTGCTGCTCGGCGAACCGCTGGGTCCGCCGTTTGATCACCAGCCCGATGGCGAGACCGGCCACCAGCGCGAGCCCCAGCCCGATCCACGAGGACCGCGCCAGCCACCGCTCCGCGACGATGCCGAGCTGGTAGACCACGAACGTCGTGGTGCAGGCCCAGACGATCCCGCCGCTGGCGTTCGCGGCGAGGAACCGGCGGTACGGCATCCGCAGCGCCCCCGCCAGCGGACCGGCGAAGATCCGCAGCAGCGCGATGAACCGGCCGAGGAACACCGCCCAGGCCCCGTACTTCGTGAACATGTGCTCGGCGAACGCCACGTGTGAAGGACCGAAGTGCTTCGGGAACCGCCTGCCGAGCCGGACGAACAGCGGCATGCCCCAGCGGCGGCCGATCAGGTAGCCGATCGTGTCACCACCGATCGCGCCGACGCTGGCGGCGACAGCGATCCACACCGGGGAGACCGCCAGCTCGTGGCGCGAGGACAGCAGCGCGGCCGAGACCAGCGTGATCTCGCCGGGTAGGGGGACGCCGAGGCTCTCCAGGCCGATCACGAGCCCCACGATCAGGTAGACCGCGAGCGGTGGGATCGAGACCAGAAGATGGTCAACCAAGTCGTTGCACGTCCCTCAGCGTCGATGAGCGCGGCCAGGCCGCCCGCCGGCACAACACCCTAGGCCCGCCTGCCGACCCTGGT
>DATAYB010000696.1:0-4944 GCA_036272795.1 Pseudonocardia sp.
CCGCATCGGCGAGACCGCGCGGCGCACCTGGCAGCTGGCGCACGTGCAGGCCACGCTCGCCGGCGAGACCGGGCCGGACGTCAACAACAACGCGCGCGTGCTGCGCTACCTGGCCAAGCTGACGCACAACCCGGCGGTGGCGCACGGCCTCGCCGGGCACGTGGGCAGCATCGCGCCTGGCAAGCTGGCCGACCTGGTGCTGTGGTCGCCCGCGTGGTTCGGCGCGCAGCCGGAGCTGGTGCTCAAGTCGGGTTTCGTGGCCTGGGGCAACGCCGGCTCGGGTGCCGGCTCCACCCGGCTGACCCAGCCGCGCCGGATGCTGCCGTTCTACGGGGGCACCGGTGCCGCGCCCGCCAGGCTGGCGCACGTGTTCGTCTCCGGGCACGCCGACACCGCCACGCTGCCCGCCGGCCACCGCTACACGACGATCTCCGGTAGCCGGGGCCTGAGCTGTGCGGACATGCTGCACAACTGCGCGACCCCCACGGTCGAGGTCACGCCCGAACCGGTCCCGGTGCTGGTGGACGGCCGGCCGATCGCGCTGCACCACTCGCACACCCTGCCGCTGACCCGCCTACACCATCTGGGATGAGTACGTGAGCCTCGAAGTCGACCTGCTGGTCCGCAACGCCTCGATCCTGACCATGGACGACACCCGGCCGAGCGCCCGCACCCTCGCCGTGCACCACGGCCTGGTGTTCGCCCTGTTCGACGACGACCGCGCGGACGGGCTGCGCGGGCGCACCGAGCTGGACGCGCAGGGCGCCACGCTGGTGCCCGGGTTCGGCGACGCGCACAACCACATGGCCGGCTTCGGGCTGGGTCTGGACGCCGTGGACCTGTCCGGGCTGACCGACCTCGCCACCGTGTACGACCGGATCGCCGCGCGCGCCTCGGCCCTGCCGGCCGGCGCCTTCGTGCTGGGTACGGGCTACGACGACAGCGCGCTGGGCGGCCACCCGGACCGCTACGCACTGGACCGCGCCTCGGGCGACCGCCCGGTCTGGCTGGGCCACCGGTCCGCGCACGTCTGTTTGGTCAACAGCCCGATGCTGGCCCTGCTCGGCGTGCTGGACGGCACCGCGGTGGTGCCCGCCGGCGGTGTCGTGGTCACCGACGCCGAGGGCCGGCCGACAGGGCTGCTGGAGGAGCAGGCACAGCAGCTGGTCGCCGCCGTGCTCCGGCCGGTGCCGCTGGACATGCTGACCGGCGCGCTGGCGAAGGCGTCGCGGGTGTACGCGGCCGAGGGGCTCACGCACGTCACCGAGTGCGGCATCGGCGCCGGCTGGATCGGCCACTCTCCGTTGGAGCTCGCGGCGTACCAGCAGGCGTCCGATGCCGGCGAGCTGCGCGTGCGGGTCCAGCTGATGCCGTCGATGGACGCGTTGCACCCCGTGGCCGGGCACCCCGAGGACCCGCAGCGGCGCGGGTTGGACCTCGGACTGCGCACCGGTTTCGGCGACGACCGGGTGCGCATCGGGCCGGTGAAGATCTTCATGGACGGCTCGCTGACCGCGCGCACGGCCGCCATGCACGAGGTGTTCTGCGACCGTGGCTCGCACGGCTACCTGCAGGACGACCCGGACGTGCTGCGGGCGAACGTGCTCGACGCGCACGCCTCCGGCTGGCGGATCGCCGCGCACGCCATCGGCGACCGCGCCATCGACCTGATCCTGGACACCTTCGAAGAAGCACAGCGGCGCAGTCCTCACCCGGACGCCCGGCCCCGGATCGAGCACGCGGCGGTGACCAGCCCCGCGCAGGTCACGCGGATGGGCGCACTCGGTGTCACCCCGGTGCCGCAGGCGAGGTTCCTGTACGAGATCGGCGACTCGATGGCCGCCGCGGTCGGCCCGGACCGCGTCGACCGGCTCTACCGGCACGGCAGCTTCCTGCGCGCCGGGCTGCGGGTGCCGGGCAGCTCGGACCGCCCGGTCGCCTCCGGTGCGCCGCTGCTGGGCATCCAGTCGATGATCCGGCGGATCTCCAGCACCGGCGCGGTGATCGGCCCTGACGAGCGGGTCGATGCGCTGGCCGCGCTGCGCGCCTACACGCTCGACACCGCCTGGATCGCCGGCGAGGAACACCGCCGGGGCACCCTCACCCCCGGCAAGCTCGCCGACTTCGTCCTGCTCGGCGACGACATCACCACGATCGACCCGGACCGGATCGGCGACACCGAGGTCGTCGCCACCTACCTCGGCGGCACCTGCGTTCACGGAAGCCCGTGAGCTGGGAGGACACATGACGACACCGGCTTCACCACAGCAGCCCGGCAAGACCGCGCACACTGGAGCGGCGGTGGCGGTGACCGACGCCGAGGCCCGCAGGGTCGCGCTCGGCGCGTTCGTCGGCACCGCGCTGGAGTGGTACGACTTCTTCCTCTACGGCACCGCCGCGTCGCTGGTGTTCAACCGGCTGTTCTTCACCAGCGGCAGCGCGGCGGTGGCCACCCTGGGTGCGTTCGCGTCGTTCGCGGTGGGCTTCGCCGCGCGGCCGTTCGGGGCGATCCTGTTCGGCCACCTCGGCGACCGGATCGGCCGGCGCCGCTGCCTGATCATCACGGTCAGCATGATCGGCGTGGTCACCGGTGTGATCGGGCTGCTGCCGACCCACGTCTCGATCGGGGTGGCCGCCCCGGTGCTGCTCACCCTGCTCCGGTTGCTGCAGGGCGTCGCGGTCGGTGGTGAGTGGGGCGGCGCGGTGACCCTCGCTGTGGAGCACGCGCCCATCGAACGGCGGGGCCGGTACGCCGCGATGCCGCAGATCGGGTCGCCGATCGGCACGCTGCTGTCCTCCGGCGCGTTCCTCGCGGTGTCCGCGCTGCCGCCGGCCAGCTTCGACGCCTGGGGTTGGCGGCTGCCGTTCCTGGCCGCGTTCCCGCTGCTCTACATCGCGCTCTGGATCCGCCGCCGGGTGGGCGAGTCGCCGCTGTTCGAGCGGCTGCTGGAGGAGGACGAGCTCGCCAGCTCCCCGGTCCGCGACGTGGTGGTGCGTGCGTTCCCGCAGCTCGTGGTCGGCGCGTGCGCGTGCTTCCTCGGGGTAGGCGGCTTCTACCTGGCCACCACGTTCGTGATCAGCTACGGCACCGGCACGCTGCACCTGTCGCGGACCCTGATCCTGACCGCCACGCTGGTCGCGGCCGTGCTGGAGATCGCAGTGCTGGTGGTCGGCGGCCGCCTCGCCGAGCGGTACGGGCCGGCCCGGATCACTGTGCTCGGCGGCGTCATCTCGGCCGCCGTCGCGTTCCCGATGTTCTGGATGATCGACTCGAAGGTCGCCGGGCTCGTCGTGCTCGGCGTGACACTCGGGGTGGCCTGCCTGTCCATCCCGTACGCCGTGTCCGGTCCGCTGCTCGCGGAGCTCTTCCCGGCCAAGCTCCGCTACAGCGGGCTCGCGCTCTCGTCCAACACCGCCGGCATCGTGAGCGGCTTCGTCCCGCTGCTGGCCACCGCGCTGCAGGCCGCCACCGGCGGTGGCTCGTGGTCCGCCGCGGTGCTGCTGATCGTGATCGCGCTGATCACCGCGTTGGGCGGCGCGCTGGCGCCCCGGCTGTCGCTGAGCCGCGACCAGGTGTTGGCCGGTGAGTGAGCCGCGAGCCGCGGCCAGCCGGTCCGAGGGCGAGCCTGTGCCGGGCTCGGGGACAACCGCGGGCGCGGCGATCGTGCACCAGCTCGAGGCACTCGGCGTGCGGCGCGCCTACGGCGTGCCCGGCGAGAGCTACCTCGAGGTGCTCGACGCACTGCACGACAGCCCGGTGGAGTTCGTGGTGTGCCGCCACGAAGGTGGCGCGGGCTTCATGGCGCTGGCGCAGGCGCGGCTGACCGGGGTGCCCGGGGTGGTCATGGTGACCCGGGGGCCGGGTGCGGCGAACGCGGGGGTCGCGGTGCACACGGCCTGGCAGGACGCCACGCCGCTGGTGCTGCTGGTCGGGCGCAGCTGGCCACGCTGCTCGACGCGGCACGGCGGCCGCTGGTGATCGTCGGCGGGGACCGCTGGAGCACCGCCGCCAGCCGCGCGCTGACCGAATGGTGCGAGCACGGCGGGCTGCCCGTGGCCACCGACTGGCGCAGCCAGGACCTCGTCGACCACGCCAGCCCGGCCTAGGTCGGCTGGCTCGGCTACGGGCGCGACCCGGTGCTGGCCGACGCGCGGCGGGCCGCTGGCCGGCGGCCCGCTCGACGGCGGGCTGCTGGCCGGCGCCGGGCGCGGTGGTGTCGCCGAGCCGGACCCGGACTGGACCAAGCGGCTGCGCGCCGCCCAGCGCCGGTTCAGCACGCCTCGCTCCGTGGCCAGCTCGGACACCACGCACAGGGTCGACCTCGAGGTGGCGATGGCACTGCTGGCCGAGCGCCTCGCACCGGACGCGGTGATCACGTACGGGGCCGGCAACCACGCGCTCTGGGCGCAGCGGTTCCTGGCGCACCACGAGGTCGGCACGCTGCTGGCGCCGCGCAACGGGGCGATGGGCTTCGGCGTGCCGGCGGCCGTCGCGGCGTCGCTGACGTACCCGGGCCGGCAGGTCGTGTCGATCGCGGGCGACGGGTGCTTCCTGATGAACGGCCAGGAGCTGGCGACGGCGATGGCCTGCGGCGCGAGCCCGATTGTGCTGGTCGCGGACAACGGGCAGTACGGCACGATCCGCAGCAGCCAGGTGACGGGCGGCGCGATCACGGCCATCGCGAAGCCCCAGGTCATCAACCGGCGATAAACGTAGTCGCGGCCTTCCTCCGGCGCGCTCGCGGTCACCAGCGCGCCGGAGGTGGAGAACGGGCTGGAGTCGACCACGGACGCCGAGATGGCCAGCGCGCCGAGGTTGATCGGCCTTACGGTGGCGATGACGAACACCGCGACCAGCACCAGGATCGCGATCACGTGCACGGACATGGCAACGTCCCCCCGACGGCCGGAGCACGTTCCGAGATGCGGAAATCGTGTTCCGAA
>DATAYB010000697.1:0-5125 GCA_036272795.1 Pseudonocardia sp.
GGCAGTGGTGCACGCCGCCGCCGAAGGACACCTGGGCCCGCGCGTTCGGCCGGTCCAGCCGCAGCTGGTCGGCGTCGGCACCCCAGAACGCCTCGTCGCGGTTGGCCGAGGCCAGGCCGGCGATCACGAACTGCCCGGCGGGGATGACCCGGCCGCCGACCTCGTACGGGGCGAGGGTGACCCGGCGGGACTGCTGCACGGGACTGTCGTAGCGCAGCAGCTCCTCGACGGCGTTGGCGTCGAGCGTGGGGTCGGCGGCGAGCAGGTTGAACTGGTCGGGGTTGCGCAGCAGCGCGATCGTGCCGTTGGCGATCAGGTTCACCGTGGTCTCGTGGCCGGCCACGTAGAGCAGCACCACCTGGGCGGTGAGCTCGTCGTCGGTGAGTACGTCGCCGCCGTCCTCGGCCTGGATCAGCGCGGTGAGCAGGTCGTCGCCCGGTGCGCGGCGCTTGTCGGCGATGACCTGGGCGATCCGGGACGAGACCTCCCGGCCGGCCGCCGCGATGGCGGTGAGCAGCTCCGGGTCGTTGACCGGCTCCAGCGAGCGCACCAGCGTGCCGGCCAGCTCGCGCAGCCGGTCGTGGTCGGTGTCCGGCATGCCGAGCATCTCGCAGATCACCGTGAACGGCAGCGGGTAGGCCAGCTCGGCGACCAGGTCGGCGCGGCCGTCCCCGGCGATGCGCTCCTCGACCCGGTCCAGCGCGGCGTCGACGAGCGCCACCACCCGGGGCTCCAGCGCCTCGATGGCACGCACGGTGAACGCCTTGGTGACGAGCTTGCGCAGCCTGGTGTGGTCGGGAGGGTCACGGTCCAGCATCGACAGCCCGAGCGCCCGCCCCGGGTCGTCCCCACCGGCCACCGCCGCCTCGACCAGCCGGCGAAGCGGCTCGTCCATCTCGATGTGGCGGTCCTCAACCGAGTTCTTCGACCGCAGCAGCGCCACGACGTCGTCGTGGCGGCCGAGCACCCAGAAGCCCAGCGGGGTCTGATGCACCGGGTCGGTCTCGCGCAGCTCCCGGTAGTGGGGGTACGGATCGTCGGTGTAACCCGGCGCGAACGGGTTGAACACATAACCTTCGGGCCTGCTCGTGACGGTCTCCGACATCCTGGGGCCTCACCTTCGCCATTGACGGGCCACGCACATACCGTAGGTATGTTCTAGTCCCCCGGAATCTCGACCGTCAACCGAAAAACCGCTCGAAGGGGCCGAACGGACCACTGAGAAGGACCGATCGGCCCGGGGTTGACACCGCCGCACAGCGGGGCCATATATTTCCGACAGCACTGACGGAAATGGTCCCCAGTTCGACGTCGCGTCGGACACACATGTGTCGAATGAGTACCGTCGTGACGGCTGCTCAGGCGGCTCGGGGACGAACGAAGAGTGGAGCGTTGTGGTGCCGGTTCCGAGGCTGGACGTGATCACCAACCAGACGATCGGCACGATCGGCGAGGCCCCGACGTTCCATACTCAGCACGATCTCCCGACCCTACCCGGACCGGCGAAGCCACCGAGCCGGCGGGAGCTGGCCGAGCTCGGCGGCATCTTCCGGATGCGCCGGCTGATCGAGCCCGAGCTCTGCGCACAGGCCTGCCTGCTGCACACCGACGCCGACCTCGACGAGCTGACCGCGCTCGCCCCCAACTTCGCCGACACCAGCCTCCCTCCGGAGGAGATCTTCCGCGCGCACCGTGACTTCCACTTCCGGCTGCTCGCGCCCGCCGCCACCGCCTGGGACTTCCGCGTTCTGCTGCCGCTGTGGCAGGAGGCGGACCGGTGCGTGCGCGCCCTGCTCGACCAGCTCGGCCTGCACCCGGCCAGGCTGCCCGGCGGCGCCCCGCCCTGCGCCGAGCTGCTGGACGCCTTCCGCACCCGCGACCCCGAGCAGGCCCGCGCCGCGAGCCGCCGCCACCTCGACCTCAACGCCCGCCGCGTGCGGGAGTTCCTCACCCGCGCGGTCTGACCCGCCCGGGTGTCCCGGGTCCGGTCACCGGCAGCTCACCGCAGCCTCTCCAACAGCTCCGGAGCAGCCATCGTCAGCGCCGCCATGCCGCCGACGGTGAACTCGGTCAGCACGTCGATCAGCGTCTCGGTGTCCGGCGGCTCGCCGCGCCACGACATGGAGTTGAGCGCCTCAGCCATGCCGACCGCCATGGTGATCAGCGCCTCGGCGGCCCTGCCCAGCTGGATGCCGCGCAGTGCGAACCGCCGCTGCAGCGCGTCGACGTACACCCCGGTCAGCCGCACCCGGATCTGCGACAGCACCGGGTCCCGCGTGCGGATCGCCTCCTGGACGAGCAGCCCCGAGTCGGGGTGCTGCGCCAGGTATCCGAGTACCTGGCCGAAGTGCGCGCGCACCCAGGCCGCGTCGTCCAGCTCGGCGTCCAGCTCCGGAGGCTTGCCGAACAGCACGTTCAGCTCTTCCAGCAACGCCAGGATCACGGCGTCGAACAGCGCGTTCTTGTCCCCGAACTGCTCGTAGACCGCCTGCCGCGTGACCCCGGCGCGCTGCGCGACCTCCTCGATGGTGGCCGCCCGCAGCCCCGCCCTCGCGAACACCCGGCGCGCGGCGGCCAGCACCAGCGCGCGTTGCTGGCCAGCGGGCAACTTGCGAGGGCGGCCTGGCCCACGCCGAGTCGGGTTCGACATCGCCTGACAGCCTAGTGTCGGCCGCCAAAGTCCTCTGACAACCTCGAGTGCTTTCCCGGTTCCTCCTGGTGAACCTGTGATCACTAACGGGGTCGCCGGACCCGTACAACAAGGCACGTCGCCCGAACACACCGGGGTCGCTTGAGACACCCGAGAGGGTGATATCTTTGCGCGGCCCGGCGTGCGCTACGGTCGAGCCGGTCACGTTCAGTCATGCTGCTCGGTGGCTGGTTTTTTCTCCCGCGCCTCGCCGTCGCGGCCCTCCGGAAAGGACCGTCGGCATGTCCGCCCCGCCGCCCCCCGCGCCGCCCGACCCGTCGTGGCGGCGCCCCGGGCAGCCGAGGCCCGGGGTCGCCGAGCTCCTCCTGGAGATCGCCGGCACCTCCGTCACCGAGCACGACGCCGAGGCACTGCTCCGAGAGGTCTGTGGCCGGCTGACGTGGCTGGCCGGGCTCGCCGGGTGTGCCGCGGTGGTGTTCGACGGTTCGACGGGCGCGGTGCGCATCCTGGTCGCCTCGCACCCGGAGGCCGAGCAGCTGACCAGGCTCGTGCAGCAGCTCGGCCTCGGCATCGGCTCGGCGGCGATCCGGGCCGGCCGTGACACCGCGCTGGACGACCTCACCAGGTCCACCCACGCCGGCCTCGCCGACGCCTCGGCCCGCGTCGGACTGCCCGTCACCGCGGTGGTGGCACTGCGTGGGGGCGACGAGCTCGTCGGCTGCCTGCAGCTGTTCGGCCGTGACCTCGACACCCTGGCCGGCGGGCTGCTGGGTGAGCTCGCGCCGCTGGCCGAGGTGCTCGGCGCGGTGCTCGGCAACATCGAGGCCTACCGCCACTCCGCGTCACTGGTGGCCAGCCTGAGCACGGCGCTGGACCGCCAGGGCCCCATCGAGCAGGCCAAGGGCATGCTCGCCGAGCGGCACGCCATCGACCTCGACGCCGCGTACCGGATGCTCCGGGAACAGGCCTACCGGCAGGCCACCTCGGTCGTCGCCGTGGCCGCCGAGCTGGTCAACCAGTCCTGGCGCGGCTCCAGCCAGGTGCCGGAGAGCGGCGCCGACGCCGAGTGGGGCGCCGGTAACGGCTGGACTGCCGCCGCCAGCCAGGGCACCGAGGAGACCGCCGGCAACGGCCAGCGCGCGGTGCCCGGCCAGAACGGCGCGGAGTTAGCCGGCCACACGGCAGAGGGCGCGCCCCTGCCCGAGCAGCGCGGCGGCCCGATCGCGCCCGCCGAGGTCGAGTCCCACCCCGCCGGCTGACCAGCCGCACCGCCCGACCAGCCGCACCGCCCGACCGGCCCCACCGCCCGACCAGCGCGCTCGACGCCACCCTAGGTCTGCGCGGGTCCCCGCACACACGCCGGCACCCCGCTCCGGGGATGATCGGAGCGGGGCGCCGGCTTTCGTGCGGGTGGTACTACGCGGCCGAGGTCTGCGCCTCGGCGGCGGCCTTGCGCAGCGAGTCCGGCACCGCGAACCGGTCGCCGTACTTCTTGGCCAGCTCGTCGGCGCGGGCCACGAAGCCGGCCTTGCCACCGGCGTAACCGTCGATGTACTGCAGCACGCCACCGGTCCACGGCGGGAAGCCGATGCCGAAGATGGAGCCGATGTTGGCGTCCGGGATCGAGGTCAGCACGCCCTCGTCGACGCACTTCCACGTCTCCAAGGACTCCACGAACAGCATCCGCTCGGACAGCTCGTGCACGTCCACATCGTGGTTCGTGGCGCCGAGCTCGGTGCGCAGCCCCGGCCACAGCGCGGCCCGCTGGCCGTCGACGTAGTCGTAGAAGCCCGCCCCGCCGGACCGGCCGGGCCGCTTGAACTCGTCGACCAGGCGGTCCACGACGGCCTCGGACGGGTGCTCCACCCAGGTGCCACCGGCGGCCTCGACCGCCGCGCGGGTCTCCTTGCGGATCTTCTGCGGCAGCGTCAGGGTCAGCTCGTCCATCAGCTGCAGCACCGGGGCCGGGTAGCCGGCCTGCGAGGACGCCTGCTCGATGGTCTGCGGGTCGATGCCCTCGGCGACCATCGCGATGCCCTCGTTGATGAAGGTCCCGATCACGCGGCTGGTGAAGAAGCCCCGGCTGTCGTTGACCACGATCGGCGTCTTCCGGATGCCGAGGGTGAGGTCGAACGCCTTGGCCAGCGCCGCGTCGCTCGTCCGCTCGCCCCGGATGATCTCCACGAGCGGCATCTTGTCGACGGGGGAGAAGAAGTGCAGGCCGACGAAGTCGCCTTGGCGGTCCAGCCCGGCGGCGAGCTCGGTGATCGGCAGCGTCGAGGTGTTCGAGCAGAGCAGCGCGTCCGGCTCGACGACCTTCATCGCCTCCCGGAACACCTCCTGCTTGAGCTTCACCGACTCGAAGACGGCCTCGATGATCACATCGGCACCGGCGAGGTCGTTGTAGTCGGCGGTCGGGGTGATCCGCTGCAGCAGCGCCTCACCCTTCTCCAGGGTGACCTTGCCGCGCTTGAC
>DATAYB010000698.1:0-3672 GCA_036272795.1 Pseudonocardia sp.
GCCCCCTCTACAAGCAGTCCATGGACGCCGCGGGCGCCGCGCCGGTGCCGATCCAGCCGGGCTCGCAGCAGCTGTCCGTCTCGGTAGAGATCGTCTACGACATCGACCAGTGACCGGCGCTAGCGTGGCGTGGGAGCCTACGGAGGACTACTGATGACCACACAGACCCAGCTCGTGCCGTTCCACCTGGCGATCCCGGTCGACGACATCGAGGCGGCACGCGAGTTCTACGGCACCGTGCTCGGCTTCACCAGGGGCCGCTCTGACACCCGCTGGACGGACTGGAACTTCCGGGGCCACCAGGTCGTCACGCATCAGGTCGGCGACGGCTCCGGTGCCCGCGGGGACGGCGTCGCCGGCACCAACCCGGTCGACGGGCACCAGGTGCCGGTGCCGCACTTCGGCCTGGTGCTGCCGGTCGCGGAGTTCAAGGAGCTGGCCGCGCGGCTCGAGGCGGCCGGTACAGAGTTCGTGATCGAGCCCTACGTGCGGTTCGAGGGCGAACCCGGCGAGCAGTGGACGATGTTCTTTCTCGACCCGGCCGGAAATGCCTTGGAGTTCAAGGCGTTCGCGGATCTTTCCCAGCTCTTTGCGGTCTGAGACCGCTTCGGTGGCGCTGGCCGGCGGCGAGCCGGCCAACGCACTTGAAGAATAAGGGCGCGGGCAGAGAGGGGGTTGCTGCCCGCGCCAATTCATGTCTACTCCTTCGCGCCGATCCTGGAGAGTGATTACCTCGACTGCCACCCGTTCGGTGAATGGCAGGCCGAGAAACGGCTCAGGAACCGGCTCGGCCGCGGCACCGCGCAGGACCGGGTAGGGCTAGCCCTACCCGCACAGGTGGTGCACAGGTAACCACCCCCGGGGGCCCGCACCCTCGCCCCGAATTCATCCCCGATGACACTCTGGTCCGACTAATCCCGCTGGTCGCCGGTCGGGAATCAGACCACTATGGCAATAACGCCACTGGATGGAACCGGGGAACCGAGATGACCGAGCCGACCGACCGCGTCACCCCGATTGCGGGTTTTCCCGAAACCCCGGGCGATCCCGGGGCACCCACCATTCCGGCGAACCCTGAGGGAGAGCCGCCGGCCGGCTTCCCCGTGCCGCGCCCGAGGACCGAGAACGACTGGGCGGCCCAACCGAACCCGGCCGCATCGCCCTACCCCTATGCCGCCCTGCCGCCGTACCCGGTCGGGCAGCCGTACCCGAACCCCGCCGGCATGGGCGCGCCGTGGGGGTGGCCGGCTCCGCCGGTCCCCAAGCCCGGGGTGATCCCGCTGCGCCGGCTCGGCGTCGGCGAGATCCTGGACGGCGCGATCTCCTACATCCGCGCCAACCCGGCCGTCACCCTCGGGCTGTCCGCCGTGATGATCACCATCACGCAGCTGTTCCAGGTGCCGGCTGCCGCGCTCAACTTCCGGGGCCTGACGCCGCCGAGGCACGGCGCGGGCGGCCTCGCGCTGTTCGAGCAGATGGCCCAGGCCAGCAGCATCGGGCTCACCACGATCCTCGCCTGGATCGTCAGCTTCGTCGCCACCACGATGCTCACCGGCATGTTGATCGTCGTGCTGTCCCGTGCGGTGCTCGGCGAGCGACCCTCGTTCGGCGAGGTCTGGGCGGTCGTCCGGCACCGCCTGCTCGGGCTGATCGGGCTCGCCCTGCTCAGTGGGCTGGCGTACGTGGGAGTCGTCGTGGTCGCCATGGTGCCGCTGGTCGTCGCGCTGGTGGCCGGCGCCCCGACCGGCCTGGCGGTGCTGCTCGGTGTCGGCGGCTTCCTCGCGGCGTTCTGCCTCGGGCTGTGGCTCCTGATCTCGTGGTCACTGGCCGCGCCCGCCTACATCCTGGAGGACGTCTCGGTGCCGGGCGCCCTCGGCCGCTCGTTCCGCCTGGTGCGCCGGCAGTGGTGGCGGGTGTTCGGCATCCTGGCGCTGGGCTTTCTGATCACGTTCGTGCTGGCCGCGATCCTGGTGGTCCCGTTCAGCATCGGCGGCGGGGTGCTGGCGGCGACGACGGGCCTCGCGAGCGGCGGCGGCAACATGCTGCCCGTGCTGGCGATCACCGCGGTCGGCACGATCATCGCCAGCACCATCACCGCGCCGTTCCGCGCCGGCGTCGTCGGCCTCGTCTACTTCGACCAGCGGATCCGCCGCGAGGGCCTCGACCTCGAGCTCGCCCAGGCCACCGAGACCGGCTCCGGCTGGGGCGCCGTCACCCCGGGCCGGGTTTAGTGCCCTGGTCGGCACCTGCCGGTTGGGTGCTCGCGGTCGGCTCGGTGTTGGGGGCCGGCGCGGGGTCGGGGGCCGGCGCGGCCATCCCGGTGGATATCGGTCGTGACGCGGCGCGGGAGGCGGCCGAGCGTGAGCTGGCCCGGCCGGAGTACGCGGCGGCGCAGCCCTCCCTGCTGGTCAGGGCCGTGACCTGGCTGCTGGCCAAGCTGGGCGACCTGCTCTCCCGGGCGGCCGAGCTGACCCCGAGCGGCTACGGCGGGCTGCTCGCGCTGGTTGTGGTGCTGGTGCTGGCCGCGGTGGCGGTGCGGCTCGTGGTGGGGCGGGTCGGCAGAACGGCCGCGCGTGCCGACGCCCTGTTCGACGCCGCCCCGGAGAGCGCCGCCAACCACCGCCGCGCGGCGGACACGCACGCCGAGCACGGCCGGTGGGCGCGGGCCGTCCGGGAGCGGCTGCGCGCGGTGGTCCGGGAGCTCGCCGAGCGCGGGCTGCTGGACGAACGCGCCGGGCGTACCGCGACCGAGGTCGCCGCGGAGGCGGGGCGGGTGCTGCCGGGCTGCGCGGCACAGCTGCGCGCGGCGGCGCAGCTGTTCGACGACGTCTGGTACGGCGGCGAGCCCGCGACCGCGGAGATGGACACACGGCTGCGGGACCTCGACGAAGCCGTCCGCCGGGCCAGGCCCGCGCAGCCGGCCGAACCCGAGGGCAAGGGCGGCTCGACGCCACTGGCCGGGGCGGCGCGATGAACCCGACAGCGAGCTCCCCGGCCGACCCAACGGCGAACCCGACGGCGAACCCCGCCGCGGACCCGACAGCACGGGCCACCCGGCCCGGAGAGTTGTGGCGGGCGGCCCGGCTGCCCGTGGTCGCCGGCCTGCTCGTGGTGCTCACGGGCGTGCTGCTCGCGTCGGTCGCCCGGCAGCCGGTGCGGGGCCTGCTGAACCCCGACGCGGTGGACCCCTCTGGCAGCCGCGCGCTGGCCCAGCTGCTGCGCGACCAGGGCGTCACCGTGACCCTCGTACGAAGCAGCGCCGAGCTCGGCCGGCTGGGCGGCCAGGGTGCCACGGTGCTGGTGGCGCTGCCGGAGCTGCTGAGCACCGCCCAGCTGCGGGTGGCCGGCCGCGCTGGCGCAGATCTCGTGCTCGTCGCACCGGGACAGGCCGCGCTGAAGGAGTTGGCCCCCCGCGTGGAGCTGACGACGCTGCGCCATCGGGCCGAGCGCCGCGAGCCGGGCTGCGCGCTGCCCGCCGCCCAGGTGGCCGGCCCCGCCGAGCTCGACGGCCAGCGGTACCGCGCCGCCGGCGGCCTGGAGTGCTACTCCGGCGAGGGGGGTGCGGCGCTGGTCCAGGTGACCGCGCCGGTCGACGCGTCGAGCCGGACGATCACCGTGCTCGGCACGCCGGAGCCGCTGACCAACGGTGGGCTGGCCGAGCAGGGCAACGCG
>DATAYB010000699.1:0-10281 GCA_036272795.1 Pseudonocardia sp.
GCAGCGTGAACAGCGGCTGCGCGGGGTGCGCGCCGGTGGTCACGCTGTACTCGGCGCCGTGCCACGGGCAGACGATGTGCAGGTCGTCCTCGTCGAACGCGGCGCCGACCGTGCGCTGCGCCTCGTCCAGCAGCTCGCGCACCCTGGGCACGAGCCGACCCTGGCAGACCGGCCCGCCGGAGTGCGCGCAGACGTTCTCGTAGGCGTACAGCGTCGACTTGAACCGGAACACGCCCACGGTGGTCGCACCGATGTCGACCACGAACCGGCCCCCCTCCGGGACCTGCTCGCTGCGGCCGATCGGATGGCGCACCGCGGCCCTCGGCGGCACAGTGGACATCGAACCTCCCTGTTCGGTGGGGTGGGGCTGGCATCGCTGCCACTGGTCAGGCTGGCGTGCGCGGCGGTGGGACGAATCTGTCAACTGACTGGCCGGCGGGGGAGGGCCATGGAGTCGAGCGCAGTGGCCCGGGGCCCGCACGGTGCCCAGCCGGATGCGGAACTGAGCGCCGGCCGCGGTGCCGTGCTCGCTGCCATCCTCGACGCGACCCGGGACGGCACCGGCCACGCCACCGTGCTGCGCGCAGGCCCCGGCCGAGGCAGGTCGACGGCGCTGTGGCGGCTGCGCGCCGAATGGCGCCGTGTCGCTCCGACCGCCGCCGTGCTGTGGTGCAGCGGGACGGAGCGGTGCGAGGTCACGCGGCGGCGGGTCGACGAGCTGCTGCACCTCGGCCCGGTGTTGGTGCTGGTGGACGACGCGCACCGGCTCGAACCCGACTCAGCGGCCGAGCTGGGCCATCTCGCCGCCCGTGCCAGCGGGTGCCGGCTCGGCGTCGTGCTGACTGCGCCGAGTGGGGCGCCGCTGCACCCTGAGCTGGAGAGGCTGCCGGAGACCCCGCTGCCCGACCCGGGCGAGCCGGAGGCACGCGCGCTGCTCGCCGGGCGGGCCGCCGCGACGCCGCCCGCGGTGCTCGCCGAGCTGCTGGCGCTGTGCGCGGCACATCCGTTGGTCCTGCGTGAGCTGCTGCCGGTGCTGTCGGAGGCGCAGCTGGGGGGCACGGCACCGCTGCCCCGCCGGCCGACCCTCGGGCCGGGGTCGATGCGGCTGTTCGGCGAGCCGTGCGCGAGGCTGCCCGACCGCGCCCGGCGCTGGCTGCTGCTGCTCGCACTCGGCAACGACAAGCTCGTCACGTGCCTGCACGCCGCGAGCCGGCTCGGGCTCACGCCGGAGGACCTCGCACCCGCCGAGCTGGCCGGCATCGTGCGCACCGACGGGGCCGCCGGGGTCAGCTGGGGCTCGCCGCTCTACCCGGTCGCGGTCGCCCAGTCGGCCACCCTCGCCGACACCACCCGCACCTACCGAGCACTCGCCGAGGTGAGCAACGCGCACGCCGAGCCCGTGGAACATCCCCGGTGGCTCGCCGGCGCTGCCGTGGACCCGACCGCCGACCGGCCCGCCCTGACCGAGGCGATCGTCGCGCTGGCTTCGGACGGCCAGCTGCTCGACGGCTACGAGCTGGCCCGCCGGGCGGAGCTGGTCACCACCGAGGCGATGGAGCGCCAGCGCTACCGGGTGCTCGCCGCCGGGCTCAGCTGGCTCGCCGGCTACGGCGAGCACTCCCTGGAGCTGCTGGACCAGCTGCCGTCCCCGCTGCCCAGCGTCGAGGTGCAGGCATCGGTGGTCGTGCTGCGCTGCGTGATCCAGGGGTTGCGGGACTCCTGGCCGGCCGGCGCCGACCTCAGTGAGCTGGGCAGACCCGCGCTGGGCCGAGACGAGCTGGGTCGAGTCGAGGCGGGCGAAACCGAGCCGGACAACGCTGGCCAGGCCACCCGTTCGCTGGCCACCGCCCTGCTGGTGGGCTGGGAGACGCTGCCGGCGGAGTCGATGGCCGGCACACTGGACGCGCTGCGCGAGCTGTTCACGCGCCACCCCGAGCCTCGGCCGGGCATGACCAGCGCGCTGGCGAAGGTCGTGGCGGGCGACACCGACCTGGTCGCCACCGAGCGCGCCGCGCTGCTGGCGATGTCCTGGTGGCTGCACCCCGACGACGTGCTGCACCCCAAGGCGTGGCCACCGCCGCTGCTGCCGGTCTACCTGGGTGACGAGTCCGGCTACGCGCGGCACTACGCGGAGCTGCTGCTCACCCGGCACGTACGGGCCGCGCGCGCCACCCGCGCGCTGCTACTGGTCAAGCTGGCCACCGTGCAGGCGGCCCTCGGGCACTGGCCGCACGCCCTGCGCAACGCCGCGAGCAGCCGGGAGCTCGCCGAGGAGATGGGGCTCTGGGCCCTGCACACCGAGGCGCTGACGATGGCCGCATGGATCTTCGCCGCGCGCGGTGCCGAGGACAGCTGCCTGGACATGATCGCCCGGGCACACCGGCAGGAGGGCCGGCGGCCGGCGGGCGCCCAGCCGAAGATGGTGCAGTGGACGCTCGGGCTGCTCGGGCTGTCGATGGGCCGCCCGGCCGAGGCGCACGAACGGCTCCGACCGCTGCACCGCGACCCCGTCGAGTCCCCGCTGCACCTGGCCGTGCGGCGGCTGTCGACCGCCGACTTCGTCGAGGCCTCGGTGGCCGCCCGGCAGCCCGCCGACGCCGCCGACGCGGTCGCCGAGCTGGCCGCCTGGGTCGAGGTCGGTGCGCCCGGCTGGGCACGGCTGGACCTGGCCCGCTGCCGTGCACTGCTCGGTGAGGCGCGCGCCGAGCAGTGGCACCTGGAGGCGCTGGAGCAGGCCGGGGCCGTCGGCCGGCTCGCCACCACGGCCCGCGCGGAGCTGAGCTTCGGGTCCTGGCTGCGCCGCCGCAAGCGGTACCAGGAGGCCCGCCCCCACCTGCGGCTCGCCCAGCACTACTTCGACCGGTTGGACGCCCCGCCGTGGCGCGACCGGGCCCACGCCGAGCTGCGCGCCGCGGGCGAGATCGGCCCCTCCGGCCGTGCCGCCGACGAGGCCGGCCCCGGCGCCGCGGGTGTCGCCCTCACCGCGCAGGAGTGGCAGATCGCCCGGTTGGCCGCCGAGGGCCGCAGCAACCGGGAGATCGGCGACCGGCTCGCGCTGAGCCCCCGCACCGTCGGCTACCACCTGTACAAGATCTTTCCGAAGCTCGACATCACGACCCGCACCCAGCTGCCACTCGCGCTGCGCAACCTCGGCGACCAGCCATAGGACGTGCCCGGTGCGCGGAGGCCGGAGTCCGAACCGGTGCGCGGAGTCCGGAGTCTGGAACCGGTGCGTGGAGTCCGGAGTCCGGAGCCCGGAGTCCGAAGCCCGAGCCCGAGCCGGTGCCTGAGCCCGGTGTCCGGTGCCCGTGTCCGGTGCCCGAGCTCGTCGGGGTGCCTGAGTCCGAGCCGACTCTCAGCGCAACGCTCGAACGTAACGCCAGTTCGGTTCCATTCGCGATGGATCGGACTGGCGTTACTTCGGATTGTCAAAGCCGGCCGGATTGCCTGTGTCGCGCCGCCGCGCGCGGGCTGACGCCGTAAAGCGTCGCCGGCACGCGGGTACTCGTGATCATCAGGACCACAGGGCTGCCAGCGTCATGATCAAAAAGCCCTCACGTCCTGATGATCACCACAGGGCGCGCCCGGGGCGGATTCTCGTGCGCCGCCTACGCCCGTGCGCCGCCCACGCCCGTGCGCCGCCCCCACTCCCGCTCTGGCGCCCCACGCCGGTCTGGCGCCCCACACCTGCGCGCCGTCGTCCCGCTTGTCGCGGGAATTAGCCACGACAAGTCCCACCTGTCACGGCTATTTCCCGCGACAAGTCGGATGGTTAACGGGGAGTAAAGCGCGGCGCCCCGTGGTTGCTACAGATGGTTGAGGGGGCGCTTTGTCTGTTGTGGCTGGTCGTAAGGCGCAGGGGCAGGGGTGGCTGCTGCCGCTGTCGGTGTTGATCGTCGGTGCGTTCATGTCGGTGCTGGACACCAGCATCGTGAACGTCGCGGTACCGAAGATCCAGATCGAGTTGAACGCGGCGCCGGACAACGTGGAGTGGATCGTCACCGGGTTCACCCTCGTGCTCGGCATCGTGGTGCCGCTGAGCGGTTGGCTCGGGCTGCGGCTGGGGATGAGCCGGCTGTACATCATCTCGATGATCGGCTTCGGGTTGGCGTCGGCGCTCTGCGGCCTGGCCTGGGACCTGGACAGCATGATTATCTTCCGGGTACTGCAGGCGATCCCGGGCGGCATCCTGCCGGTGGTCAGCCTGACGATGCTCTACCAGGTCGTGCCGCCGGCGCGGATCGGCTCGGCGATGGGCATCTACGGCCTCGGCGTCGTCGTCGCCCCGGCCGTCGGCCCTGTGCTGGGCGGGTACCTGGTCGAGTACGTCGACTGGCGGCTGATCTTCTTCATCAACGTGCCGATCGGCCTGCTCGGCACGGTCGCCGCGATCGCGGTGTTTCCCCGGAACCGGCCGACGAGCTGGCCGAACTTCGACCTGTGGGGCTTCCTGACGATCGCCTACGGGCTGTTCGCCCTGCTGCTGGCGGCCTCCAAGGGCCAGAAGTGGCACTGGGGCTCGTACCCGATCCTGATCCTGCTCGTCTCCGGCGTGCTCAGCCTGGCGCTTTTCGTGGTGGTCGAGCTCGAGGTGGCGAACCCGCTGATCGACCTGCGGATCTTCAAGGTCTGGGCGTACACGAACTCGATCCTGCTGCTGGGTATCGCGGTCACCGGCCTGTTCGCGGTGCTGTACTTCCTGCCGCAGTTCCTGCAGGTGGTGCAGGGCATGCAGGCGCTGGACGCGGGCCTGGTGCTGGTGCCGTCGGCGCTCGTGCTCGTGGTGCTGATGCCGGTGGCCGGGCGGATCTACGACATGTTCGGGCCGCGCTGGCCGGTGGTGATCGGGCTGGCGATCATGGCGTACGGCTCGTTCCTGATGGCCGGGATGACGCCGGACACCCCCCGGTTCGACCTGGAGATGTGGACCTTCATCCGCAACGTCGGCGTCGGGCTCGCCATGATGCCGATCTTCGCCAGTGGAGTCTCCGCCCTGCATACCTCGCTGACCAGCTCCGGCAGTGGCATGAACAACGTGATGCAGCGGGTGGCGTCCAGCGTCGCGGTTGCGGTGTTCTCCAGCCTCGGCGCCTCCGACGCGGCCCAGCTCATGCATGACCGGGGGCTGCTGTTCGACGGTGGCGCGCAGGCACTGCCGCGGGTCAGCGAGGCGGCCGCGCAGGGCTCGTCCGGGCTGCTCGGGATCTACCGGGCCACGAACCTGAGCGTGCTGACCACGACGTACAACAACGGCTTCTACGTCGTGGGCATCCTGTGCGTGCTCGGCATGGGGCTGGCGCTGACGCTGCGCTCGGGCCCTGTCAAGGCCGGTGGCCCGGTGCACGTCGAGATGTAGCGGGGCCGGCGGCGAGGTTCTGGGTGTGCGCCTCCCACGCGGCGGCGAGGCGTTCCACGGCCAGCTCCAGGGTGTCGAACTGCTCGGTGAACGAGAGCCGGACGAACCGGTGGTGCTGCCCGTCCACGCAGGCCGTGCTGCCCGGCGCGAGCGTGACGCCGTGCCGCGCGGCGACGTGCGCGAAGACGTCGGCGCTCTCCACCGGCAGCTCGATCCACATCGACAGCCCGGCGGCCGGCCGGTGCACCCGCCAGGCCGGCAGGTGCGCGGTGAGCAGCTCGACGAGGTGGTTGCGGCGGCCGGACAGGGCGGCCCGGTGCGCCCCGAGCCAGTCGGGGCCGATCGTGGCGAGCAGCTGGGCGGTGATCACCTGGTCCAGGGCGGACGTGGCCAGGCTGGCGGCGGCCTTCTCGGCGGTGACCGCGGCCCGGATCGGCTCGTCGGCGCGGATCCAGCCGATCCGCAGGCCGCCCCAGAGCAGCTTCGACGCGGAGCCGACCGCGACGACCCGGGTGCTCAGCGCGGCCAGTGGCGGCGGCGCGGGCTCGCCGTCCAGCACGAGGTCGGCCAGGCTGAGGTCCTCGATGATCGTGGCGCGGCCGGCGTCCGCGATCGCCGCGGCGGCCTGGCGGCGGATGGTGGTGAGCACCGTGCCGGTCGGGTTGTGGCCTGTGGGCATCAGGTAGACGAGGCTGCCCGGGGCGCGTCCGGCTCGCTCGACCCCGCTCGGGTCGGTGCCGCCCGCGTCGGTGGGCACGGCGACGATGCGGCGCCCGGTGCCGGCGAATGCGCTGGTCAGCCCGGGGTAGGTGGGGCAGGTGGTGACCAGGGCGCCGTGGTGCGGCCCGAGTGCCCGCCCGAGCAGCCAGAGCGCCTCCTGCCCGCCCGCCGTGATCACCAGCTGGTCGGGTTCGGTGGGCAGTCGCTGGTGCTCGGTGAGGTAGCGGGCGACCTCGGCGCGCAGCAGGGGCAGCCCGGCCGGGTCGAGCCCATGGCCGTCCAGCGCCGCCCACGCCCGCTGCGCGTCGACCGGCGGCAGGTGGCGCAGGTCGCCCGGCCCCGAGATGGCCAGGTTGATCGTCTCCAGGTCGCTGGCCCTGCGGCGCAGCAACAGGGCGGCGACACCGGTGGCGGGCGGCCGGTCGGCCCAGGACGGCCGGCCCACGACGTAGGTGCCGGCGCCCTGCTGGCGGCGCAGCACACCGGCGGCGACGAGGTGGTCGAAGCAGGCCACGACGGTGCCCCGGGACACCCCGACGGCGGCCGCCAGCGCCCGCTCGGCCGGCACCCGGGTGTCCGTGCCGACGACGCGCCGGTCCACGGCGTCCAGCAGCGCGGCGGCCAGCCGCTGGTAGCGCGGGCCCGTGCGGTGCCGCCAGCCGTCGAACACGACCTCCGACCACCACGCCAGATCCTGGTCCATTTTCCAATATTGGCACTTTCCGGGCCGGTGGCGTGTGCGGCAGGGTGTGGCCCCATGGCGCCAACCCCCACCCTGGCCAGGCGGTTCTGGGAAGCGATCGAGCCCATCCACGCCGTCGTCTACTTCGCCCCCGAGTGCGCCGAGGCGGCCCGCCGGGTGGGCCTGCGCGGCTTCTGGATGGGTTACTTCGCCGGCCGGGTGGCGTCCATGGGGCCGGTCCCTCCGGAGTCGGTGGCGGCCATGGCCTACGGGTTCGCGCCGGCCATGGTGGCCAGGGCCATCCCGGACGCCTGGGACTTCGCCGACCCGACCGCCGTGCTGGAGGCGAGGCTCGCCGGCGCCGCGCAGGCACTGCGGCACAGCCTGGCGCCCGCCGCCGTCGACGAACTCACCGAGCTGTCGGTGCTGCTCTGGGCCGCGGTGGCGGGGTGCCGGTTCGAGGGCCGACCCCTCGCTGCGGCCTGGTCGCGGGTGACCGTCCCCGAGGACCCCGTGGCGGCGGGCTGGCTGGCGACCACCGTGCTGCGCGAGCACCGGGGCGACGGCCATGTGCTGGCGTCGGTCGGCGCGGGGCTGCGCGGACTGGATGCGACCCTGACGTTCGTGGCGACCGGGGCGATCACCCGCGAGCTGATCCAGCCGAGCCGGGGCTGGAGCGACGAGGACTGGGCGCAGTCGGAACGCCCGCTGCGGGCGCGCGGGATCCTCGACCGCGACGGCCGGCTGACCAAGACCGGCGGTGCGCTCCGCCGCGACATCGAGGAGCTGACCGACCGGTTGGCCGCCGCGCCCGTCGAGCGCCTCGGTGAGACCGGCATCGAGCGCGCGATCGAGCTGGCCGCGCCGATCAGCCGGCACCTGATCGACACCGGCGTCATCCCGGTACCCAACCCGATCGGTGCCCCGCGCCCATGAATCCGGCACCCGACAGCGGGACGAACACGATGAGCCTGGGAGACGCGGTTATGGATCACGGGACACCACCGGTCGGGTTCATCGGGATCGGCGCCATGGGCGAGCCGATGGCGGTGAACCTGGCGAAGGCGGGCACCCCGCTGCTGGTGTGGAACCGGTCGGCGGCGAAGTGCGCGGTGCTCGGCGACGTCGGGGCCGAGATCGCCGGCGGGGTGGCGGAGGTGTTCGACCGGTGCGCGGTGGTGATCCTGATGCTGGCCGACGGTGCCGCGATGGACGCCGTGCTCGACCGGGGTGGCGCGCTGTTCCGGGACCGGGTCCGCGGCCGCACGGTGGTCAGCATGGCGACCGTGTCACCGAGGTACTCGACGGCGCTGGAGCAGGACATCCGGGCCGCCGGCGGGCACTACGTCGAGGCGCCGGTGTCGGGCTCGCGGGAGCCGGCGCTTGCCGCCCAGCTGGTTGCGATGCTCGCGGGGGAGCCGGCCGCCGTCGCCGAGGTGCGCCCCCTGCTGGAGCCGATGTGCCGCGAGACCGCCGTCTGCGGCGCGGTGCCGAACGCGCTGGTCATGAAGCTCGCCGTCAACCTGTTCCTGATTACCATGGTCACTGGGCTCGCCGAGGCGGTGCACTTCGCCGAGCGCCATGGCCTCGACCTCGACCAGTTCGTCGAGGTGCTCGCCGCCGGCCCGATGGCCAGTGCCGTGTCGCGGGTCAAGGCGGCCAAGCTGGTCGCGCAGGACCACGCCGTGCAGGCCTCCATCACGAACGTGCTGGAGAACAACCGGCTGATCGCGGTCGCCGCGCGGGAGGCCGGCATCGCCTCACCGCTGCTCGACGTCTGTCATGCCCTCTACGGCGAGACCCTCGCGGCCGGGCTCGGCGACACCGACATGGTCGCCGTGGTCCGCGCGATCGAGCAGCGCACCGCCGCCGCCCGGTGATCTCCTTCGTCCTGCTCAGCCTACCGATCTTCGGGGTCGTCGGGGTGGGCTGGGCGGCCGTGCGGCTGCGGGTGGTGAAGCCCGACGCGCTCGACGTACTGGGCGCGTTCTCCTTCCGCTTCGGCCTGCCCGCCCTCGTCCTGCCGCTGATCGCCAACCAGCCGATCCGGGAGTTCTTCAACCCGACCTTCTACGGCGGCTATCTCGCCAGCGGCGCGCTGGTGTTCGCGCTGGTGCTCGTGCTGTCCCGCACCCTCGGCGGGCAGAACCTCACCGACGCCAGCGCCCGTGCCACCACCGCGACCGTCAGCAACCTGGGCTTTCTCGGGGTGCCGCTGATGCTGGCGTTCTTCGGCAACCGGGCGGCCGGCCCGCTCGCGATGGCCATCCTGGCCGAGGTGATGGTGCTGCTGTCGGTCGGCTGCGTGCTGATGAGCGCCGGCAACCGGGGCGGGGTGAGCGTCGCCCGGCTCGTGCTGCGGGGCACGCTCCTGAACCCGGTGGTGGCCGCGCTGCTGCTCGGCGCCGCGCTGGCGGCTGCCGACCTGCCGCTGCCAGGGCCGATCGGTTCCTGACCTTTCTCGGTGGCGCGGCCGGCCCGACGGCGCTGTTCGCGCTCGGTGGCGCGCTGGCCGCCCAGCGCCTGGATCGGCGCAAGATCGTCGCCGCCTCCGGCATCGCCGCCGCGAAGCTGCTGCTCTACCCGGTGATCGTGTGGCTGGCGCTGGGCCGGCTGCTCGGCGTGCCACCGATCTGGGTGCAGGCCGGGGTGCTGCTCGCCTCGCTGTCCTCCGCCGGCAACGTCTACGTGCTGGCGCAGCGCTACCACGCCGACCCGGAGCTCTTCTCGGCGGCGATCGCGCTGACCACGATCGTCAACGTCGTCTCCATGTCGCTCGCTGCCTGGATCATGCTCCGCTGAGCTCGTGCAGCGATGGTGTGGTCACCAGGACGCCAGGGCTGTTCCGGCCATGATCAGACGACCCTGGCGTCCTGATGATCAGGGATGGCGCGGTCAGCCGATCCGGTAGCGCGTGACGGCGGCGGTGTCCCACTCCAGGCCGTTTCCGGGGCGGTCGGGTGGGGTCGCGACGCCGCCGACGATGCGCAGCGGTTCGAGGAGGAGGGGGGCGGCCCAGTCGACGTACTCGAGCCAGTGCGCCGTCGGTGTCGCTGCCAGCAGGTGCACGCTGACCTCGGGGAACAGGTGGGAGGACACCGGCATCCCGGCCACGTCGGCCAGCGCGGCGGCCGCCTGCCAGCCGGTGACGCCGCCGATGCGGTCCAGGTCGGGCATCACCAGGTCGCAGGCGCCGTGCTCCAGTGCGAGGGCCAGCGCACGTGGGCCCGCGAAGTTCTCCCCGAGCTGCACCGGGGTGCGCAGCGCGGCGGCCAGCTGGGCGCTGGCCGCGTAGTCGTCGTGGCGCACCGGCTCCTCGATCCAGGACAGGCCCTCGTCGTCGAGCGTGCGGCAGCGGTCCAGGGCGGAGGGAAGCCCGAGAGCCTGGTTGTAGTCCGCCATGAGCGTGACGTCCGGCGCGATCGCCGCCCGCACCGCCCGGACCGCTGCCAGGTCGTCGCCGGCCGAGGGGCGGCCGAGCCGCATCTTGATGGCGTGGAAGCCCTCCGCCACGAGCTCCTGC
>DATAYB010000700.1:0-37814 GCA_036272795.1 Pseudonocardia sp.
CAGCGGGCTGATCGAGGTGGCCGGGCGTGGCGCGGGCTGCGGCTTGTCCGGGTTGGGCTCCCGCTTCTTCGAGTGCAGCTGGCCGAGCAGCTGCATCACGCCCATGCCGTCGCTGGCCGAGTGGTGCAGCTTGAGCAGGTAGGCGCCCCGACCACCGGGCAGGCCCTCGTAGAGCACGGCCTCCCAGGGCGGCCGCGTGCGGTCGAAGGGGGTCATCGCCACCTGCGCGGCCGCCTCCAGCAGCGCCGGCCAGCCGCCGCCCGCCGGCAGGTTGGCCCGCCGCACGTGGAACCGCAGGTCGAAGTCGGGGTCGTCGGTCCACCGGGGCGCGGCCAGCCCGAGCGGCGCCTCCACAACCCGCTGCCGGAACCGCGGCGCCATCCGGACCGCCCACTCGTGCGCGGCCAGGAACCGGTCCCAGTCCGGCACCACGTCGAGCTCCTCGAGCCCCACCACCGGCGAGCGCAGCGTGCGGTCGGCCTCGGCGCGCCACATCACCGTCTCGAAGGCGTTCATCTCGTCACCGGCACCCCAGCCCAGTGGGGTACCCCCGGCGGCGTCGCCGTTCTGCCCCGCCATCACGCTTCTCCGTCCGAGGTGTCCGTCGAGGTGTCCGTCGAGGTGTCCGCTTCCTCGGTGGCGGGCGGCACCGGCCGGCCGGGCCAGTGCGCCAGCGTGTCCACGTACATGCCGCGCACCTGTGCGACGTGCTCGGTGATCGTCTCGACCCGCCACTGCGAGCTGTCCACCGGGGGCAGCACGACGACCTCGACGGTGCCGGCCTTGATCACCTGGGCGCCGCGCCACATCACCTCACCGGCGTTGCGGATCACGATCGGCACCACCGGCACGCCGGCCTGCATGGCGATGTGGAAGGCGCCCTTCTTGAACGGCCCGAGCCTCGGCGTGGCCGACCGGGTGCCCTCGGGCGCCATCATCAGCGAGATGCCCTCGTCGCGCATCTTCGCCACGGCCGGCTCCAGCGCGGCGCGCGCCTGCTTGGTGTTGCCCCGGTCCACGAACGCCACGTCGGCCAGCTGGAACAGCTGCCCGAAACCGGGGATGTTCTTGGCCTCCTTCTTCGCCACCCCGGTGAACTGGCCGCGCACCAGCTTCATCGCGATGATCGGGTCGATCTTGCTCTGGTGGTTGAACAGGAACAGGCAGGGCCGCGACGAGGTGAGGTACTCGGCGCCGCTGAGCACGTCGACCGTGACGCCGGCGAGCCCGAGGCCGAGGTCGGCGCCGAGCGCGGTGGTCACGTCCAGCATCTCGCGGCGCGAGCGGCGCAGCAGCCCGACGCCGAGCCCGGCCCCGACGGCGGCCGCGAAGCCGCCGTAGAAACCGATCGTGCGCAGCACCTCCGTCGGGCTGGGCCGGCCGCCGCGCGGCACACAACGCAGCACGGGCCAGCCGCGCCGGGCCGCCTCCGAGGTGAGCCCGGCCTGCGGCGACACCGCGACAGGGTTGCCGACGGTCTCCAGGAACATCACGTCCTCGTCGCCGTTGCTGTAGCCGAACGAGGCGCCGAGGTCCAGGTCATGCCCGGCGGCGAGGGCCCGGACCGCGCGGGCCTTGCCGAGCCCCCACAGCGGCGCCCCGGCCGGCCGGCCGGTGACCAGGCCGTCCTGTACCTCCAGCTCGGTGCACAGCACGTGCTCGGCGCGCATGTCCCTGGCCATCGGCTCGACCTGGAACCGCGTCGCCGAGGAGGCCAGCACCACGGTGTGGCCCATCTCGTGGTGCGCCTCGATCAGCTCCCACACCTCGGTGTGCAGCTGTGCGGCGATCTCGTGCTTGAACAGCGACTCGCCGAGCTTCATCAGCTCCTCGGGCGTGCGGCCCCGGTACGCGGCGAGCGACAGGTCCAGCAGCTCGGCGAACTCCTGCTCGGAGCTGACCCCGCGCACGCTGGCCCAGGTCATCTTGGCGAGCTCGCCCGCGCCGATCTCCCGGTCCCGTAGCCGCTTGTTGTAGAAGGCGATTGCGGAGTAACCCGAGATCACCGTGCCGTCGTAGTCGAAGAACGCCCCGATCTTCGGGCCCCTCGGCGCCGCGTACACCCGGGCGACCAGCTCATCCAGCTTCATCGAGCACCCCGTCCACTCCGACGATTGCCGGCCGGCCCGACCGCCGTACCCGGCCCCGGCGCGCGTACCCGGCCTCCGGCGCGCCCATGCCGATCGCGCCGCGCCGCCAACCTACCGGGCCGCGGCCGGGCCGCCAGGATCATGGGCAGAACTTCAACCAATAATTCACCCGGGACAAACGGTCAGAATTGACTGTAAGTGCCACAGGCCGGCACACTGGCCGCCATCTCATCGCCGAGGAGGCCATTGTGGACATCAAGGGCAGCGTCGCACTGATCAGTGGCGGTGCCTCCGGCCTCGGCCTGGCGACCGCGCGGCGGTTACTGGATGCCGGGGCCCGGGTGCTGCTGGTCGACCTGCCGGGCTCGGCCGGTGCCCAGGTGGCCGAGGACCTCGGTGAGAACACCAGGTTCGCCCCTGCCGACGTCACCGACGAGGCCGCGCTGGCCGCCGCACTGGACGCCGCCACGGAGCTCGGTGAGCTCCGGGTCGCGGTCAGCTGCGCCGGGATCGGGCCGCCAGGGCGGGTGCTCGGCAAGCAGGGGCCGCTGCCGCTGGCGACCTTCAGCAAGGTCATCCAGGTCAACCTCGTCGGCACGTTCAACCTGATCCGGCTGGCCGCCGAGCGCATGCAGGCCCTCGAGCCGGTGGACGGCGAGCGCGGCGTGCTGGTCTGCACCGCCTCGGTCGCCGCGTACGACGGGCAGATCGGGCAGGCGGCCTACGCGGCGTCCAAGGGCGGCATCGTCGGCATGACCCTGCCGATCGCGCGCGACCTGGCCGACCGGCAGATCCGGATCGTGACCATCGCGCCCGGCCTCTTCGACACGCCCCTGCTCGCCGGCCTGCCCGAGGACGCGCGCAACTCCCTCGGTTCTCAGGTGCCGCATCCCCGCCGCCTCGGCCAGCCGTCGGAGTACGGTGCACTTGTCGAGCACATCGTGGCCAACCCGATGCTCAACGGTGAGGTCATCCGGCTGGACGGGGCGATCCGGATGGCGCCCCGGTGACTGGGCGCTGAGGCGGCGGGATCCGGTCCAGGAAGAGCAGGCCCACCATGGAGTGGGAGTTCGATGATTCGGCGTCGACCGCGTACCCGCTCTACTCCCGCGCGGTCGTAGGTGACCTCTGCCCGGATCCGGTCACACCGCTGACCGCGACGGCCGGGGTCGGCGCCGAGCTCGGCCCCGCGTGGGGCGAGGTGTACGCGGAGACCGGCCTGCGCCCGCTGCCGGGGCGTAACACCGGCATGCCGGGCTCCGGGGCGGCGGACCACTCCGACCAGCACCCGGTCGCCATGTTCGGCGCCTACCTGTACCTGAACACCACGTTGCTGCGGCTCTTCGGCGTCTACGCTGCCGGCGCGGACCCGATGGCGTTCGCGAGGCAGTACCTCGGCGAGCGCCCGGACGTACCCCGGCAGCGGGACGAGCGACCTGCCCTCGAGGCCTCCACCGACCGGCTCCAGGCGTGGGTCCGGGGTGCGCTGGCCGAGGTGCCGGACCGGGGCGAGCACACCAGGGCGGCCCGGCGGCTGATCGAGCAGAAGGCCGCCCGGCCCGACCTCGCACGCTGCTCCGACGCCGACCTGAGCACCCGGATCACGGCCGTGCGCGGCGAGCTGCGCGAGGCACTGCGGCTGCACGCGCACGCCGAGCTGGCCACCGCCGTGTCCAGCGAGCTGCTCACCCGCGCCACCGAGGACGCCGGGCACCCCGGGCAGACCGGGGCACTGGTCGCCGGGCTCGGCGGCTCGGCCACCGAGGAGCCCGTCAGCCGGCTGTGGGAGGTGGCCCGGCTGGTGAGCCGGTCCGACCGGCTGCGCCAGCTGTTCGGCCAGGGCGTCGGCAGCGTCGCCGCGCAGCTGGAGACGGCGCGCAACGGTGAGGTCGGGCGGCTGCGGTCGGCGCTGGTGGGGCTGCGCGGCGAGTACGGCCACCACGGCCCGGCCGAGTGGGAGCTGGCCGCCGACACCTGGGGCACCGAACCCCGGCTGGTGCTGTCCGTGCTCGACCTGCTGCGCCGGGTGGACGACGAGCCCGACCCGTCCGCGAGGGCCAGGCTGCGCGCGGGCCGCAGCGCCGAGGCCATCGCGGCGGTCCGCCACTCTGTGCGGCCCTCGCCGGCCGACTCGGCGCGCCTCGAGACCGCGCTGGCCGCCACCAGCAGCTGGCTGCTCACGCGGCAGCGGATCCACCAGGTCGTCTCCGGGCTGCACCACGAGCAACGCCTCGCCGCCCGCGAGCTCGGCCGCCGCCACGTCAGCACCGGCCTGCTGGACAGCGTCGACCAGATCTTCATGCTGCTGGCCCCCGAGCTGGACTCGTTCGTCGCCGAGCCGGCGCGGTTCGGGGAGTCGCTGCGCATGCGGGCCTACGACTACCACGCGCTGGCCACGTACCAGCCGCCGTTCGTCACCATCGGCCAGCCGCCGCCCGTGGTCCGCTGGCCCCGGGGTTCCACGGCGAAGACGCTGGTCGGCCGGCGTGGCATCACGGGCACGGCGGCCAGCCCCGGCACTGTCAGCGGCGTGGCCAGGGTGGTGCGCTCGGCGGCCACCCCGACCGGGCTGCACCCCGGTGACATACTCGTCGCGCCGTCCGCGGGGCCGGCCTGGGTGCCGCTGCTGCCGGCGGTGTCGGCTGTGGTCACCGACGCCGGCGCGGCGCTGTCCGCGGTGGCGGTGGCCTGCCGTGACCTCGGCATCCCCTGTGTGGTGGCCACCGTGGACGCCACCAGCCGGATCGGCAACGGGGCGGCGGTGGCGGTCGATGGCTTCGCCGGCACGGTCCGGCTGACCGGGCGCGGCGAGGACGGCGGGCGACCCCCGCCGGCCCAGGTCGCCGACCAACCGACCAGCAGCTCGGCATGAAAGGTTGCCCCCGTGGCTGAACCGGCCCAACCGCAGCGCCGCACCCGCAGCAAGCGCAGCGCCGACAGCCGCCAGCTGATCCTCGACGCGACCCTGGACTGCCTGCTGGAGAACGGCTACGCCCGCACGACCACGCTCACCATCCAGGCCAGGGCTGGGGTGTCGCGGGGCAGGCTGCTGCACCACTTCCCGTCCCGGGAGGGGCTGCTGGTGGCGGCGTGCCAGCACCTGGCCAGCACGCACCTGGCCGAGCTGGAGAACTGGGTCGCGGTGTCACTGGACGCCCGAGGTTCGGACGTGGACCGGCTGGACCGGGTGATCGACCTGTTCTGGTCGACGTTCGAGCAGCGGTACTTCTGGGGTGCCATCGAGCTGTGGACGGCCGCGCGCACCGACGAGCGGCTGCGCAACACGCTGATGCCGGAGGAACGCCGGCTCGGCACGGCGGTGCGGCACGTGATAGACGCGCTGTTCGGGCCGACCTTCAGCAGCAACCCGCGCTACCCGATGGTCCGGGAGCTCCTGCTCACCAGCATGCGGGGCGTGGCCATGACGTACACGTTCGACCGGCGCGACCGGCACAGCGACCCGCACCTCGCCATCTGGCGCAACCTGGCCTACCTGTTGCTGGAGGACGCCGCCCCGGCGGTCGCCTCGGTCCCTCTCCAGCACGAAAACAGTCACAACTGACCGTGCGGGCGCCGGCCTCGGCCGCCCGCCGAAAGGAGCCGGTGATGGCTGACCCCCTGCTGCCCTCGGTGGCGCCGTCCTCGGTGGCGCCGCCCTCGGTGGCGCCGCCCTCGGTGCCGCGGACCCAGGACCGGATGACCCACGACGTGTGGTTGCCGACGGAGATCGTCGAGCTGCGGGCGCGGGCGCGCAAGGCGGTGGAGAACCGGCTCGCGCCGCACGCCAGGGAGATCGGGCGGCGGGAGGAGACCGCCGACAGCTTTCCCTGGGAGGCGTTCCGGGGGCTGGCCGACGAGGGGCTGTTCGCGGTGCCGTTCGCTCGGGCGGCCGGCACGGTCGAGGGCATCGAGTACGGGGCCGGGCTGGAGCACCCGATGCTGGGTACCTGCACGGTCACCGAGGAGATCGCCTACCACTCGTCGTCGATGGCCGGGGTGTACGACGGTCAGTGCATCCTGGTGCCGAGCACGCTGAGTGCGGCGACCGACGAGCTGCGGGCGCGGCTGATCCCCGAGCTGGTCACAGGTCGGACGGCGTTCTCGTTCGCCACCACCGAGCCGGACACCAGCTCGGACCTGACCGCCGAGCGGATGCGCACGGTCGCCGAGGAGACGGCCGACGGGTTCGTCGTGAGCGGCCGCAAGCGCTGGATCACGAACAGCGTGGTAGCCGGCTGGGTGTCGGTGCTGTGCCGGGCCGGGGCGACCGACCGGGCCACGATGCTGCTGGTCGATCTGCGCTCGCCGGGGGTACGGATCGGCCGCCCGGACCGCAAGATGGGCCACCGGGGCCAGATCACGGCGGACATCATCTTCGACAACGTGGTGGTGCCCCGGGAGAACCTGCTCGGGGTGCCCGGCGGTGGGCTCGGGGTGGCACTGGCGGCACTGGTCCGGGGGCGGATCGGGATCGGAGCGGCGGGCGTCGGGGTGGCGCAGGCGGCGCTGGACCTGGCGGTGGCGCGGCTGCGTTCCCGGGAGGTGTTCGGCCGGCCGCTGGGCGCGATGCAGCACTGGCAGTTCACGATGGCGCAGCGGGCCACGGAGATCGAGTGCGCGCGGTCGCTCTACCAGAAGGCGGCCACGCTGCTCGACCGAGGCGACCGGTCCGCCGAGCCGGAGGCGGCGATGGCCAAGGCTTTCGGCACGCGGCTGGCGGTGGACCTCGTCCGGGACGCCGTCCAGGTGCACGGCGCGCTCGGCTTCGCCTCGGAGGTCGGCGAGACCGGCGAGTCCGTGCGTCTGGAGGAGCTCTACCGCGACGCCAAGATCCTGGAGATCTTCGAGGGCGCCAACGAGCTCCAGCAGTGGATCATCGCCCGCCAGCTGATCGGCCGCGACATCACCGGTTGATCCGGCTGGGGCTGGCGCACGGGCACGTGTCGGTGGCACACACACCAACCCCAGCCACCCCGGCCGACCAGCCGCGGTGCCAGCCCCGACACGCGGCTACGTCCGGCTCGACGCCACCGGCTATAACGGCCCGGGGCCGCCGGAGAAGAGGCGGACCGCGATGAACAGCGCGGCGATCAGGACGAGCGCGGCGACGGCGATCCACACCATCTGCGGCTCGACCAGGAACTGGTAGCGGCCAGCCGGCTTCGGACGGCGGCGGCGGTCGGCGGAGGCCTCGGCGTCCTCGTACCGGGGCGGCCCGACGAAGTCGGAGAACTCGAAGCGCCGGTCGAAGTCGTCGGTGCTCTCGATCCCGTACAGCACCTCCCCCGGCGGGCCGGCCGCGACGATCCGCCCGTTGACCATGATCGCCAGGTGGTCCGCGATGGACCGGGCCAGCTCGAGGTTGTGCGTGGTGATCATCAGCGTGCACCCGGTACGGTCGCGCAGCTTGCGCACGGCCTCCAGCATGGACTTGGTGTGCTGCTGGTCGAGCCCGACATCGATCTCGTCGAGCACCGTCAGCGGCGCGTCCGAGACCAGTGCCCTGGCCAGCGCGAGCCGTTTGGCGGCGTGCGCCGGGAGCTTGTCCGGCAGCTGGTCGACCACGTCGACCAGGTCCAGCTCGCGCAGCCGCGCCATCGCCCGGTCGTGCCGCTCGTCGGCCGGGATGCCCTGCGCCTCGAGGCTGTAGATCAAGTTCTCCAGCACGGTGAGCGAGCTGAACACCGATGTGCTGTACAGGTTGTGTCCGCCCAGCATCGCGCCGAGGCCTCGGCGGATCTCCTGCCACTCCTCGCGGGAGGACTCCCAGATGTCCCGCCCGCCGATGCGGACGGTGCCGCCGTCGGGCTCCAGCAGACCCACCACGTGCTTGATCAACGTCGTCTTGCCGACCCCGGACGGGCCCATCAGCACGGTCACCTTGCCCGCCGGCACGTGCAGCTGCAGCCGGTGCAGGATGGCGCTGTCGTCGATGATTGTGGTGATGTTGTCGAGTTCGACCTCGGGAGCGAACAGGTCGGGCCGAGGCCGAATAGGCTCTAGTGGCATCCCTCGGCTCCCGGTTCACTGCGAGCGGCGGCACTCATTTGCGACGACTGATCGTATACCACATCATCCGCTTTCACCCGGTCGCGGTCACGATTCCCGATAGACGCCGCACGACCTCGTCGGTTAATCGCACCGCCGGGTGAATCGGTTCTTGATAAACCCGTTACTTGATCATCGCGGATGCGGGGCGACGATCGAGAGCACCGAAGCGACAACAAACAGGACGCCCAGCCCCAGACAGGTGAACGAACCTCGGCGCATCGTCCGCTTCCGCCGCTCAACGGCCTTCTCGTCCCACGACGGCATGACACTCAAGGCGTCTATCCGGCGCGATCCCCACCACCCGAGAACGATCAGACCGAGACCTACGATGCCAAAAAGCACGGCCCCGAAAATGGCGAGGCTCCCTCCTGGGCGGGCGCGGTCGGACCCGGCCGCGCGCGGCACCAATTCGGTGGTTCCAGTGAGTCAGCGCAGGTGTTTCCGGTGCATCGGTGTTTCCGGTGCGCCAGCGTGCCATTGCACTGCACGTACGTCAGCGTCGACCCGCTCGGTCATGCCGACGCCGGATCGTACCGCCGGAGCAATGGGCCGCCGTCCGCGGTGTCGGGCCCCGAGAGCGCCGCCCCGGGCCGGGCCTCAGCTGTCCCGGCGGGGGCCGGAACCATTGGTACGGGAGCCGCGCTCGTGCTCCATGCCCAGCCAGCGGGACACCGCCTCGGCCCGGTTGGCAGCGCCCAGCTTGCGCAGGATGTGCTTCACGTGCGACTTGACGGTGCCCTCGGAGATCACCAGCCGGCGGGCGATCCGGCCGTTGGTGTCGCCCGCCGCCATCAACCGCAGCACCTCCACCTCGCGGCGGGTCAACGTGGAGCCCTCGCCGCCGCTGGAGAACAGGTCGTCGTAGCCGTTCTGCCCGCGCTGCATCAGGAACGTGCCGCCCACCGGCGCCACCGGCCGCATCCCGGCGCCACCCAGCCGCACCCGGTCGTCCTTCGCGGCGGCCAGCGCACCGGCGACCTGCTCCACCCCGGCCCGGATCGAGCTGAGCCGGTCCATCATCGCGGTACGGCCCAGCGCCTGGCTGACACCCTCGGCGAACATGGTGAGCAGCCGCCGGTCGAAGTCGTCGAGCTGGCGCTGCTGGTAGTAGCAGTCGGCGTGGATGAAGCCGACCACGTCGCCGTTCGCGATCAGCGGCACCGCGGTGTAGGACCGGGACAGCGACGCGTCCGCGATCGGGCGGTTCACCGCGGGCCGGTCCTGCACGTTGTGCACCAGGATGCCGATCTTGCGGCGGATCATCTCGGTCTCGACCAGTGTGCGGTCGAGCAGCTGCGGGTTGGCCTGGCCGACCGCCAGGATCTCGTCGCCCCACTTCGTGTCCCGCTCGATGAAGACCTTCTCCGGGATCCACGCGGAGTCCTCGATGCGGGACACGATGGCGCGGTCGAAGCCGAGCACGCACACCGCGGCAGAGGCCTGCTCGACCAGTGCCGTGGTCGACTCCGGCTCGCGCAGCATGGCCAGCGCGTCCCGGACCCTGCCGAACGCGGCATCCCGGTGCCGCAGCCGCTCGACGAGCAGGTTCTGGTCGGCGCGCTTGATCTCGTTGAGCAGGTCGAGGTAGGTGTCGGCGTCGCTGCCCGGCTCCTGGCCCCGCACGGCGTTGGTCAGCGCGTTGAACACGCGGTCCCACGACTCGCTGAGCGCCTCGTGCGCCGTCGGGTAGTCGCCGACGTCGAACGGGTCGAACGGGTCCGGCCCGTCGAGCGCGGACCGCACACCTCCGAGCACCTCGGCCACGTGCTCCAGGTGCTCTTCGCTCAGGGCCACGCCCCGGCCGGACCAGGTGACGGGCCCATCCACTCCGACGGCTGCTGCAGTGAAGCCATCTGGACGCATGTCTACTCCTCAAATCCAAGAAGCCGACTGTCCGAGGACGGTACGGGACTGACGATGAGGTTAACGCCATCTGCCCCATCAGGGGTTCGCGGAGGGTCTCAGCGCACTGTCACGACACGCCTTACCCCGCCTGGTTCACTCGAATGAGCGATATAGCACGCCCGGTCGGCGGGCAGGCTGAACGGCGGATGCCGACCCGAACCGGCCCCGGAAAGGGATACCCATGCCACCGCCGCACGAGCAGCTGCTCGACGCGCACGGCCGCGCCATGGCCGACTTCGACCGCCTGGTGCGCACCGTGCCGGCCGACCGCTGGGACAGCCCCACCCCGTGTGCCGAGTGGTCGGTGCGCGACCTCGTCGAGCACCTGGTAAGCGAGCAGCTCTGGGTACCGTCACTGCTGGCCGGGCAGACCATCGCCGAGGTCGGTGACCGCTTCGACGGCGACCCGCTCGGCACCGACCCGGTGGCGGCCTGGCGCGGCGGGGCCGAGACGGCCCGCCGCGCCTGGCTCGAGCCCGGCGTGCTGGACCGCTCCGTGCACCTGAGCTACGGCAGCGACACCGCGGTCAACTACGGCTGGCAGATGACCCTGGACCTCGCCGTGCACGCCTGGGACCTGTCGATCGGCACGGCAGGCGACGGCTCCGGCGGGACCCTGTACCGGATCCCGGACGACCTCGCCGAGGCGCTGTTCACCATCTTCGCGCCGCTGATCCCCCAGTGGCGCGCGTTCGGCATCTTCGCCGAGCCGGTGCCCGTGCCCGCCGACGCCGACCCGCACACCCGGCTGCTGGGCCTGCTCGGCCGCAAGCCGTGACCTGACTCGGTCCGACCTGGTCGGTCTCGGCCGGCGAACCGCTCAGGCGGCGAACAGCTGCGTGGCTGTGACGGGGCGCAGGCCCCGGCTGTCCAGGTCGGCCAGGATGCCCGGGATCGCGGTGAGGGTGCCCTGGTGACCGAGGTGCATGCTCACCACACTGCCGGCGGTGGCCTTGCGCAGCTGGGCGCGGACGGTGGTGACGCCGGGGTCGGTCCAGTCCAGGGAGTCGATGTCGTAGGACAGCACCCTGGGGTAACCGGCCGCGCCGGCGAGCTTGAGCAGCTCGGGGGTGGCGTGCTGGGCGGCGGACTGCCGGAAGAACGCACCCGGCCCGCCGGTCAGCTCGGCGATCCGGTCCCGGCAGCGCACGATCTCGGCGCGCTGGGCGGCCACGCTGAGCCGGGACATGGTCTGGTGCGACCAGGTGTGGTTGCCCAGCTCGTGGCCGAGGTCGGTGACCATGCTGGCCGCGTCGGGGTTCTGCGCCAGCCACGTGCCGACGGCCAGCACGGTGACGTGCGCACCACCCTTGGACAGCGCCTGCAACACCGAGCGGTCGAGCGTCCGGTCCCCCGAGCCGTGGAACGTCAGCGCCACCTCCTGCCGCCCGGTGTGCGCGCGCACCAGCTCGGTCGCCGGCCCACCCGGTACGCCCAGCGCGCCCGGAGCCCCCGGTGCGGGGGAGGGCGGTGGCGCTGCCGGTGCCGGAGGGGCCGGGGGCGCAACCGGGGCATCCGGCGCGGCCGGGGCGCTCGGGGCACACGCCGCCAGCCCGAGCAGTGCTCCGGCCGCCACGCCGCCGCGCAGCAACGCCCGCCGGGGCAGCCGCTGGTTCGTGGGCAGCCGGTGATCAGTCACGCGGCCATCATGGTCCGGTCCTCCTGAGAGCCGGCGCACCCCCCGGGTCGAGCAGCCCGAGCACCTCCCGCAGCTGGTCGGCGAGGTCACGGGCGGCGTCGGCGGGCAGCCGGTCCAGCCGCGCCGCCTGAGCCCGGTTCACCGCCAGCGCGACCTCCTCGGCGGTGCGCACGCCGACGGGGGTGAGCCGGACCCACACGCTGCGCCGGTCGGCGGGGTCGGCGTGGCGGACCAGCAGGCCCGCCGCCGTGAGCCGGTGCAGCACGTTGGTGGTGCCGCCGGAGGACAGCAGCAGCTCGGACGCCAGCTCGTGCGGCTTGAGCTGGTAGGGGGCGCCGGCCGAGCGCAGCCGGGAGAGCACCTCGTAGTCGGCCTTGGTGCGGCCCAGCCGGTCCAGCTCGGCCACCGTGACGGCGTCGATCAGGCCGGTCAGCCGGCCGGCCCGCTTGGCCAGCTGCAGCACCAGCCCGTCGAGCTCGGGCAGCTCGGTCCGCCAGGCCGCGACCATCCCGTCGACGAGGTCGGCGCGGGTCTCGGGAGCGCGGCCGGACGACCCGCCAGCGAGATCCGGGGCCGAACGATCTGCCGTCATGGCTGGAGCGTAGCCGCCATCTTCTGTTACCTTGCTCAATAGCTTTTCTAAAAGCTTTCCCTTGAGATTACTACCGGGAGGGGTTCACATGGCCACCGTGATCCGAGGCGGTCGGGTGCTCACCATGGACGAGCACGGCACCGAGCTCCCGTCCGGTGACGTGCTGCTGGTCGACGGGGTCATCACCGAGGTCGGGCCCGAGCTGGCCGTGCCGCCGGGCGCCGAGGTGCTCGACGCGACCGGGCTGCTCGTGCTGCCCGGCTTCGTGGACACCCACCGGCACACCTGGCAGACGCCGCTGCGCCACCTCGGCGCGCAGTGGTCACTGGCCGACTACCTCCGACACCTGCTGGGCGACGTGGGCGCCCGGTACCGCCCCGAGGACGTCTACGCCGGCACTCTGCTCGGCGCGCTCGGTGCGCTGGACGCCGGCGTCACCACCCTCGTCGACTGGGCGCACATCCAGAACACGCCGGCGCACTCCGACGCCTCGGTGGCCGCGCTGCGCGACGCCGGCATCCGCGCGGTGTTCGGGCACGGCTGGTCGCTGGCCGGCGACTGGATGGGGACGCCGACCCCGCACCCGGCCGACATCCGCCGCGTCAGGACCGAGCTGCTGGCCGACGACGGCGCGCTGGTCACCCTGGCGATGGCGGCGCAGGGGCCGGACTTCGCCGGCATCGAGCACACGGTCACCGACTTCGCGCTGGCCAGGGAGCTCGCCATCCCGATCACCGTGCACGTGGCGGGTGGCCGGGCCGACGCGAACCGCCTCGGCATCGCGGTGCTCGACGACGCCGGGCTGCTCGGCCCAGACCTGACCCTCGTGCACGTGAACGGCGCACCGGAGCAGGACCTGCGCCGGCTCGCCGACCGGGGCACCAGCGTCTCGATCAGCCCACAGATCGAGCTGACGATGCCGGGACTGGGCGCCAACGTCGCGGTGCGGCGGATGCTCGCGGCCGGCCTGCGCCCCTCGCTGAGTGTCGACTCCGAGACGGCGGCGGCCGGGGACATGTTCACGCAGATGCGGTTCGCGCTGGCCGCGCACCGCGTCGACACCCCGGACCCCGGGACCGAGCCGCTGCCGGCGGTCGAGGTGCTGCGGATGGCCACGGAGTACGGCGCGCGCGCCGCCGGGCTCGCCGGCCGGGTCGGCTCGCTGGCACCGGGGCGGGCGGCCGACGTCGTGCTGCTGCGTACCGACAGCGCCGGGCTGGCGCCGGTGGGCCCGACCGCCGCCGCCGCCGTGGTGCTGGCCGGACACCCCGGGCTGGTGGACACGGTGCTGGTCGGCGGCCGGGTGGTGAAGCGGGCCGGCCGGCTGGTCGCCGACCTCGACCGGGCCCGCGAGCTGGCCACCGCGACGGCCGGCCGGGTCACCGGAGCGCTCGCGGCCGCCCGGTAAGCTGGGCGGCCGAATGCCGCCGAACACGCTCGCCTCGGCCGCGCGGGACGCCGCGCGCGCCTCCAACGGTGACCCCGAGGGCGCCGCGCCAGCCGCCAGCGCCGCACCGTGCGACAGCGCCGCGCCGTACGACGCCGCACCGTACGACAGCGCCGAGCTGCCCCTGTTGGCTCGGCCACGGGTGCTGGACGCGGTCATCGTGGCGGCGTTCGTGCTCCTCTCGTTCGGCCTGTACCGCGAGCTGTGGCTGCACCTCGGCGACGGCTACCTGGTGGACAGCGGCGAGGACCAGAACCTGTTCGAATGGTTCTTCGCCGTCCAGGCGCACGCGCTCGCCGCCGGTCACCCGACGCTGTACTCGGACCTGCAGAACTTCCCCGCGGGCGTCAACCTGATGGCCAACACCGCGATGCCCGGGCTGGTCCTGCCACTGGCGCCGCTGACCCTGCTCTTCGGGCCGACGGTCACCTGGGCGGTGCTGCTCAGCGGCGGGCTGGCCGCCACGGCGATCGCCTGGTACTGGCTGTTCTCCCGGCACGTCGTCCGGTCCCGCTGGGCCGCCGCGGTCGGCGCGGGCTTCGCGGTGTTCGGACCGCCGATGATCTCCCACGCGCACGCGCACCCGAACTTCACGGCCACCTTCCTGCTGCCGGTGATCATCGGGCGGCTGCTGCGGCTGCGGGGGGCGTCCGGCTCCCGGGAGGTCGTGCGCGGCGGGGTGCTGCTCGGCCTGCTACTCGGCTGGCAGGTGCTGATCGGCGAGGAACCCCTGCTGATCATGTCCACCGGGATGGCGGTGTGGACGCTTGCTTGGGCGGCGGTGCGGCCCCGGACGCTGCTCGCGGCGGCCCGGCCGATGCTGGCCGGCCTTGGCGTGGCCGCCGTGGTGAGCGTGCTGCTGGTCGGCTACCCGCTGTGGGTGCAGTTCGCGGGGCCGGCCAGCTACCACCGGCTCAGCCACGGCCCGGCCGGCAACGACCTGGCCAGCTTCGGCACGCTGCCCCGGCAGTCCGTCGGTGGCCAGCTGCTGCACCCCGGTCAGCAGGTGCCCAACCCGACCGAGCAGAACGCCTTCTTCGGCTGGCCGCTGCTGGTGCTGCTGCTGGTCGCCGCCGTCTGGCTGTGGCGTGAGGTGCCGGCCCGGCTCGCCGCGATCACCGTGCTGGTGCTCGGCGCGCTGTCCCTGGGTACCCCGCTGTACCTCGACACGGTGCCGACCTCGGTACCCGGTCCGTGGCTGGCGATGGCCGAGCTGCCGCTGTTCAGCTCACTGATCGAGGCGCGGCTCACCCTGGCCTGCCTGCCCGCGATGGGCCTGCTGCTGGCCATGGCGAGCGACCGGGCGCTGACCCGCCCGCCGAGCCGGCCGCCCTGGGTGGCCCTGCGGTGGCTGACCTCGCGGCGGCTCTGGTTCGTCGCGCTCGCGGCGGGGGTGCTGCCGATCCTGCCGGTGCGCTTCGACACCGTGCCCCGGCCGGCCGCCCCGGTGTTCTTCAGCTCGGGCGACTGGCGACAGTTCGTCGGGCCCGGCCGCTCCGTGCTCGCGGTGCCGCCGCCCGACCCGGGCAACGCCTCGGCGCTGCACTGGCAGGTGGCGACCGGGTTCGCGTTCCCGCTGGTGGAGGGGTACTTCGTCGGACCGGGTCCGGGGCCGGACCGCGTCGGCATCTACGGCGCGGACCGGCGCCCCACCTCACTGCTGCTGGCGGGCGTGCTGATCAGCGGCCAGGTGCCTCCGATCGGCGCGAAGGAACGCGCCACGGCGCTCGCCGACCTGCGGTCCTGGCGGACGGACGTCGTCGTGCTGCCCGGCGACGTCTACAACGAGGCCGCGCTACGCACCACGCTGGACCAGCTCCTCGGCCGCGGCGAGCACCGCGACGACGTCACCGTCTGGGACGTCCACTCCCGCACCAACTGAACCCGGCCGCCCAGCCCCCACCGACCCTGCTCAGCGGCGGGCGGGTGCCGCGTCCGTGTCGATGATCATGGGCATGCCGTTGTCGCGCCGGTCCGCCGACCTGGACAGCAGCACCAGGCCGGTCACCGCGAGGGCGAGCCAGGCGCCGCCGAGCAGCCAGCCGGTGAGCACGTCCGTCAGCCAGTGCGCGGCGAGGTAGACGCGCGACCAGCCGACGAGCACGACGAGCGCCACCGCGCCGAGCAGCACCCACAGCCGGGCCGCCCCGCGCAGCGCGGGCACGAGCGTGGCGGTCAGCAGCCCGAGCACCACGATGCTGCCGAGTGCGTGCCCGGAGGGCAGCGAGTGGCCGCCGTAGTGGATGACCTGGTCGGCCTTCGGCGGGCGGGGGCGGCCATAGAGGGCCTTGAACCCGCGCACGAGCAGGCCGGCCCCCGCCGCGCTCGCGCCCAGCAGCAGAGCGGCCGGCCAGCGCCGCAGGTACAGCAGTACGAGCACGGCGGCGACGGTCAGCGTCGTCATCGCGGGGGTGCCGCCGATCGTGGACGCCACGATGGCCACCCCGGTGGCCCAGCCGTGCCGGTTCGCCAGAACCCAGCTCAGCACCGAGTGGTCGGCGCCGGTGAGCTGGCCGGTCTCGACACCGATCACCACCAGCAACTGCGCAACCAGCAGGACGAGCGCGATCGCCCCGCCGATGAGCACCGGGCGGCGGACCGCCCGGTCGGGCCAGCCGGCGCGGCGGGCCAGCGGGACCAGCACGGCCACCGGGACCACACACACCAGCAGTGCCAGCGCGCTGGCAAGCAACAGGTGGTCGATATGCATGACGTCTGAGATTACCGATCGACCCAAAGATAAACCTGAGAGCGCCCGAACGGCGGATAGCCATGCCTTGTCACCGCACCGGGCCGCCCTGAGCCTCGGCCCAGCCCGGCCCAGTCCGAGGTCAGCCCAGCCCGATGGTGATGCGGGGCTGCTGGGCGGGCACCAACCAGCGCAGCAGGTTGAGCACGTCGGCACGCGGTACCTCGACACAGCCCGCCGAGGGCGCGCCGGCGTCCACATGCACGAAGAACGCCGAGCCCGCGCCAGGCTGCACCGGGGCGGTGTTGTAGCCGATCACCATCGCGTAGTCGTAGCTCGCGCCGGCCCGGCCGAGGTTCTCCCCCGCGCTCTCGTCGAAGGTGCAGGTCCCGGGCTGGCAGCTGCGCATGGTGTTGTACGCCGGGCTCTTCGCGTCGCTGACCCACCAGTCGCTGTCGCCGACCCGCTGGTAGGGCAGCGCGGTGCCCGGGTTGGGCTGCCGGCCGAATGCGCGGTCCAGCGGGAAGGTCCCCCTCGGGGTGCGGTTGACGCCCTCGCGGGCGGTGCCGATGCCGTCGGTGCCGACCTTGACCTTGACGGGGCCGAGCACGCTGTTCCAGCCCCCGCTCGGGGTCCGCTGCCAGGTCCGCAGGGTGCCGGTGGTGCTGGTCGCGGCGGGCACGAGCACGGTGACCAGCTGGTTGCTACCGGCCGGAGGCACCGGCACACCCGGTGGCAACGGCTGCCCGGCCGGCGGGGCGGTGCGCCGGGGGCCGGGTGTGCCGCGGACCAGCGCGCTGTCGGTGAACGCCTCGACCATCGCCGGCCCGGCGGGCACGGGCCCGAGCGCTCCGACCCGCGAGCCGTGCGGAGCCGCGTCGGGCGCGGTGCAGCCCGCGAGCAGCGGGGGCAGCAGGAAGCCGACCCCGGCCAGCAGCGCGGCGACGTGCCGGCGCATGGAGCCCGCTGGTCTGCTTCGGGGCCCCTCGGGGCGGGTCGGTGAATAGCTGGTCCGGCCGCTCATCCCGCGCAGTCTGCCAACCCCGTCCGCACGGCCGGCAACGGGGCGGCACCCACCCGGCTGAGGATCCGCACCGGACTGGCACAGCACCGGCACGAGACCCGAAGTGGGCGTACTAGACCGGGGACGTCCCTGCCGACGAGTCCACTCCCCTCGACGGTTGCCAGGCACACAGACCAGGTCCACCTCGCCGAACCGATCTCCAGGCACGCCGGCTGGGTTCACCGCGCTGGCCTGCTCCCGGGCGAGCAGACTGGGGCCTCCCGACGACGCACCCGTCCCCTCGAGAGGCCCCCATGCCCGCACCGACCACCACCACCGGTCAGCACGATCTCAAGCCGCGCAGCCGCGAAGTCACCGACGGCCTGGAGCGCACCGCCGCCCGGGGCATGCTGCGCGCGGTCGGCATGCGGGACGAGGACTTCCGCAAGCCGCAGATCGGCATCGCGTCCAGCTGGAACGAGATCACCCCGTGCAACCTGTCGCTGCAGCGGCTGGGCATCGCCGCCAAGGAGGGTGTGCACCGGGCGGGCGGGTTCCCGATGGAGTTCGGCACGATCTCGGTGTCCGACGGTATCTCGATGGGCCACGTCGGCATGCACTACTCGCTGGTCAGCCGCGAGATCATCGCCGACTCGGTGGAGACCGTGGTGCTGGCGGAGCGGCTCGACGGCACGGTGCTGCTGGCCGGCTGCGACAAGAGCCTGCCGGGCATGCTGATGGCCGCCGCCCGCCTCGACCTCGCCGCGGTGTTCGTCTACGCCGGCTCGATCCTGCCCGGCAAGGTGGGCGACCGGGAGGTCAACATCAGCGACGCGTTCGAGGCGGTCGGCGCGTGCCTGCGCGGCCTGATCACCCGCGACGAGCTGACCGAGATCGAGAAGGCCATCTGCCCGGGTGAGGGCGCCTGCGGCGGCATGTACACGGCCAACACGATGGCCAGCGCGGCCGAGGCGCTGGGCATGGCGCTGCCCGGCTCGGCCAGCCCGCCGGCCGTGGACCGGCGCCGCGACGGCATCGCCCGCGCGTCCGGCGAGGCGGTCGTGAACCTGATCGCGCACGGGATCACCGCCCGGCAGATCCTGACCATGGAGGCGTTCGAGAACGCCATCGCCGTGGTGATGGCCTTCGGCGGCTCGACGAACGCCGTGCTGCACCTGCTGGCCATCGCCCGTGAGGCCGGCGTGGACCTGACCCTGGACGACTTCAACCGGATCGGCGACCGCGTGCCGCACCTGGCCGACGTCAAGCCGTTCGGCCGGTACGTGATGGCCAGCGTGGACCAGGTCGGCGGCGTGCCGGTGGTGATGCGCGCACTGCTGGACGCCGGGGTGCTGCACGGCGACGCCCTGACCGTGACCGGGCGGACCGTCGCGGAGAACCTCGCCGACCTCGCCCCGCCCGACCTCGACGGCAAGATCGTGCACACGATGGACAACCCCATCCACCCCACCGGCGGGCTGACGATCCTGCGTGGCTCGCTGGCGCCGGACGGCGCGGTGGTGAAGAGCGCCGGCTTCGACTCGGCGGTGTTCACCGGGACGGCTCGGGTCTTCGACCGGGAGCAAGGTGCGCTCGACGCGGTGGGCAACGGCACGGTCGTCGCCGGCGACGTGGTGGTGATCCGCTACGAGGGGCCACGCGGCGGGCCGGGCATGCGCGAGATGCTCGCCGTCACCGGGATGATCAAGGGCGCTGGCCTCGGCAAGGACGTGCTGCTCATCACCGACGGCCGCTTCTCAGGCGCCACCACCGGCCTGTGCATCGGCCACATCGCCCCGGAGGCCACCGACGGCGGCCCGATCGCGCTGATCCGGGACGGCGACTCGATCACCCTGGACATGAACAGGCGCGAGCTCAACCTGGACGTGCCCGCTGACGAGCTCGCGCGCCGCCGTGCCGGATGGCAGCCGGTCCCGCCGTTCATCACCGGCGGCGTGCTCGGCAAGTACGCCAAGCTGGTCAGCTCGGCCGCCGAGGGCGCGGTCTGCGGATAACCCCTGTTCAGAAGCCGTGATTGGCAAGTTGGGCTATCGCCCAACTCGCCACTCACGGGGGTCGCGCGCGCCAGTTCCCTCCAGACCTCATTTGCCGTGGGCGCGGACGACGGTCGGGAAGTCGATCTCGGTGTCGGCCAGGATGTTGAAGTAGTTGGTGAACACGTTCAGCGCGATGTTCGCCACCACCTCGGTGATCTCGGCGTCGGTGACCCCGGCGTCCCGGACGGCCTGCAGCGTCTCCGGGCTGATCGTGCCCTGGCCCTGCACGAGCGCGTCCGAAAGGCGGAGCAGCGCCGCCGCATGCGGGTCGGCCGACCTCGCCTCGCGGGCCCGGCTGACCTCCGCCGTCCCGATCTTGACAACGTTCGTGCCCATGAAGCTGTGCGCGGAGAGGCAGTAGTCACAGCCGTTGCGCTCGGCGGTGGCCAGGGCGAGCCGCTCGCGGACCGCGGCCGGCAGCACCCCCTCGCTCAGTGCCTTCGACAGTGCGAGGAACCCTCGCAGGGCGGCCGGGCTGTTGGCCATCACCTTGGTCATGTTCGGCACGACCCCCATTGCCTTCTTGACCTCGCCGAACAGCTCGGGGTCGGTGGCGGGGTCGATCTGGGCCAGCGTGCTCATGGCAGTCACTCCGTATCTAATGATATCTGTCATTGATCTCATTAGTGATGATGTCATGCGCCTGCTCGATCTGCCAAATGGCTTCGCTCACACTTGCCATTAGGGAGAGGTATGGTGGAGCCATGCGGGACGAGCAACAGCCACTGGCCGTCGAGCTGCTCAACACGCTCGGCGACGAGCGCTACGGGGAGCCCGGCTCAGCGGCCGACGAGCGCGGCCTGCGTGCCTGGTTGGACGGCATCGAGGGGCGCGAGCTGGACAAGGACGACGCCGCCCTGTTCCGGTCGATCCCCGCCGACGGGAAGGAACTGGACCTGGCCGGGCTGCGGCGGCTGCGCGACGCGCTGCGAGCGGTCGCGGCGCGGGTGGCCGGCGCGACCCCGACCATCGCGGCAGCACCGGACATCGGCGCCGGCGAGGCACTCCGCGTGCTCAACGAGATCGCGGGCAGCGCGCGCTGGTGGTTCGAGCTGGCCTGGCCGGGAGAAGCCGCTGGAGACAGCAGCTCCGCGCTGGTCCGGCGGTGCTCGGCGACCGGGCCGGCGGCGCTGCTCGGCCGCCTGGCCGAGGACGGCGTACAGGTCTTCTCCGGCGAGCTACTGGCGTGCGTCGCGCCCGCCTGCTGGCGGTACTTCGTCCGCTCGGACCCGCGCCGCCAGTGGTGCTCCACCGTCTGCGGCAACCGCGCCCGGGTCGCCCGCCACTACGCCCGCCAGCAGGCAGCCCGCCACGCGGAGGCCCCGGTACTCGGTCTCTAACCGAAGGTGAAGTCGTAGGCCTGAACACCCGGGGTGGCGGCGATTTCAAGGGTCGAGTCGCGGTCGGTGGGGTCGTCGACCAGCGGGTAGAGCTGGGGCACGCCGTTGACCGGGATGACGGCGGTCTGGTGGCCGTCCCTGCTCACCGTGACCGTGCCCTGGCCACCGAGCACCAGGTACACCTTGGCGGCGTGGAAGCTCAGCCGCAGCCGGGCGTCCTGACCCGAGGTGAGCGCCTCCGAGCCGGCGGTCCAGGTGCCGCCGAGGGCGAAGCTGCCGGCATCCAGCGAAGCCGGGAACCGGTACGCGGCGGGGTGGTCACGGTCCAGGTCGGCGCCGGCGAGGTGCAGCGGCGAGTAGTGGTAGCCCAGATACGTCTCGCCGGTCTGCTCGCCGGTCGGCGTGGCGTCCGCGACCTCCGTCGACGGCGGCAGCTGCTGCTCCGGGTTGCGCTCCACCAGCAGCTGGCGGATCAGCTCCTCGGCGGTGCCGTAGTTGCCCTCCCCGAAGGACACGTGCCGGATCACGCCGGAGGGGTCGACCAGGTACTCGGCCGGCCAGTACTGGTTGCTGTAGGCGTTCCAGGTCGCGTAGTCGTTGTCGATGGCCACGGGGTACGCCACGCCGAGGGCGCGCGACTGTTCGGCCACGTTCGAAGGCACGTGCTCGAACGCGAACTCCGGGGTGTGCACGCCGATGATCTCCAGTCCGGCGTTGTGGTAGGCCCGGTACCAGGCCTCCAGGTGTGGCAGCGTGCGCTGGCAGTTGATGCAGCTGTATGTCCAGAAGTCGATCAGGACGACCTTGCCGCGCAGCGACCTCAGGCTCAGCGGCTGGTTGCCCGGGGTGTTGAGCCAGCCGTTGATGCCGGTCAGCTCGGGCGCGGTGCCGCAGTTGACCGGGGTGTCCACGCCCTCGGCGCAGCTCTGGTCCGGCGCCACCGCCCCATCGCTCGGGCCCGCCGCACTGCCCGGGCCCGCCGCGGCCCCCGGCCCACCCGGAGCGCCGGCGGCGAGGCTGTGCAGCTTGTCGGTGGCGCCGGAGCTGCCCTCGACCAGGTTCTGCAGGGCGGTGGTGTAGCCGGGCACGTTGCGCTGCAGGCCGTCGGTGAGGTTCAGCCCGATCGCGGCGGCCACCACGATCAGCACCACCCCCGCCGTCAGTCGGAACCCGCGGGCGTGCCGCCGCACGACACCGGTGCGCCGGCTGATCGCGTCGCCGGCCAGCGCGAGGACCAGCAGCGGAATGCCGACGCCGACCCCGAACGCCGCGGTCAGCACCAGCGCATCGAGGCCGACGCGGTGCGAGGCGCCGACCACCGCGATCGCCGCCAGCACCGGGCCGGCGCAGGGCACGAAGAGCAGGCCGAGCCCGAGCCCGAGCACCACCCCGTTACGGTTCGGGTCCACCGGCCGCCCGCGCAGCCGCACGAAGGGCCGTTCCAGCAGCTCACCGAGCCGGGGCCACAGCAACCCGAGCCCGATCAGCACCAGGACGAGCACACCGGCGTCGCGCAGCAGGTCCTGCGGCAGGTGCAGCGCGCTGAGCACCAGCGAGCCGAACAGGGTGGACGCGGTGAAGCTGACCACCAGCCCGGCGACCACGCCGTAGGGCCGCCAGGAGCGCCGGGCGCCGTCCGGCCGGGTGCCCGCCGCGAGCACCACCGGCAGCACCGGCAGCACGCACGGTGAGATGCTGGTGATCACGCCAGCGAGCAGACCGATGACGACCAGCAAGATCATGGGGAGCCGCGCCTTCATGCTGATTTCCGGGGACCCCGGCAGCCTATGGCCGCCCCCGGCCACCATCCGCCCGCTGCGCGTTACCGCTCCCTTACAGACTGTTCTTTCTTGGACCCAGGCTGCACACAGCTCGGCCCCGCACCGAGGAACCGATGCGGGGCCGGTGGGAGCGGATCCAGCTGTTGGGGTCCGTCGTGGCTAAGTGATCTTGTTCTCGGTCACAGGTAGGCGCGGGTTCACGGCTCGCCGCCGACCGAGGGGCCCTGGTAGCCGGCCTGCGAACTCGAGTCCATGCCGACCTGGTAACCGATCCCGGCCGCGATCTTGTTCGCCGCGACGACGGCGCCGGTGGCCTTGTTCTGGAACGAGAACGCCTTGTCCGGCTTACCGGTGATGGTGTTGCCGGTGACCTTCATGCCCTGCACGTCGTCGATCTGCAGCGCCTGCGACGCGCTCACGTCGCACGTGTTGTTGGTGAACGTAATGTTCGCGCTGCGCCCCTGGCCGCTGCCGTCGCCTGCGCTGCTGTTCGGGCCCTCCGCGATCAGGCACTGGTTGTCGATCCGCTCGCACCTGTTGCCGTTGATCAGCACGTTCTGGCTGGCGGGGCTCTGCGCGTCGGTGGCGAAGGTCTGCATGCAGTCGGCGTGCGCCCCGCTGCCGTCCGGGCTGATGTCGGTGATCGTGTTGTCGAGGATCTTGAGGTTGCTGCCGAAGAACCGCAGGCCGTCGTAGTCGCCGCCGGTCGGGTGCTTCACGGTGTTGTTGCGCACGGTGATGTTGTTGCCGGTCAGCTCGATGCCGGGCGCCTGCGGGTTGACCGCGCTGAAGCCGCCGACCACGACGTTGCTGGCGTCCACGGTGATGCCCTTGACAGGGGTCGACCCGTTGCCGATCACGGTGATCGGGTTGCCCGGCGTGCCGGACCGGCTCACCTGCAGCCGGCTGCCACCCATGTTGCCGACCGCGCAGATCTTCTGGCCGGGCGTCGCGGCGGCCAGCGCCTGCTGCAGGCTCGCCCCGTCACCGACCCGCTTCGTGCAGTTCGCCAGCGACAGCACCGAGTCGCCCGCGCCTGTGCCGATGCCACTGCCTGCCCCCTCGGCCGCCTTCTTGGCCGCGTCGGCCTGCTTCTTCGCCCGGTCCCGCGCGTCGGCGGCCGGGTCGGTGGTCGGCAGGGCAGGCGGCGGTGCGAGGTCCGGCGGCTGCGTCGCGTTGTGCGTGGTGTCGGCGTCGCGGTCGGGCGTGGACCAGAGCGACTTGCCGAAACCCACCAGCACCGTCGCGCCTACCAGCAGGCCGACCACGGTGCCCACGACCAGCACGATCGTCCGCGCACCGGGGCGCGCCGGCAGCAACCGCCGGATCCCGGTCCGGCGCGGCCGGTCGGTCTCGGTCGCGCCCCGCCTGGCACGGGCACGGCCCGGCGCGAGCACGGTGGTGGCGTCCTCGTCGTCGTCCTCGTCCGACTCGTCGTCGAAGGCGTCGGCGCGGGTGACCTTCGCGGCGCCGAAGACCGTGGTGGCGCCCATGTCGACGGCCGGTGACTGGCGGACGGTGGCCAGCCTCGGCTCCCCCGTCAGCTCGAAGTCGTCATCCTGCTCGTAGCCGAGTGCCGGCTTGAAGCCACCGGCCGACGGCTCGTAGTGCTCGGACTGCTCGTACTGCTCGCCGTCCTCGTCCAGCTCGCCGTCGTCGAGCAGCTGGGAGTCGAGCAGCTCGGCGTGTCCACGCAGCTCGGCGTGTCCAGGCAGCTCGGCGTGCTCGGACAGCTCGGCCGGCTCGGCGTGCCCGGTCCGGTCGAAGCGCCCGATCCGGGCGATCTCCCCGGTCGTCTCGTTCGCTCCCGCCGGTTCGAGGTACCCGGTCGGCAGACCCGGCGCGGTGGACTCGACGCCCCGCCCGGGCCCGACGGTCCGGGCCTGCGGTGCCGGCTCGGCGGCGAGCTCGAACCCACGGCTGGCCACCCAGTCCGAAGCCGGGTGAAACGTAGAAGTCGGCACAGCGGTCGGCACAGAAGTCGGCACAGCGGTCGGCTCGGGCCTCTGCGCCGGAGCGGGCGCGGGCGCCGAAACAGGCGCGGACACACCGCCCTCGGACCGCTCGTGCCCGATCGCCGCGAGTTCCTCAGGAGCCAGCGGGTACTCGTCGGCGGCGAGCTCGAAGCCGCGGCTCGCCGCCCAGTCCGAGGCGGGATGGAAGGCCGCGGCGGGCTGGGGCGCCGCGGCCTGCTCTGGGTCACCGGTCGGGGCCCATTCCGGCGCCGGCAACTGCTCGGCGTGGGGGTGCTCGACCGGTGAGAGGTCCCCGAACAGCTCCGGGGCTTGCTGGGCGTAGCGGTGCTGCTCGACCGGTCGCAGATCGTCGACCGGGTGCGGCTCGGTGTCCGACTGGATGTCCCAGGCGGCCCGGAAGCCCACCGCGTGCTCGAACTCGTTGACCGGCGGCAGTTCCTCCACCGGCCGGAACGACTCGACAGGACGGAACCGGTCGACCGGCGCGGCGGGAGGCACGGACCCGAGCGGGTCGACCGCCGGCAAGGGCTCGACCGACCGGAGCGACCCGGTGGCGCCCTCGGCCCTGGCGGAGTGCCGACCGCCGTCCGGTGCGAGGTCGTCGGCGTCCGGCTCGAGGTCCGGCTCCGGCCGCCAGCACTCCCAGGCGGACGCGGGCTGCAGCCCTGACGGTGAGCCTGTACCGGGACCGGCACCGATCGGCGGGATCATCCCGACGCCGGAGTCCGACCGCTGGCCCGGCACGACCGCACGCATCGTCGGCGGACCAGCCGGGATCGACGGATCAACCGGCTGGCCAGCCGGCGCACCAGCCAGGTCCGGTGGCCCGACCGTCGCCGACGCCGAGCCCGGCGGTGCGACGGCCGCCATCGGACCGGACTGGGAGACCCGGGGGCGTGGCAGCAGGGGGGACGACTCGACAGGCGAAAGCCCGACCTGGTCCTGCTCGTGGTCCGCCGTGCTCGGATCGAGCCCGGCCACCCTCGGCAGGGGAACCGAGCCGCTCAGCTCGACGACGGACGTCGTCTCGCCCGAACGGCCACGTGGGGAGCGGTGCCGTGACATTTCCTACCTTCCGGACCTGGCCGGGATGGGCTCCGGTTCGGGGACCGGCGGACTGGGGAATCCGTGCCCTGTTCGTTACCTGGCCTTTACTGATCCGAGAGCGAAGGTATCGGAAGGGTGAGCTACAGGTCGACTTGGTTGCGCTCAGTGAGACCGCCGCACATCTGGGCGCGACGAGCGGCCAGCAGTTGACCATCCGTCGTCGTGCACCTGCCGCTGACCGCCGAACGTGCCTCGGCCGCCGCACCATGCGTCACCATGATCCCCGATCGGATGACTCACGGCACCACGGTGACCGGCCATCGCCCCATCCGCACCAGGCGGACCGCGACGGACCCGATCAGGCGATGGCCGGCCTGCGTGGAGGCCCCGACGACCACCGCGTCGACCTTCACCTCGTCCGCCATCCGCACGATCTCGGTCACCGGGTCGCCCGGTCGCACGACGAACTCCAGCGGCACGTTGTAGCTCGCCGCACTGGCCTTGAGCTCTTCACCGAGCTCCTTGGCCACCTGGTCCATGTCCTGCTCGATGGTCAGCTCGGCGCCGACGGTCAGCGCCAGGCCGGCGAGGGCCGGCCGGGTGGCCACATAGATGCACAGCAGCCTGGACCCCTGCCGGCGGGCGAAGCCGCCGGCCCAGGCCGCGGCCCGGACCGAAGTGGTCGACCCGTCGACGGCCACCAGGATCACGCCGGGGCCGTCGCCGGTGCAGGGGTTCGGAGTTACGTTCTCCATAGGATTAGCATAACTCGTTTTATATAAGTGCGTGATACATTGACCGGGTGATTGCGACATGACAGAGATATCGGCACAAGCCCCCGCTCCCACCGCCGAACGCTACGCGATCGTAGCCGGCCTGGAACGGCTGATCGGGCTGATCCGGCTGCTCACCCCGGCCGGCGAGATCAGCCTGACCACGGCGTCCACGCTCGCCCGGCTCGCGAACGCCGGCCCCCACCGGCTCTCCGACCTCGCCGCGCGCGAGGGCGTGACCCAACCCGCGATGACCCAGCTGGTGTCCCGCCTCGAGCGCAACGGGCTGGCCGAGCGGCGCGGCGACACCGACGACCGGCGCGTCGTCATGGTGCACATCACGCCGGCCGGGCAGCAGCTGCTGGACCAGCGCCGCAAGGCACGGGCGATCCAGCTCTCGGGGCTGCTCGACGAGCTGTCCCACGACGAGGAACACTCCATCGCGTCCGCGCTGCCGGCACTGAACAAGCTGGTCGACCTGGGCGCCCCGGTCACCGGGCTGCGCCCCCTCGGCCCGCTCGGCCCACTGGGCGAGCGCTGACCCTGACCCGACTACTGGGCCGCGAGCGGCTTCTCCGCGGGCGAACCAGCTTCCACGAGCCGGCCGGTGCGCGTGGCCCAGCGCTCGAACACGACCGTGCCGTAGGGCGGGATGCTGGACAACAGGGCGACCACGCCGACCGTGGTCGACCAGTGCTGGCGCCGCCACATGACGATCGACAGTGCCACGTAGACCATGAACAGCACGCCGTGGATCGGGCCGAACAGGTGCACCCCCGCCGCGTTGTGCACCACGAGGTACTTGAACACCATGCTGATGAGCAGCCCGGTCCACGAGATCGCCTCGGCGACCGCCGCGATCCGGAACCAGTACGTCTCCGAGCTCCGCATGCCCCCACTCTGCCCGAGCTCACTCGGCGGCGGTGACACCGGTGGACGTCGGGTCGGACACAGCTGAGCGCGCGGCCCGGTCGGACACAGCAGCCGAACCGGACACAGCAGCCGAACCGGGCAGAGCAGCCGGGTCGATCACCGCGTAGCCGTGCAGGAAAGCCCGGGCGGCGGCGGCGATCGACTCGTCGAGCGTCGAGGAGCCCATCGGGTCGCCCCACGGGGTGTACTGCAGGGTCAGCTCGGCCGAGGCGAGCGCGACCAGGTGGGCGGCCGCCCGGAACGGGTCCGCGACCGCGAGCAGCCCCCGGTCGGCGAAGCCCTTCAGCCGGTCGGCCACCTCGCGGCGCACCCGCAGCGGGCCGGCCTCGCGCCAGGCCTGCAGCGTCTCGGGCGGGAAATGCGCGGACTCGGCGCTGATCTGCCGGATCATGGCGAAGTGTTCGGGGTGGTCCAGGGACTGCCGGACCAGCGCCCGCCCGATCACGACGAGGTCGTCCTCGAGGCGGTCCGCCGTCGGCGGACCCGGCGGTAGCTCCCGGTTCAGCGTCTCCAGGAACGTCCGCGCGACCTGGGTGGCACTGACCTCCAGCACGACGCCGAAGAGCTGTTCCTTGCTCTCGAAGTGGTTGTAGATGGTCCGGGTGGACACGCCGGCCTCGCCCGCGATCGCGTCGATGCTGGTCCGCATGTAGCCCTCGCGGCCGAACACCGCCCTTGCCGCGGTCATGATCGCGGCACGTTTCGGCGCCCGTCCCCGGCGCGGCCGGGTCGGGACCTCCTCGTTGTCCAGCGTCATCCCGATCACCCTAGCGGTGGCATTATTGCCATGCACGTTGTACTTTACTTTTGACCGAGCAAGCCACCCGGAAGGATCCCCATGAACCCGCCAGAGGTCCCGCTGAAGATCGCAGTTGTGCTCGCCAGCACGCGTCCCGGCCGACGCGCCGACGCGATCGGTGACTGGGTGCTGCAACGCGCCGTCCGCCGCGAGCACACCAAGTTCGAGCTGGTCGACCTCGCCGAGCAGGCCCTCCCGCTGCTCGACGAGCCGGCGCCGGCCATCACCGGCGACTACTCCCGCCCGCACACCCTGGCCTGGTCTGCGCGGGTCGCGGAGTTCGACGGCTACCTGTTCGTCACCCCGGAGCACAACCGCTCCATCCCGGCCGCGCTGAAGAACGCGCTGGACTACCTGTACGCCGAGTGGGGCGACAAGGCCGCCGGCATCGTGAGCTACGGGGTCGACGCCGGCGGCGCGAGGGCGGCCGAGCACCTGCGCGGCGTGCTGGGCGAGCTGCAGGTCGCCGACGTGCGGACCACCGTCGCCCTGTCCCTGATGACCGAGTTCGACAACGCCGACGGCGGCCGGGTCACCGCCGGCCCACACCAGGAGCAGAAGCTGGAGACGCTGCTCGACCAGTTGCTGAGCTGGTCGGGGGCCCTGCGCACGGTCCGCCGGGCGGCATCGTGAGGGACCCCGCGCTGCGAGATCAGACCTGTACGGCGACTGCCGAGGACGCCACGGCAAAGATCCCGTACACGGTCTGGCGGATCGCGGCGATCGCGGCGTTCGGCGCGTTCACCGGCCAGCTGGACACGTCCGTGGTGAACGTCGGGCTGGACACCGTGGCCCGCGACCTCGGCTCAGCTCTCGGCACCGCCCAGTGGGTCGCCAACGGCTACCTGCTCGCCCTCGCCGTCTCACTGCCCGCGTCCGGCTGGCTGACCAGGCGATTCGGGCCGGCCCGGCTGTGGCTGGCCGCGCTCGCCGGGTTCACGGCGGCGTCGGCGTTGTGCGCGCTGGCCGGCTCGCTGGGCTGGCTGGTGGCACTGCGCGTGCTGCAGGGGCTGTGCGCGGGGTTGGTGGTGCCGGCGGGGCTCACGGTGATCGGGACGGCGGTCGGGCCAGGGCGCCTGGGGCGGGTGATGGCCACGCTCGGGATCGTGGTGACCCTCGCGCCCGCGCTGGGGCCGAGCGCGGGCGGACTGCTCCTGCGGCTGGGCCCGTGGCCGTGGCTGTTCTGGGTGAACGTGCCGATCGGGGTGGCGGGTGTGCTGCTCGGGTGGCGGTACCTGCCTCGGGGCGGTGCGGCTTCCGACGGCGGCGGGCCCTTGGACCGGCTGGGGTTGTTGCTGGTCGGCCTCGGTGTGCCGCTGCTCGTGTACGGCTGCACGGCGTGGGGCGAGCGCGGCACCCTGGCCGCCGAGGGGGCGGCGGTGCCGGTGGTGCTCGGGGTGCTGGCGCTGGGCTGGTTCGCGGTGCGCAGCCTGCGCCGGGCCAATCCGGTGCTGGACCTGCGGCTGTTCGCCGTACCCAGCTACGCGGCGGCCAGTGCGACCACCGTGTTCACCAGCGCCGCGATGTTCGGCGCCGGGCTGCTCTTCCCGCTCTACTTCCAGCTCGGCCGGGGCGAGGACACGCTGGCCACCGGGCTGCTGCTGATCTCGATGAGCATCGGCAACGTGGTGGCGCTGCCGGTCACCGGGCGGCTGGTGGACCGGTTCGGCGGCGGCCCCGTGTGCCTGGGCGGCGGGGTGCTCTCGGTGGCGGCCACGGTGCCGTTCGCGCTGCTCGACCTGCATGCCGGCGACGTGCTCGTCCAGTCTCTGCTCGTACTGCGCGGGTTTGCGCTCGCGGCCGCCATGATGCCGCCCACCGCGTCGGCCTACCGCGCGGTCAGCCCCGCTCAGCTGCCCGACGCCACCACGCAGGTCAACATCGTCGCGCGGATCGGCGGCGCACTCGGCGGCGCGTTGCTCGCGGTCGTCCTCACCGGCGCGCTGCCGGCCGGCGCCGGACCCGCCTTCCACACCGCGTTCTGGTGGCTCACCGGTGCCTCGGTACTCGGCCTGCTCGCCGCGCTCTGGCTGGCTGCGGCGGAGCGAACCTCCACCCGGCACGCGCGGCCCTGATCCGAGCCGCACCCGTAGGCTGCGCCGCACATCGTGGGCGGGGGGCCGGCATGGTTGGCAGCAGAGCGGTAGGCCGCAGGGCAGCGGGACGCAACCTCGTCGATGGCGGCGCGGTCACTCGCAACACCGCGGCCGACCGCCGGCCTGACACCCGCGCAGCCATTCGGGCGGTGGCGCTGGAGCTGTTCGGCGAGCGGGGCTACGAGCGGGCGTCGCTGCGCGAGCTCGCCGAACGGCTGCGGATCACCAAGGCGGCGGTCTACCACCACTACGCCACGAAGGAGGACATCCTGGCCGGCCTGGCCGACGAGTTCACCGGCCCGCTGGACGAGCTGCTGGCCTGGGGACGGTCCCAGCCGGCCGGCCCGGACGCCCGGCGGGAGCTGCTGCGCCGCTACGCCGAGCTGCTCGACGGCCGGCACGGGCGGCTCGTGCGGTTCCTGGACGCCGACCGGGCCGGGCTGCGCGAGATGCCGGCCGCGACCGAGGTGCACCGGCGGCTGGACGAGCTGGCCGGGCTGCTCACCTCGGGCGGTACCAGCCCGTTCGGGCACGTCGACCCGGCCGCCGCCCTCCGCGCCCGCCTCTCGCTGACGGCACTCCACACACCAACGACCACCACGGAACACCGAGACGCCGCCCTCACAGTCGCCTGGGAGCTCGCGGCCAACTGACCTACCCGGCGAGTCGGGGAATTTGTCAGGGTGAGTCGCGGATTCGGTCAGGCCGGACCCGCGGAATCCCCCGACTCAACCTGCACAATCCAGCGACTCGCGCTACAAAATCCAGCGACTCGCCTGTCACGAGCCGACGGGCGCTGTCAGAATCCGCGGCTCACCCGGACAAATTCCCCGACTCGCCGGCCAGTGCTTCGCCGGCCAGTGCATCGGGGGTGTTCTGGAAGAGGTTGTCGCGGAGGGTGGGGCCGGCGTAGGAGGTGCGGAAGCTGCCCCGGTCCTGCAGCTCGGGGATGACCTTGGCGACGAAGTTGTCGAGGCCGCCCGGGGTGAGGTGCGGGACGAGGATGAAGCCGTCGCTGGCGTCGGCCTGCACGTAGCTGTCGATCTGCTCGGCGACCTGGGCGGGCGTACCGATGAACGACTGCCGGGCCGTCGTCTCGATGATCAGCTCGCGGATGCTCAGCCGCTTCGACTCCGCCAGCTCACGCCACTGCCGCGCCAGCGCCATCGTGTCCCGCTCGTGCCGGACGCGACCCCGCGTGATCGAGACGTTCTGCGGGTCCGGGTCGATGTCGGGCAGCGGGCCGTCCGGGTCGTAGCCGGACAGGTCCCGGCCCCAGACCTGCTCCAGGAACGCGATCGCGGTCTGCCCGCCGACCTGCTGGCGGCGTACGTGGTCGGCGCGCTCCTCGGCGTCCGCCGGAGTGTCGCCGAGTACGAAGGTCGCCGCCGGCAGGATCTTGAGGTCGTCGGGGCGGCGGCCGTGGCGCGGCATGCGACCCTTGACGTCGGCGAAGAACGCCTGGCCGGCCTCGAGCGTGCCGTGCCGGGAGAAGATCGCGTCGGCGGTGGCGGCGCCGAACTCCCGGCCGGGGTCCGAGTCACCGGACTGCAGCAGCACCGGGTAGCCCTGCGGGCTGCGCGGCGTGTCGAACCGGCCGCGCACGTCGAACTGCTCACCGACGTGGCGCACCGGACTGATCGCCCCGTCCGGCACGAAGACCCCGCCGGCCCGGTCGGCGCGCACCGCGTCGCCGGCCCAGCTGTCCCACCACTCCTTGGCGACCTCGAGGATCTCCGCCGCCCGGTCGTAGCGCTGCTCGGGTCGCAGGAAGCCGCCGCGCCGGAAGTTCTCGCCGGTGAACGCGTCCGAGCTGGTCACCAGGTTCCAGGCGGCGCGGCCACCGGACAGGTGGTCGAGCGATGCGAACTGCTTGGCGATCTCCACCGGCTCGTTGAACGTGGTGTTGATCGTGCCGCCGAGCCCGAGGTGCGTGGTCACCGCCGCGATCGCGTTCAGCACGGTGAACGTGTCCGGCCGGCCGACGACGTCCAGGTCGTGGATCTGGCCCCGGTGCTCGCGCAGCCGCAACCCCTCGGCCAGGAACATGAAGTCGAACAGGCCGCGCTCGGCGTTCCGCGCGAAGTGCACGAACGAGGCGAAGTCGGTCTGGCTGCCGGATGCCGGGTCGCTCCACACCGTGGTGTTGTTGACCCCGGGGAAGTGCGCGGCCAGGTGGATCAGCTTCTTGCGTGTGCCGCTCATACCGCCGCTCATACCCCGGCCTCCGTGAAGTAGTTGGCAGGCCGGGACAGGCCGAACCGGTCGCGCAGGCCGCCCCCGGGCGCCGCCGCCGGCCGCAGCCCACGTTCCCGCAGCAGCGGGACCAGCTCGTCCGCGACCAGCCGCAGCCCGCTCGGCAGCGCCCACGGGACCAGCGTGACGCCGTCCGCCGCGCCACCACCCACGGCGTCGCCGATCAGCCCGGCCAGCCGCTCCGCCGTACCGACCCACGACACCGACCCCGACAGGTCGGCAGCGGGCTGCCCGGCGGCCTCGGCCCAGCCGTCCAGCCGGTCGGCGGTCCTGGCGGCCTCGTCGGCGGTGGACGCGAGCAGCGTCGAGACGTCGAGCAGCACCGGCACGGCGTCCGGGTCGCGGCCCGCGTCCGACACGGAGCCCCGGACCCGCGTGCGCGCCTCGGCCGCCGCCCCCAGATCCGCCGCGCTCACCCGCACCGCGTCCGCCCACCGGCCGGCGACGGCCAGCGCCCCGGGCTCATCGGCGCCGTCCGGTACGCCCTCGTTCAGGTGCACCACCACCGGCGGCCGCGCCTGCGGCGACCGAGGCGTGATCGACGGGCCCTTCACGGAGAAGAACTCGCCGGTGAAGTCGATGTAGTGCAGCTTGTCGCGGTCGACGTAGCGGCCGGTGGACACGTTCCGGACCACCGCGCCGTCCTCCCAGCTGTCCCACAGCCGGACCACGACCTCGACCGCCTCGCCGGCCTCGCGCCACAGCACATCGGCGGGGGCGACGCCCTTGCGGCCGAACAGGTCGGCCTCGGCCTGGGTGCGGGACACCGAGGGCTGCCACCCGGCCCGGCCCGTGCTCACGAAATCGAGCGTGGCGATCGCCTTGGACAGGTGGAACGGCTCGGTGTGGGTCACGGTGGCCGCCGGCACCAGCCCGACCGACGTGGTCACCGGGGCGACCCGGGCCGCGATGGCGACCGCGTCGAGCCGGCCCCGCACGGTCGCCTCGGCACCGGGGCCCTCGGCGGGCGGCGTGAACGAGTCGGGGATGACCAGGAAGTCCAGCCCCGCGATGTCGGCCAGCTGTGCCAGCCCGGTCCAGTAACCCGCCGTGAAAAGCTCGCCCGGCGCGGCGTCGGCCAGCCGCCAGGCCGCGGGGTGGCGGCCGGCGCCGGCCAGCTCGACCGCCAGGTACGCCCCGGTCCTCGAGGGCCGGCTCATGGCTGAGCTGTTCATGACTGAGCTGTTCATGACTGAGCCCCGATCCACTGCTTGGCCAGCAGCTCGTGGCTGCGGACGCGGTCGGTGTGCTCGGTGGTGACGCTGGTGATGAGTACCTCGTCGGCCTCGGTGACCCTGGCCAGGGTGTGCAGGCGCTCCGCGACGGTGGCCGGCGAGCCGACGAACTGGGTCGCCAGCCGGTCCGCGACGCCGGCCCGCTCCTGGTCGGTCCAGGTACGGGCGCGGGCCTGCTCCGGTGTCACGTACGGGCGCGCGCCGCCGCCGGCCTTGATCTCCAGCACCCACTGCCCGTACGGCGCGGCGAGCTCGGCGGCCATCTCGTCGTCGTCGGCCACCACAACGTCCGCGGACACCATCACGTGCGGCTTCGCCAGCCGCTCGGACGGCCGGAACGCCTCCCGGTAGGCGGCGATCGTCTCCAGCACGAAGGTCGGCTGGATGTGGTAGCTGGCCGCGAACGGCAGGCCCGCCGCCCCGGCCGCCCTGGCGCTCTCCCCCGGGCTCGAGCCCAGTACCCAGACCTGCATGTCGGACCCCTCCGCCGGCAGTACGCGCAGCGGCTGGCCGTGGGCACCGGGGTAGCTGCCGGCGATGAACGCGAGCACCTCGGCGATCTGCTCGGGGTAGTTCGGCGCGGGCTCGTCCAGCCGGTAGTTCAGCAGCCTGCCGAGGATCTCGTACGTCGCGGGGTCACCGGGGAAGGTGCTCGGGCGGGGCAGCACCAGGCCGTCCACGACGCGGTCCGGCACGTCCGGTGGGCCGGACCGGGCGCCGCCAGGTGCTCCCCCGGCCGCGGCGCCCGTGCGCTTGCTGAGGATCTTGTGCAGGTCGAAGCGCCCGAGCCCGAGGTCGACCCGGTCCGGGTGCAGCGCGGCGATGGTGCCGAACTGCTCGGTGACCAGCAGCGGCGGCGAGTTCGGCAGTTGCACGGCGCCGGAGCCGACCCGGATCCGGTCGGTGGCGCCGGCGATCAGGGCGACGACCACGGCGGGCGCGGACGAGGCGACCCCTTCGGCCAGGTGGTGCTCGGCCACCCAGAACCGGTGGTAGCCGGCCCGCTCGGCGGCCTGGGCCAGGTCGATCGTGTTGCGCAGCGCGTCGGTCGAGGTGCCCCCGGCCGGCACGGGCGACAGGTCCAGCACGGAGAGCGGGATCGGTTGCTGGGTCATCTGGTCCTCCCGGTGGGTGGGCTGCTCGGCGGTGTCCCGGACCCGCTGTGGCCGCTCTGCCCAGGTCTCAACAAGAAAACAACCGCCCGGCACGGGAATCAATTCCTGCGGCGGCCCAGACTGAGCCTCGCGGACCGGCCGGGCCGCCGGGTATCGCGCGCATCACTGCCCGTCGGCCGTGATGCGGGCCAAACCACCTTGAAGGACCGCAATTCCCACGGTATTAGTGGAGTTATGGCGGACCTACGTGAGCTCGTGAGCCGCCGTCACCTGGACTACAAACGCACCGCGAGCGCGTTGTGTCAGCCGGGACGTCACACCAGTTGATCCGCATCCGGCCGCCTCGAACGGCCGGGACCGTTGACCGACGTCACCGCCCCAGGAGAGAACTGTGTCTGTACTGAGCACCCCCAAGCCCGTCAGCGTCACCGACTACCCGACGACCGATCGGCAGTTCGAGCGCCAGGCCATCACCGAGCACCTGCTCAGCGCGCTCGAGGACGTGGTGTGGCGCTACCGGGCCCTTTCCGGCCACCCGGAGCACGCGGACCTCTACGCCGAGGTCGTCACCGCCGAGGTCGCCCACCAGCTGGCGGTCGCCCGCCGCGCCCTCGATCAGCACCCCGCCGCCGGCTGAGCTCTCTCAGTCCCGATCACCGGCCGGGCCCGGGGCACCGTGCCACGATGGCCCCATGGCTGACGAACGAGCTGCGCGGCAATGGGCGGCGGTCGACGACTACTTCGGCGAGCTGATGATCGGGCACGACCCCGTGCTGGAGGCTGCGCTGGCCGCCAGTGACGCGGCCGGTCTGCCGCAGATCGCGGTCTCGCCGACGCTGGGCAAGCTGCTGTCCCTGCTGGCCACGGCGACCGGGGCGCGTCGCATCCTGGAGATCGGCACTCTGGGCGGCTACAGCACGATCTGGCTGGCCAGGGCGCTGCCCGCCGGCGGCCAGCTGCTCAGCCTGGAGTTTGCGGAGCGGCACGCCGAGGTGGCCAGGGCCAACGTCGCCTCGGCCGGCCTTTCCGACGTGGTCGAGATTCGGGTCGGGCCGGCGCTGGAGTCGCTGCCCAAGCTGGCCGCCGAGCAGGGCGCCCCGTTCGACCTGATCTTCATCGACGCCGACAAGGAGAACAACGCGGCGTACTTCGACTGGGCGATCGAGCTGGCCAGGCCCGGTTCGATGATCATCGTGGACAACGTCGTGCGCAACGGCAAGGTCCTCGACCCGAACCACTCGGACTCCCGCGTACAGGGCTCCCGCCAGTTCGCCGAGCACGTCGGCGCCTCCACCCGGGCCAGCGCCACCACACTGCAGATGGTCGGTGTGAAGGGCTGGGACGGCTTCACCCTGGCCGTGGTCAACGAGGCCTGACCCCGGCACTGACCGGACGGAAAGCGCGGCCGGACCACACCGGCCCGGCCGCGCGTCCCGCTACTCAGCTCAGCATGCGGCGCATCTCGGCGATCTCCGCGTTCTGCGCGTCAGTGATCTTCTGGGCCAGCGTCTTGGCCTCCGGGTTGCTCCCGTCCCGCAGCTCGATGCTGGACATCTGCACCGCGCCCTCGTGATGGGCGATCATCAGCTGCAGGAACTGCCGGTCGAAGGCCGCCCCGCCGGCCTGGTCCAGCTGGGTCATCTGCGAGTCCGACATCATGCCCGCCATCGCCGTGTGGTCCATGCCGGGCTGAGCGGGCGCGGTCGAGCCGTGGTCCATGCCCGGCATGGCGCCCAGGTCGGAACCACCGGTACCGCCGGCGGCCGGGGTGGCCGGCACCGGGACACCCCAGTTCTTCAGCATCGCCGTCATCTGGTCGATCTCGGGCTGCTGGGCGCCCTGGATGGCGGCGGCGAGCTGCTTGACCTGTGCGGAGCTGGCCCGCTGGGGCGCGAGTGCAGCCATCTGAACCGCCTGGGCGTGGTGCGGGATCATCTGCTGGACGAACGTGACATCGGCGTCGTTGTGCTCGCTCGTCGAGGCGGGCGCCGCGCTGGCGGCCGGGCTCGCGCCGGCCGGAGTGGCGGCCGGGGTGGCACTGGAGCCACAGCCGGCCACGGTGGCCGCCATGATCAGGGCAAACGCAACCGCAAGGGTCTTTCCGGGGTACATCGGGATTCTCCGCTCTCGGGAAGTTGATCGGGTTACCGGGGTGGACCGGTACCGATCAGCGCCTCGAGATGCAGAGCTCTGCCAGTCGTACGTTGGTCGGCGGTGGCGCGCGGGGCTGCCCGGAGCCGGCCGGGTGGCCGGTGAGCCGCTGCCCGGAGCCGTCGACCTCGCGGCGCAGCCAGGCGAGCAGTGCCGGGGCGGCCAGCACGAGCAGCAAGAGGACGAGCACCGCCAGGCACAGGTGCGCCAGCATCGACATCGACCCGTAGCCGTGGTGGCCGGTGGCGTCCGAGGTCACCCCGTCGGTCATGGATGTCGGGGCCGCCGTGGCCGGAGCGCCGGTCATGGGCGCCGATATGGACGTCCCCCCGGTGCCGGGCATCATCACAGCACCGGTCATACCGCCGGTGCTCGCTCCAGCACAGTGCCCGCCGCCGACGCCCATCAGGGTGTGCATGGCGATCAGCCCGGCGCCGGTCACGGTGACCAGCAGCCAGCGCAGCGCCAGCCACCGAGGTGGGGCGAGCGCGACGGGCCGGTCCGGCATACCTGCCAGGCTATCCCCGCTGCCTCGGTGGGGTGCGCCCCGGCGGTCAGCGCAGGCCGACGACCAGCCGGAAGGTGTTCTCCAGCCGGTAGCCGCCTTCCGCCGTCCGGTACGGCGCCAACCCCGCCAGCACGGCGCGGCGCACCGGGGTCCGGCCGGCCAGCTCCACCGCGCGGCGGCCCAGCTCGGCGCTGTACAGGACGCCGAGCAGCGCACGCTCGTCGACGAGGTCGAACGCGCACCGGACGTCCTCCACCACGTCCACCTCGAGCCCGGCGAGCCCGACCAGCTTCGCCAGCCGACCCTCCGCGCTCAACGCCGGCGGCCCGGG
>DATAYB010000701.1:0-6988 GCA_036272795.1 Pseudonocardia sp.
GCACGAGCACCGCGTGCTGGGTCTCGCGTCTCACCGTGCCCCACCGAAGATCAGCAGCCCGGTGAGCGTGCCGCACACGATCGCCACGACCAGGGTGGCGGGAGCGAACCGGGCCGCGAAGCCACGCCCGAACGTGCCGGACTGCAGCGCGAACAGCTTGACGTCCACCGCCGGGCCGACCACCAGGAACACCAGCCGGGGCAGCAGCGGCAGCGAGCCGAGCGAGGCCGCCACGAACGCGTCCGCCTCGCTGCACAGCGCCAGCAGTACCGCGAGCAGTGCCATCACCACGATGCCGAGCAGCAGGTGGCCGGCCAGGCCCTCCAGCCAGCTGGCCGGCACGGCCACGTTCAGCACCGCCGAGCTCAGCCCACCGAGCACCAGGAAGCCTCCGGCGGAAACGAGGTCGTGCCGCGCGGTCTCCAGGAACACCCACCACCGGGCGCCGCCGGAACCGGGGTGCATGCGCTGCCGGACCCGCGCGGCGATCCATTCCGGCCGGCCGAACCGCGACCACAGCCAGCCCATCACCACCGCCGTGGCCAGCGAGCCGCAGAACCGGCCGGCCACCATTCCCGGCTCGCCGGGGAACGCCACCGCCGTCGCCACCAGCACCACGGGGTTGATCGCCGGCGCGGCCAGCAGGAAGGTCAGCGCGGCGGCGTCCGGCAGGCCCTGGCCGATCAACCGCCGTGCGACCGGCACCGAGGCGCACTCGCAGCCCGGCAGCACCGCGCCAGCCAGCCCCGCCGCCGGCACCGCGAACAGCGCCCGCCGAGGCAGCAGCCGGCCCAGCGCGGCGGGCGAGACGAACGCGGCGATCAGCCCCGACAGCATCACCCCGAGGACCAGGAACGGCAGCGCCTGCACGCAGACCGCGACGAACACGGTGGCCGCGATCCGCACCGAGGTGCCGTCCAGCGCCTCGGCCAACGTGCGCTGCAGCAGCAGCGCCGCCACCAGCACCAGGCTGAACACCTGCAGCGACGTGATCCGCCGCCAGCTCGCACCCCGGCCCGAGGTGTAGCCGGCGCCGCGGGTCGCGTCGGTGTCGGGGGTGGCGTCGGCGCTGTGGGTGGCGTCGGCGCCGTCCGCGACGGCCGGCGAGCTGTCCGAGGCGCTGGAGTTACCGGTGGTACCGGTGGGGGAGGCCACGACAGACATGCTGCCAGCGCCGGCCCGGCCGGCGAGGCACATTCGCGCACGAGTCCGCCGTTCGCCCATCCGGGGTGCGACGCCGCCGCCAGCGCGGAGAGGGGCCAGCTGCTGGCGGGCGCACGGCGTGCCCTCACCTCGCACGGCGTGCCCTCACTTCGCACACTCCGCGGACTGTGCGAAGTGTCGGCGCGGTATGCGAAGTGGCCGGCCGACGGGGAGCCGGCACGCTCAGTTGTCGGGGGCGCGGCGCAGGGTGCGGGCGTACTCGCGCAGCCGTTCGGGGAGCCGCTCGGCCGTGAGGGTGCCGTCGTGCAGCCAGCGGCACAGCTCGTCGGCGTCACTCGAGTCCCGGATCGGGCCGACCAGCACCGCGGGGCCGGAGGGCTGGCGCGAGGCGTGGCACGGCTGCACCACGGCGACCCGGCCGTGGGTGCCTCGCCCGGGAGCGGCCGGCGCGGAGGGACCGCACACCCGGCACAGCAACGGGCCCATCAGGCAGCCGGTGACCACCAGTACGCCGTGCCTCGACCGGCGGGTCGCGTCGGAGAGGGCCTCATCGACCGGTCCCCGTTCGCCGCGCTGGGCGCCGGTGCAGCCTTCGGCCCGGCACAGCACAAGGGTGAAACTGCTCATGGCCAACCAGCGTAGTTAGAAACGATTGTCATTACCAGATGATTTAATGAGATCGAACATTCTTGAAAGAGTGCTAGCTTGCACGTTGTGGCGCGCCTGAAGGAGTTTGATCCCGACGTGGCGCTGGAACGTGCGATGGAGCTGTTCTGGCGGCAGGGCTACGCGGCGACCTCGGTGGCCGACCTGGTGGCCCATCTCGGGGTGGCGAGGGCGAGCCTGTACGCGACGTTCGGCAACAAGCACGACCTGTACGTCGCCGCGTTGGAGCGCTACATGGGGCGCGGCGATCCGAACCTGGTCGAGGTGCTGGCCACGCCCGGTCCGGTACTGCCGGTGATCGGGGCCGTGCTGCGGGCCGCCGCCGCGCCGACGCCGCAGGGGCTACCACCGGGGTGCATGGTGGTCAACGCGGCCGCGGAGTGTCCGCCGGAGGACGTCGTGGTGCGCAGGCGGCTGGAGCTGAACTGGGCCGCGATCGAGGTGGCGCTCACGTCGGCGCTGCTGCGGGCGCGCGCCCAGGGTGAGGTCCGGGCGGATACCGACGCGGTGTCGACGGCCAGGTTCCTGCTGGTGCTGATGCAGGGCATCCCCGTGGTGATCGGCCCGGCGAACGACCCGGACGGGCTCAAGCGGGCCGACGCCGCCGTGCGACACGCCGTCGGCATGCTCGACGCGCTGCGCTGAGCTGGGCAACCGGCGGGCCGGGCGGCTCGCCATGCGCCAAGTTGTGAATGAGTGAGGGGACCTCCGTGACCACTATCAAGACCGATCGTTCTAGAAAAGTGCGCATGCCGCGCTCGGTGTACGTGCTCGGCGCGGCGATCTTTGTGCTCGGCACCACCGAGTTCGTGATCGCCGGCCTGCTGCCCGAGCTGGCCGCCGACCTACGCGTGTCACTGCCCCGCGCCGGGCTGCTGATCTCGGCGTTCGCGGTGGCCATGGCGGTCGGCGCGCCGCTGCTCACCGTGGCGACCCTGCGGCTGCCGAGGCGCGCCACGCTGCTCGGCGCCCTCGGGCTGTTCGTGGCCGGCCAGCTGCTCGGTGCGCTGGCCGGTGACTACACCACGCTGCTGGTCGCCAGGGTGATCACCGCGGCGGCCACCGGGGCGTTCTGGGCGGTGGCGGGCGTGGTCGCGGTGAGCGCGGTCGAGCCGGTCCACCGCGCCCGCGCGCTCTCCCTGCTGCTCGGCGGCCTGACCTCGGCGAACGTGCTCGGGGTGCCGCTCGGCACGCTGCTCGGCCAGCAGCTGGGCTGGCGGGCGACGTTCTGGGCGATCGGGGCGGCGGCGGCCATCGCCATCGTCGGGGTGTGGCTCAGCCTGCCCGGTGACCGGCGCGCCCCGGGGTCGGCGCCGGCCAGCGTGCGTGCCGAGCTGCGCGCCTTCAGCAGCGGGCGGCTGTGGCTCGCGCTGGGCACCACGGCGGTGTTCGAGGCCGGCATGATGGGCATGTTCAGCTACCTGGCGCCGGTGGTCACGGACGTGGCCGGGCTGTCGGTGGGTACGGTGCCAGTGGTGCTGACGCTGTACGGGGTGGGCAGCCTGGTCGGGGTGCAGCTCGGTGGCCGGCTGGCGGACGCGTACCCGTGGGCGACGCTGTACGTCGGCCTCGGGGGGCTCGTCGCCATGCTCGCTACGCTGGCCGCTGCCGCGTCGGTGCCGGCGGTGCTGTTCGCGGTGACCTTCCTGCTCGGCGTGGTGGTGTTCGTTGCGGCCACCCCGCTCAACGCCAGGGTGTTCCAGCTCGCCGGCCCCGCGCCGACGCTGGCCAGCGCGGTCAACGCGTCGGCGTTCAACGTCGGCAACACGGTGGGGCCGTGGCTGGGCGGCGTGGTGATCAGTGCCGGTTTCGGCTTCCGGATGCCGTCGGCGGTGGGCGCCGTCCTCATCGCGGCCTCCCTCGGCCTCGGCCTGCTGTCGCGCGGACTGGACCGCCGGGCGGCCACCCCGGTGTCGGTGTCGGTGCCCGTGCCCGTCACCCGTGCGGACGCCGCGCGCGGTTGACGGGCGCCGGGCCGCGCCGGGCCGGACTGGCGGCACACAGCGTCGTAGCGCGGCACACATCGCTGGACCTGTGTGCGGCGCTACGGCGGTGTGTGCGGTAGTCCGAGGTTCGAGCGTCAGAGCGTGCGGCGGTAGCTGCCCAGCTGGGCGGCGGTCTCCTCGGCCGCGAACACCGAGGCGAACTCCTGCACGCTGATCGCCGTACCGGTGGCCAGCCCCGTGTTCTGCCACACCTCGAACAGCCGTTTCTGCGACGCCGTCGCGGTCGGGGTGTGGCCGGCGACGCGGTCCAGCCAGCCGGCCACCGCATCGTCCAGCCGGTCCGGCTCGACGACCTCGTTGCACAGCCCGCTCGCCGCGAACCGCTCCACCGGGTAGACCTCGCCGGTCAGGATCATCTCCTTGGCCAGGCTCAGCCCGACGTACTGCGACAGCAGCGCGGCGTCCGCCACCGACGGGATGCCGACCTTGATCTCGGGCAGCCCGAAGGCCGAGCGTGTGGTGGCCACCCGCAGGTCACAGGCCAGCGCGAGCTCAAAACCGACGCCGAGGCAGTACCCGTCCACCGCGCACACCGTGGCCACCGGGGCGGTCCGGACGGCGGCCAGCATCTCGCGCAGCCCGGCGATGAACGCCCTGGCCGAGTCCGGCGTGAGGCGAGCGAACGAGTCGACGTGCATGCCGGCGGTGAACGCCCGCTCGCCTGCGCCTCGGAACACCACCGCTCGCACCCCGTCGGCCAGCTGCATCGCCTCCCGCAGCGCGTCGATGTCGGCCGGTCGCAGCGCGTTCAGCTTGGCCGGCCGGTTCAGCGTCACGTGCAGCGTGGCGCCCTCCCGCGCGACGACGACGGCGCTGGGTTCAGACGACGAGGTGGGCATCGGCGGCTCCTTCGCTTGGGGATACATGACACTTTCGCAACGCGCCGACGGCCGCCAGTCGGGTGACACGCCGGTCGCCCGGAGGTGTCAGGACCTCGGCAAAGTAGTTCGTTGTCCAAAACAAGGGGTGTTCCGGCCCTGGCCCGCCGCGTAGCGTGATCAGTGTTTGCACCGCTGCGATCAAGGTCACGCAGGGCTTCGAGATTTGCGGCGCACCTCCTCGGCCAGCGCCGCCTCGGCCGGACCCTCCTTGGCCAGCGACGTGCCGGACCGGGACCTGGAGGGCTGACAGTGAAGTCGATCTTCTTCCATCTGATGCCGTACCGCGATCTGCCGGCGGACTTCGAGACCAGGTACGAAAGCATCTGGGTCACCCCGCCGAACACCGAGCTCTGCGACCCGGAGATGGTCGCGAAGTACTACGACTGGAACCTCGACGAGCTGGAGCTGGCCGACCGGCTCGGCTTCGACGGCGTCGGGGTCAACGAGCATCACCAGAACGGCTACGGGTTCATGGCCTCGCCGAACCTGATGGCCGCCTCGCTGGCCCGCCGCACCCCCAACAACAGCGCGATCTTCGTGCTCGGCAACACGCTCGCCCTGTACGCGCCCGCCACCCGGGTGGCCGAAGAGTTCGCGATGCTCGACGTGCTGTCCAAGGGGCGGCTGGCGGCGGGCTTCCCGGTCGGCACCTCGATGGACGTCAACTTCTGCTACGGCGTCACCCCGACCGAGACCCGGCCCCGGTTCCGGGAGGCCGAGGAACTGATCATCAAGGCGTGGACGCAGCCGGGGCCGTTCACGTTCAACGGCAAGTTCAACAAGCTCCGCTACGTCAACCCGTGGCCACAGCCGCTGCAGAAGCCGCACCCGCCGGTGTGGCTGGCCGGCGGTGGCTCTGTCGAGACCTGGGACCTCGCCGCCCGCCGCGACTACACCTACAGCTACCTCAGCTTCTTCGGCGCCAAGTTCGGTAAGAAGCTGATGGACGGGTTCTGGCAGCGGATGGCGGAGCTGGAGGTGGACCGCAACCCGTTCCGCGCGGGCTTCGCCCAGCTGATCTGCGTCTCGGAGACCGACGAGCGCGCCGAGCAGGAGTACCTCGAGCACTGCTCGTACTTCTTCAACAAATGCCTGCACATCCCGGCGCACTTCCAGACGGCGCCGGGCTATCGCACCCGCAAGAGCACCGAGTTCGCGATCCGCACCAACCAGCCGGGCGACCTCGCGGCCGCCGCCGCACTCGAGAAGAACTGGAAGACCCTGGTCGACGAGGGCTTCATCATCGCCGGCAGCCCGGCCACCGTCGCCGACCGGCTGATCGAGATGGGCAGGTCCCTGCACGTGGGCAACCTGCACGCGCTGCTGCAGATCGGCTCCATGCCGCACGAGCTGACCAAGAAGAACATCACGCTGTTCGCCGAGGAGGTCATCCCGAGGATCCGGCACATGTGGGACGGCGAGGGCTGGGAGCACAGGTGGTGGCCGAAGGGCGCTGCCGAGAGAAGCGCCAGCGGAACGAGCATCGACACAGACCGGTCCGAGACCAGCCGTGCCGCGAGCCAGGCCTGAAGGGGAGCGACGATGACCGAGACGACCTCGAGAGCGACCGCGCTGCCGCCGAACGTCACCGAACGGCTGGTCCCGGCACTGGGCGGTCGGATCCAGGCCCGCGTGCTGGTGGCCGGCACGGGTGACCCGGTGCTGTTCCTGCACGGCGCCGGCGGGCTGATCTGGGACCCGTTCCTGGAGGCGCTCGCCGCCGGGCACACCGTGTACGCCGTCGAGCACCCGGGCGCCGCCGACACGGACGCGCTCGACCACCTGCCCGGCATCTGGGAGCTGGTGCTCTTCTACGACGAGGTGCTCGACGGGCTCGGGCTGGACACCGTGGCGGTGGTCGGCCACTCGTTCGGCGGCATGGTCGCAGCCGAGCTGGCCGCGAACAGCCCGCGCCGGGTGTCGCGGCTCGTGCTGATCGCCGCGATCGGGCTGTGGCGCGACGACGCCCCGATCCCGGACATCGCCGGGGTGCCGGCCAGCCGGATGCCCGAGCTCGTGCTCGCCGACCCGACCGGCCCGCTCGCCGAGCTGCTCACCCCGCCCGCCGACGACCCGCAGGCGCTGTTCGAGGCCGCCCTGCGGATGGCCAGCGTGCTGCACTTCGTCTGGCCGCTGCCGGACAAGGGACTGCGCGGCCGGATCCACCGGGTCGCCGCGCCGACCCAGCTGGTCTGGGGCGCGCGGGACGCGCTGGTGTCACCGGTGTACGCGGAGGAGTTCGCCGGCCTGCTCGCCCGTTCCGAGACGGTG
>DATAYB010000702.1:0-8367 GCA_036272795.1 Pseudonocardia sp.
CGGGGTGGCCATCCGGCCGGTCGGGTTCAGCCCGAGCGCCATCCCGTACAGGTCCGGCAGGTTCTGCTCGATGTTGTCCCAGACCCCGCCTGGGAAGTAGACGTTGCCAGGCGACACGGAGTTCGCCCGGATGCCCTTGCCGGCCAGCTGGTAGGCGAGGCCCTGGGTGTAGTGGATCAGCGCGGCCTTGAAGGTGCCGTACGGGCCGGCGGCGAAGTCGACCTCGCGGCCGGACACGCTCGACACCGTCACGATCGAGCCGCCCTCGCTGCGCTCCAGGTGCGGCATCGCGGCGTTCACCAGCCGCACGGTGTGCATCATGTCGACGTCGAAGCCGGCCTGCCAGTTCTCCGGGGTGTCCGGGATGGCCAGCGCGCTGACGTTGGCCACGACGATGTCCACGCCGCCGAGCCGCTCGGCTGAGTCGGCCACCCAGCCGGCCAGCGCCTCGCCGTCGGCGACGTCCACCGCGCTGCCGAGCACCGTGGTGCCGTGCTTGGCCAGCGCCTCGGCGGTGGCGGCCACCTCGTCGGCGTGCCTGGCACAGATCGAGACGTCCGCGCCCTCCTCGGCGAAGACCTCGGCGATCCGCCGCCCGATGCCCTTGCTGCCGCCGGTCACCAGGGCGCGCCGGCCCTTCAGCCCCAGGTCCATCTCGTGCTCCTCAGGTCGTACGGCTACGGGGTGTGGCTCAGACCGTGTCGGTCAGACTGGGCCGCTCAGACCGCTGTTGCGGCCTGTTCGCGCAGGTAGGCGTGCATGCCGTCGAACGCGCGCACCGGTGGCAGCAGCGACTTGGCCACCTTGGTCACCGCGCTGTAGTTGGTGTCGCAGACGTTGGCAAGCGGGCACTCGGAGATCTGGGTGAGCAGCTGGTACGCGTCCAGCCGGTCCAGCCCGAGCAGCTCGCCCAGCCAGCCGACCATCTCGACCTGGCTGGCCCGCCAGGCGTCCTCAAGCGGCCGCGCCGAGCCGACCACCATGATCGCCGCGTCGGACTCGATACGGGGCCAGCTGGGGGCGGCCACCCCGCCTGCCCCTCCCTTGATCAGCTCGACCAGCAGCGTCGTGTTCATGGCGCCCTCGACGGCCGTGCCGCATGACTCGCCCTCGCCCTGGCGGTAGTGCCCGTCGCCGACTGAGAACAGCGCGCCCTCGACGTTCACCCCGAGGAAGCAGGTCACCCCGGCGCGCATCTCGGGGGTGTCCATGTTGCCGCCGAAGGTGTCCGGCACCAGGGACGAGCGCACCTCGCGCGCGGCGGGCGCCACCCCGACGGTGCCGTGCATGGGGTCGATCGGCAGGTCGATGCGCAGGTCGCCACCCCGGGCGGCGAAGGTGACGGTGCCCCTGGCCCTGTCCAGGTGGTAGATCCAGGTGCGCTCGGGCAGCGGGTCCTGCAGCAGCGCGGTGCGGTCGGTGCTGGTCAGGCCACCGAAGAACGGGATGGTGGAGGACGCCGCCCAGTCGCGCGCCGGCTCGATCGAGACGAAGTGCACCGCCAGGGTGTCCCCCGGCTCGGCGCCCTCGATGTAGAACGGCCCGGTCTGCGGATTCACGTCGGGCATCTGCAAGCTGGCGCTGGCCAGGTCCTCGACGGTGCGCAGCCGGCCGGCGAACGCGTCCTCGGTCCAGAGCTTCAGCAGCGTGCCGGGCTTCACGGTGGCCACCGGCGGCACCCCACCGAACGTCCAGGCGTACTGGTCCGGGGTCGGCCGGAACTCCACCACATCCATCAGCGACTCCAGTCTCCGGGGAGAACGTCAGTTTCCCGCACGATCACCCGGCCCGCATCCCATCTGGGCGCGCTTTCCGGACACGCCAGAACCGGCCGGCCATCCCAGGGTGGCCGGCCGGTCCGCCCGGAGACGGGACTACTTGCCCTGGAGCAGCGGCAACAGGCCCTGCAGCTCGTCGGCGATCGAGTTCGGCACGATGTAGCCGTCCTGCTTGCGGATGTCGTCGATGTGCGCGGCGACGTCGTCGGCCGACACCTCGACGCCCTTGCCGGCGAACCAGCCCGGCGCCAGGCCCACGAACACCCGCGCGTAGCGGCCACCGCCCGCGGAGAACACCTCGTGGGTCAGCTCGCAGGCGGAGCTGGCCAGGTACACCACCATGGGTGTCACGAGCTCCGGCTCGACGCTCTCGGCCAGCGGGCCGAGCAGCTCCTCGGTCATCCGGGTGCGCGCGATCGGGCAGATCACATTGCTCTTGATGTTGGCCTTCGCGCCCTCGATGGCGATCACGTTCGACAGCCCGACGAGGCCCATCTTGGCGGCGCCGTAGTTGGTCTGGCCGAAGTTGCCGAACACGCCGGCGTTGGACGCGGTGAAGACGAACCGGCCGTAGCCCTGCTCCTTCATCACGCGGAACGCGGGCTGGCTGACGTAGAACGCGCCCTTCAGGTGCACGTCCAGGACCGCTTCCAGGTCCTCGACGGCGAGCTTCGCGAAGGTCTTGTCACGCAGGATGCCGGCGTTGTTGATCACGATGTCGACGCGGCCGAACGCCTCGAGCGCGGTGTCGACGATCGCCTGGCCGCCCTCGGGGGTGGACACCGAGTCGTGCGAAGCGATCGCGCTGCCGCCCTTGGCGGTGATCTCGTCGACGACCTTCTGCGCCGCCGAGGCATCGCTGCCCACCCCGGACGCCGACCCGCCGAGGTCGTTGACCACCACCGAGGCCCCTCGGGCCGCGAGATCCAAGGCATACGTCCGGCCAAGGCCACCACCGGCCCCGGTCACGATGGCCACCTGGTCGATGAACGAAATGTCAGTCACGCCGGTCACCCTAACTTGAATTCATCCTGCACTGGCTCGGCGGATCGCCCGATAGAGGAGCTTCTGGTCACCGAGCCGGCGGCGCAGCTCGCGCTCCAGCCCGCCGATCGGGTACAGGTTCTGCGGGGCGCGGGCGTCCTTGTACTCGGTCGAGGCATAGCGGCAGAGCATCGGCGCGCTGCGGTCGGCCAGTTCGATGACCTGCGGCAACGGCAGCTCCGCCGGGCACTCCACGCGGACCACACCGGCCCACGGCGCCGCCGAGCCGGGCAGCTTGAGGTACCAGGAGTGCCGGTGCCAGCTGGTGCCGAGGCCGAACACCGGCGTGCGCTGGCCCGGCGCCAGCGTGCCGACCACCCGGTGCAGCGGCGCCGGCAGGTACTCGGTGCGGTGCGTCTTGATGAAGCCGAGGGCCCGGGGCAGGTGCTGGCGGCCCCGCAGCGGGCCGTCGACGACGAGCAGGTCCTCGTTGTCCGCGGTGGCCGTGCCGGCGCCGGAGCGGGCCTGGGCCGCGACCGCGGCTTCGACGTCGCCGAGCGCACGCTGTACGGCGAGGTTCAGGTCGGAGGCCGGGTCTCGCCGAGCCGGCGTGTGCAGGCTCCGGTAGAGCCCGGCCGTGGTGACCACATCGGTGGCGTGCTCGGCCGTGCTGAACAGCCCCCGGCGGACCTCGGCGGCCATCAGGTGCGCCTCCCCCGGCCGGCAGCACACCACCCCGGCCGCGTAGGACGCGCACAGGGCAAGCGATGCCGCCTCGCCTGAGCCGCTCCCCGAGCCGTTGCCGGGCGGCTCGGAGATCCAGGCCATCGCGTCGATCCGCCGCACCCCGTCCACGAAGAGCACCATCGCCCAGCCTGGAGCGACCGGGTCGGGGTCGACCGGGCGCCAGCGCGCCTCGGGCAGCTCGAGGTCGGTCGTGACCTGCGCGGTGGAGCTGCCCAGCTCGGCCTGGTCCTCGGTACTCGCGCCGTAGCCGGGGTCCCAGCTCTCCACGCGCCACCGCATGCGTGCCTGCCCGGGCAGCGGGGCGGCGGTCATCCGTCCAGGTCCTCTCGGATGATCGACGAGGTGCGCTGGTCCCGGCTCACCGCGAACCGGACCGGCACCCGCTCGGCCAGCGCCGGCACGTGGGTGATCACGCCGACCATCCGGTCGCCGAGCGAGGCCAGGTTCTCCAGGGTGCCGGCCACGATCTCCAGGTTGGCCTCGTCCAGGGTGCCGAAGCCCTCGTCCAGGAAGATCGAGTCCAGCCGGACGGCGCCGGCCGAGGCAAGCGTGGCCAGCTGCTCGGACAGCGCGAGCGCGAGGGCCAGGCTGGCCTGGAAGGTCTCACCGCCCGACAGCGTCTTGACCGGCCGCAGCGAGTCCGCGTCGGCGTGGTCGAGCACCAGGAACTCGCCGTCGGAGTGGGCCAGCTCGAACTGGCCGCCGGACAGCTCGGCCAGGCTCCGGGAGGCGTCGGCCACCAGTGCGTCCAGCGCCGAGGCCACCAGCCAGCGCGGGAACGCGTCCGAGCGCAGCAGGCCGGCCAGCATCCTGGCCACCTGGGCGGCGCTGTCCGCCTCGGCGCGGTCGGCCATGAGCTTGGCGGCCTCGGCGCGACGCTCGGCGATCCGCGCCCGCGCGCCCCTGGCCCGCTCCAGCTCGGTGGACGCGGCCGCCTCGGCCGCCGAGGCGAGGGAGCGGGTGGGGGGCTGCTCGGTGATGGGGGCGGCGGGGGGTTCGGGCTGGACGGGGACCCCGTGCGCCGACAGGTCGGCGGCCAGTGCCCGCTGGGCGTCGTCGCGGCGGTCGCGGGTGGCGGCCAGGGTGGCCTCGGCGATGGTGAGGCGCTCGGCGCGGTCCTCGGCGGCGGTGCGCGCCCAGCCGGTCAACGCCGTCCAGGCGCCGACGAGGTCGGCCCCGCTCCGGCTCGGGCCGTCCGTGGCCGGCGCGCCGAGCCCCACCAGCGGGTCGCGCGCCGCGCGCAGCGCCCGCCAGCCACGCTCGACGAAGGCGGCGACCTGCTCGGCGGTGTGTTGGGCGGCCGTGACCTCGGCTCGCGCGGTCCGCAACGCCGCATCGGCGGCCCGCACCTGCCCGGCCAGCTCGTCCAGCTCGGCGAGGCGGCGGGCGAGCTCGTCGTCGGCCGGCTGGCCCGCCAGTGCGCCCTCGAGCTGCTCGGCGCGCCGCCTCGCCCCGGCCAGCGTGCCCTGCGCGTCCTGCTCGGCCCGGACGGCGTCTGTCTCGGCTCCCCGCAGCCGCTGGGCGCGCGTGGCGGCGTCGGCCAGCGCGCGCTCCGCGCCCGCGTGGGCCCGCTCGGCGCCCGCCAGCTCGGTCCGGGTGCCCGCGAGCTCGTCGTCCCGCCGCCGCGCCGCGTCGGCGGCCCAGCCGGCCAGCCGGTGCCAGGCGGTCGCCAGGTCCCGGTCGGAGGCCTGCCCGCTGACCTCGTCGGTGTCCGGTGCCTCCACGGCCGGGGCGCCGAGTGCCACCAGCGGGTCGCGGGCGGCGCGCAGCTCGGCCACGGCGCCGGCCAGCCGCCTGGACACGTCGGCGCCCTCCGCGTCGGCCCGGTCCCGGTCCTCGCGGGCCCGCTGCGCCCGCTGCTCGGCCCGCCCGGCGGCGCCGGCCAGCTCGTCCGCCCTGGCCAGCAGGGCGTCCACCTCGTCGAGGTCGGCCGGGGCGTCGGCCAGCGCGGCCCGCAGCGCCTCGATCCGGGCGGTCAGCGTGTCGAGCTCGGTGGCCGCCCGGTGCTCGGCGTCGGTGGCCGCGCGCTGGGCGGTGGCCATCTCGGTGCGCCGCTCGGTGGCCGTGGCCACGGCCCGGTCGGCGGCGGTCAGGTCGGCCGTGGCCACGGGCGCCGGCAGCGTGGCCACCCGCTGCTCGCACACCGGGCAGGTCTCGTGCAGCGCCAGGCCCGGCCGCAGGGCGCCGACCAGGTCGGCACGGGTGGCCGCCGCCCGGTCCGCCTCGGCCGCCGCGAGCGCGCGCTCGGCGTCGGCCAGCCGGGCGCCGGCCTCCCGCGCCCGCGTCCGCGCGTCGGCGCGGCGTGTCTCGGCGGCCCGCCGGGTGACCTCGGCCTCGCGCAGCTCGGTGTGTTCCCGGCGCGCCTGAACCAGCCGGAACCGGTCCGGGCCGCCGGCCAGCGCCGCCCTGGCCGCGCGGTCGGCCGCCTCCGCCTCGGTCAGCTCGCGGCGGGCCATGTTCCGCTGCTCCGCGCTGGTCCGGTGCTGTTTGTCCAGCTCGGCGACACCGTCGGGGACCCGCAGCCCGGCGAGGCGCGCCCGCTCCCCGGCCAGCCGGTCGGCCTCGCCGCGCAGCCCGGCCAGCACGCCGGCCACGCGGTCCCGCTCTGCCCTCGGGCCCTCCAACCCGGCGGCGGCCTCGGCGGCCAGCCCGCTCGCCTCCGCGGTGCGGGCGCGGGCGCGGTCCAGGCCGGCCGTCAGCTCCGGCAGCGTGGTGAGCAGGGTGGCCAGCTCGGCGTGGTCGCGGCGCAGCTGCCGCAGGGGTTCCCGGTCGGGTGCGGCGGCCAACCGCTCCCTGGCCGCCGTATCCGTCGCCTCCGCGGCCAGCATCGCCTGCCGCGCACCGGCCACCGCGCGGTCGGCGGCCAGGGCCCGGCCGGCCAGCTCGTCCAGCCCGGCCGGTGCCCGCAACCCGGCCAGCTGGCCACGTTCGTCACGTAACCGGCCCTCGGCCAGCTCCGCGTCCCGCACCTCGGCGTCCCGCGCGGCCAGCTCGGGCACCGCCACGCCGACCCGCTCGACCAGCGCGGCCAGCTCCGCCTCCCGGTCGGCTGCCTCGGTGGCGGCCTCCTCGGAGGCGTCGGCGTAGCCGCCGAGCTGTTCGGCGAGCACGTCGGCGCGCTGGCCCTGCATCTTCGCCTCGCCGGCCGCGTCCCTGGCCATCACCTCGTACATGCCGAGGCCGAGGATCCGGGTCAGCGTCTTCTGCCGGTCGGCGGGCTTGGCGTGCAGGAACTGGGCGAAGTCACCCTGCGGCAGCACGACGCAGATGCAGAACTGCTCGAACGGCAGCCCGAGCAGCTCCTCGACGGCCTTGGAAACCGGCAGCGAGTCGGCGGCCAGCACCTCGGTCTCCACGCCGGCGATCGGGTCGCCGCTGTCCTCCCCCGCGACCTCCAGGTCCAGGCCGGCCTCCGGAGCCGGCTCGCTGGAGCCGACCAGCCGCTCCAGGGTCGCGTTGCGCACGGTGACCGAGCCGTTCGCCGCCCTGCGCAGCTCGCGGGCCACGACGTACCGGTCCGCGCCGAGGTCGAACACGAGCCGCACGGTGCCCCGGTTCGCGGTCGGTGACAGCGCGAGCGACACCGTGCGCCGGTCGTCCCAGCGCGGCACCGAGCCGTACAGCGCGAACGTCATCGCGTCGATCACCGTCGACTTGCCGGCGCCAGTGGGGCCGACCAGCGCGAAGTACTCCGCCCCGGTGAAGTCGACGGTGGTGGGCTCGCGGAACGCGCCGAACCCGTGCATCCGCAGCTCGACCGGGCGCATCAGCCGGTCACCTTGTCGTGCAGCCGGGCGAACAGCGCCTCGACCCGGGGATCGGCCACCGAGCGGGTGGCCAGGAAGTCGGCGAACAGCTCACCCGGTGTCCGTTCCACGCCCGGTCCGGCAGCCGGCCGGGAACCGCTCACCGGCGCCGCGAACTCCGGGTCGATCCGCACCTCCAGCGAGTTCGGCAGCAGGTCGAGCACCTCGTCGCGCAGCCCCGCGCGGGACGGCTCACGCACCCAGACCCGCAGGTAGTCGTCGCCGACCTGGTCGGCGAGCGCGGCCAGCTCGGCCACGCTGCCGCGCAGCGTGCGCAGCCGCCGCCCCGCGGTGATCGGGATGTCGGTCACCTTCGCCGGCAGCCCGGGCGCGGCCTCGACGAGGCAGATCACGCTGGTGTTGTCCTGCTCGCCGAAGTCCACCGCGAGCGGCGCGCCGCTGTAGTGGACGGGGCACGGCGCGGGCAGGGCCTGGCGGCGGTGCAGGTGGCCCAGCGCCACGTAGTGCGCCTCGGCGGGAAAGATGCTCGCCGGCACGTGGTACTCGAAGATCGACTGGGCGGCCCGCTCGCCGCCGCCGAAGGCACCGCCGGTGACCGTCAGGTGCGCCATCACCAGGTTCACCGAGTCGTCGGAGAACTCGGCGGTCAGCGTGCCGAGCACGTCACGGACCAGTTGGTCGTAGCCGCTGGCGTTCTGCGCCGGGGTCTGGCCGACCAGTTCGGCGGCCTTCACCGCATAGCGCTGCGACAGGAACGGCAGCGCGGCGACGGTGACCGGCTCCCCCGTGGAACGCGCGGCGAACCGGATCACGCCACCCCGGTCGGCCGGGCGGACCGCGCCGAGCAGCGTGATCCCGGCGGCGCCGGCCAGCGCTCGGTAGGCGTCCAGGGTGGCGGCGTGGTCGTGGTTGCCGGCGATCGCGAGCACCTCGGCACCTGTCGCGGCCAGCGCCATCAGCGCGTCGACGACCAGGCGCTGCGCGCCGGCACTGGGCGCGGCGCTGTCGTACAGGTCGCCCGCGATGAGCACGGCGTCGGGCTGCTCGGCCCTGGCGATCTGGACGATCTCGCGCAGCACGTCGCGCTGCTC
>DATAYB010000703.1:0-8301 GCA_036272795.1 Pseudonocardia sp.
CCCCGTTCTGCGTCACCGTCGACTTCGACTCGCTGACCGACCACGCCGTCACCATCCGCGAGCGCGACACCATGGCCCAGGAGCGCGTCTCCCTGGACCAGGTCGAGACCTACCTCGCCGCCCGCCTCCTGGGCTGCTGACCGTTTCTCCTACCGCCGGCACCGAGCGCCTGGTGGAGGCGATCCAACGGGCGCATCCGATCACCGATGAGCGGCTGCTGGCGGCGCTGCGCACGGTGGATCGACGTTCCTTCCTGGACGGCTCCGCCGCGCTTCGGGAGATCATCGCCACCGAGCCGGAGTACACCGACGCGGGCGGGCTGGGGCCGAACTGGTTCCAGCGAGTGGCGCTCACCGACCCCGGTGCGTTCACCATCAGCTGCGCCCCGGGCGACTCCTGGACGGCCACCGCCGGCATCGTCGATCCCGGGACCGCGGCGCCCGCCGACGAGCCGCCGCTCTGGGAGCAACACCGCCGCGGCCTGGTCCTGCGACTGTGGGAGCGGTCCGCCGGATAACGGGCTCCGCTGGTCCCACCGCGCCGCGACCGCCTCCACCTCCGGCCAGCGCCGCGAGCACGTCATCCGCGGTCACCGGTCCAGGTCGATCCTTCATGCGCCGACCGTACGGGCCCTGGCGACCCATTTCGCTGACCCAGCCGGACTCAGAGGGACTTGACCTCGCGGGGGACGACGCGGCGCTGGCCGAGTACCGCCGCGACCAGGCCGAGGATGCCGAGCACCGCGAACGAGCCGAACAGGTAGTGGGCTGAACGGGTGGTGTCGGGCTCGCCGAGGTTCACGGCCAGCCCGGTGAGCGCGGCGGCGAAGGCGTTGGCGACCAGTTGCACGGTGTTGATCGCGGCGGACGCCTTGTTGCCCTCGCCGGGGTCGGACACGCTGCTCATGGCGGCCGTGCTCAGGTGTGGCCATGCGATACCCGTGCCACAGCCGGTGATCACGAAGGCGAGCACCCACGCGGCGAGCAGCCAGCCACTGGGCGCGGCGCGCACGGTCAGGAACGCCAGCAACAGGCCGGCGCCGACGACCACGGGGCCGGCGATGATGATGCGCCGGATGGTCGCCGGGCGGGCGGCGCTGGCGCTGGGCAGCTCGCCGGCCGTCCAGCCGAACGCGATCGCGGCGCCGAGAAAGCCGGCGGCCAGCGGTGCCAGGCCGGCGAGGCGCTGGCCGAACAGCGGGATGAACGCCTCCACCATGGTGGTGGTGGCCAGCAGCGCGAGCGTGGCGTAGATCCAGCGCAGCCGGGACGGCCCGTGGTACGTGGCGGCCGGCAGCACCCGCACCGGGGCCCGCCGCTCGTAGGCGATGAACGCGGCGATCAGGGCCAGCCCGAGCAGCACGCCCACGACGCCGACGACCGGTGTGGCGATCACGCTGGCCACGCTCACGACCAGTGCGGCCGACGCCAGCAGGAGCAGCGCCACCAGCGGGAACCGCTCCGCCGCGCCGTCCGTCGGGACCCCCGCCAGCGCCCTGGGTACCACCGCCGCGACCAGCAGCGCCGCCACCGCGAGGGCTACGAACGCGCCGCGCCACGAGCCGAACTCGGCGAACGCGCCACCCAACGCCGGGCCGACGAACGTACCGACGCCCCACATCGCGGAGACCAGCGCGCTGGCCCGCGTCCACAGCGGCGCCGGCAGGGCGGCCCGGATCAGCGCGTAGCCGAGCCCGGCCAGCAGGCCTCCGCCGGCGCCCTGGACGCCCCGCCCGACCAGCAGCACCGGCATGGTCGGCGCCACCGCGCAGACCAGCGTGCCGACCAGGAACAGCCCGAGCGCAAGCAGGTAGGCCCCCCGGCTGCCCGTGCTGGCCAGCAGCTTGCCGACCAGGACGGCCGAGATCACCGAAGCGAGCAGGAAGACCGTGGTGTTCCACGCGTAGAGGCGCTCGCCGCCGATCTCCCGGACCGCGGTGGGCAGCAGGCTGATCGTCACATAGACGTTGATCGCGTAGAGCGCGACGCCGCCGGCCAGCACCAGGATCGCGCCGAGATGCCGCCGACCGAGCAGCTCACCCCAACTTCCGGCGCCGCTCGACCTCTCCGACAGAATCATGTGATCAGCGTGCGACCTCAACCGCTGTTGAGGTCAACCGCGGCGCGCAACGCCGGTCCGGGGACGCCGGAGAAATGCGGTCGGTCGGCGCCGTACGCTGGGCGTCGTGAGCGACACCCCGGGCGTGAGCGACACCTCGACAGCGTCGGTCACCACAGCGTCGGTAGCCACGGCGTCGGCAGTCACGGCGTCGGCCAACGCGGCGTCGGTGAACGTAGCCTCGATCGACACGGCGTCGGCCAACCGTGAGCTCGGCGTCGCGCTGCGCCGGTGGGCCAGGCATGGCGTCGGTGTGGTCCGGGTGCTGGAGCGGCACGGGTTCGGCACCGTCGAGCCCGGTCAGCTGCTGGCCGCGAGCTCGGCGGGGGAGACCGCGGGCCGCGTGTACCTGGGCGCGCTGGACACGGTGGCAGTGCCGCTGGCGCACGCCGCGCTGGCCGGCCCCGGAGCGCGCAGCGCGCACGTCGCGGAGGAGCCGGCGGTCGCCGCCGGGCTCGCCTGCGCCGGCGGGGCGACGCTGCTGGGCCACCCGCTGCCGACCGAGCTGGCCGAGGCACTTGGCGCCGCGCTGGCCGACGGTCAGCCGGCCGCACTGGCGAGCACGTCCGACGGCGCCCGGCAGCTGGTACTGGCCGGTCCCGAGCTGGGCACCGAACACGGCGGCCTCGGCACCGTCGACGCCGACCGGGCGGTGGGCGAGCTGGCCCACCGGCTGCTCCGCCAGGGCGCCACGAGCACCGAGCGCATCACCGACGGCGGGCTGGACATCCTGCTGGACCTCTGGGTACCGGTGCCGTCCGTGCTGGTCGTCGGTCGGGGCGCCATCGGCGACGCGCTGCTGGCGCAGGCCGCGCTGCTCGGCTGGGCGGGCAGGCAGATCACGGAGCTGGAGCCTGCGCGGGCGGCCGTCGCCGCGTTCACCGACGCCGACGTGCTCGTGCTGCTGGACCACGCCGGCCAGTTCGACGCCGTGCTGGTGGACGGCCTCGAACGGGGCCGTGGTTTTCTCGGCGCGCTGGGCTCGCGGCGTACCCAGGCGGCCCGCCGCGCCCGGCTGCTCGCGGCCGGCCTGACCGAGCCGGACCTCGAAGCGCTGCACGGCCCGGTGGGATTGGACCTGGGCGCCCGCACTCCGGCGGAGACCGCGGTATCGATCGTCGCCGAGGTGATCGCCACCCATGGTGGCCGCGCCGGCGCCGCGCTGGCCAGCAACGACGGTCGGATCGGCGCGTGAGCATGCGCGAGGCGCGGCACGCGGGCCACCAAGGGGTGCGCCGGGACGCTGGCCCTCGAGAGGCGCGCCGGTGAGCGCGCCACCCAGCCGCCGGGCGCGCGCCCAGGACGCCCAGCACACCCGCGACCCGGCCCGGTTCGACCGCACGGGGCTGGCGGACACGGTCGACCTCGCCGCGGTGCGCCCCACCCGGCCGCGCTGGCTGCTGCGCGCTGTCGTCGGCACCGCGCTCGTGGCCGGACTCGTGGTCGGAGGTACCGCGTTCCGGGTCTGGCAGGTGGCCAGGGTGGACGACCGGCGGGCCGTGGACATCGTCGTGGTGCTCGGCGCCGCCCAGTACGACGGCTCGCCGAGCCCGATCTTCGCCGCCCGGCTCCGCCACGCCATGGACCTCTTCGACGAGGGCGTCGCGGCGCACATCGTGACGGTCGGTGGCCGCCGCGCCGGTGACGGCTTCACCGAGGCGGACGCCGGCCGACGCTACCTGGTGGACCGGGGCGTGCGCGGCGACGCGGTGGTGGCGATCGGAGAGGGCTCGGACACCCTGGGGAGCCTGCGGAGCGTGGCCGCGACCGCCGACCAGCGCGGCTGGCACACGGCGCTGCTGGTCAGCGACCCGTGGCACTCGCTGCGCGCCCGCACGATGGCCCGCGACTCCGGGCTGGACTCGTGGACCTCGCCGACACACAGCGGCCCGGTGGTGCGCACCAGGGAGACGCAGGTGCGCTACATCGTCCGGGAGACCGCCGCGCTGCTGTTCTACCGGCTCACCCACGCCTCCGTCGAGACCGAGGGGTCCGGCCTCGGATGAGCGACATCGGCGACAGCTTCGAGTACGGCGAGCACGACCGCGCCAGGATGTTCTCGGAGCGGCCGAAGCGCGCCGCGCCGGGCGGTGCGACCCGCCGCGAGCGGCGCAGCCCGTTCGCGAGGGACCGCGCCCGGGTGCTGCACTCGGCCGCGCTGCGCCGGCTCGCCGGCAAGACCCAGGTCGTCGGCCCTGGGGAGGGCGCGGAGATCACCGGCATGCCCCGGACCCGGTTGACGCACTCCCTGGAGGTCGCCCAGATCGGCCGGGCGATCGCCGAGGAGCTGGGCTGCGACCCGGACGTCGTGGACACCGCCGGCCTCGCGCACGACATCGGCCACCCGCCGTTCGGGCACAACGGCGAGTGGGCGCTGGACCAGGTCGCCGCGCGGTGCGGTGGTTTCGAGGGCAACGCGCAGACGCTGCGCACGCTGGTCCGGCTGGAGCCGAAGATCGTCGGCGGCGGGCTCAACCTGACCAGGGCCTCGCTGGACGCCTCCTCCAAGTACCCCTGGCCGGCCGCTCCGACCGTGCCGACCGACGGCGCCACGCCGGCCACCGGCCGCCCGAGCCGGCGCAAGTACGGCGTCTACACCGACGACCTGGCTGCGTTCGAGTGGCTGCGGGCGGGCGCCCCGGAGGGCCGATGCTGCCTCGAGGCCCAGGTGATGGACTGGTCGGACGACGTGGCCTACTCGGTGCACGACGTCGAGGACGGCATCCTGGCCGGCCGGATCAGCCTCGCCGCGCTGGCCGACCCGACCGAGCGGGCCGCCCTGGCCGCGCTGGCCGCCGGTAGCTTCGGCGCGGACCGGCAGGCCTGCGAGGCCGCCGGTGTACGGCTGCTGGAGTTGCCCGTGGTGGCCGCCGCGCGGGAGCTCGACCCGGCCGCGCTCGGGGCGGCCGGCCAGGCGGCGCTCAAGCGGGTGACGAGCGAGCTGGTGGACCGGTTCGTGGCGGCGGCGGTGGACGCCACCCAGGAGCGCTACGGCGACGGGCCGTTGGGCCGGTACGCTGCCGACCTGGTGATACCGGCACCGGCGGCCGCCGAGGTCGCGCTGCTCAAGGCGGTCGCGGTGCGCTACGTGATGGCCGACCCCGTCCGGCTGCGGCTGCAGGCCGAGCAGCGCGGGCTGGTGGCCGAACTCGCCGAGGCCATCGGGCTGGGCGCTCCGGACACCCTGAGCGGCGGCCTGCGCGAGGCGTGGCGGGATGCGCCGGACGACGCCGCGCACTGGCGGGTCGTGGTCGACCAGGTCGCCGCGCTGACCGATCAACAGGCCTACGCCTGGCACGCCCGGCTGGTCCGCAAGGAGACCTGAACGGGATTTCGAGTGGCCCGGCCCACCTCGACCGACAACTTATTGCGCGTGTCAGTTGTGATATCGCAGGGGACGCGAGTGGGCATACTCGTCAAAATTGAGTGTAGTGGCCCTGTGCGGCTCTAAGTTATGTTTTGAGTCGTGTCCGTACCGCTGGTCAGCGTGGTCATCTCGACTCACGCCGGGCCGGTATGGCTGACGCGGGCCGCGGTGCGCCCGTGTGCTGACGTTTTTGTCGATCGCATCGCCGCGGTCTGAAGAAAATGAGCATCAATTGCACACCGGAAACAGATCCCGAAATCAGGGTGGCGGGGCCCGGCTCGATCGTCGGGTCATTCGGAGAAGTCTGGGGTATTAACTGGAAAACGTGCGCCGACCATTGCTGAACCTCAGGGTCGGCCACGTTCGCTGACGTCCTCCGCGAGCGGCGCACCCGCTCGATGTGACGGACTTCGTGCGCGGGGGCGCATGTGGGGGAGGAGATCTCGGTGCAGGTGCTGCGAGTGCTGTCCGAGGCCCGGAGCGCCCATTTCGAGAGGTCTCGGCAGACACCGGGCCGGGTGACGATCTACGTCTCGCGGTACCGGGACCTGGACTCGAGCTCGATGTGGCCGGGCACGCGGCAGGTGAGCCTGGCGTCGGCGTGGCTGTGGGCGTTCCGCAGGCGCTGGGACGTGGTGCAGCTGCCGGAGCCGCTGTGGCTGCGCGCGCTGCCGCTGACCCTGTCGGTCGGCCTGGCGGTGCGGATGTCGGACCTGGTATTCCGGCGTAAGACCTGGATCGGGACCTACGCGATGGAGAACAACGACTCGTCGGCGTTGTTGCGGGGTATCCCTGGCGGGGCACACGGAGTGTTGTTCGGAATTGTCCGAATACTGTGTGGTTTCATTTTTGATCGCGTCGCATTGGCCAGTTCGGCGGCGAACGACTGTTATGTGGAACTGGGGCTGCTGCCGAAGAACGGTGGCACCGCGCAATTTCAGGATCTGCCCCAGGAATGTCGCGGTGAGCTGGTGGCCGAGAAGGTCCGCCGGGTGACGTTCATGGGTGCCCTGGAACCCCGCAAGGGCGTGCCGGACCTGTTGCAGGCCTGGACCAAGTCCGGGCTCGGCGAGGACGGCTGGGAGCTCGCGCTGGCCGGGGCCGGGCCGCTCGCTGACGAGGTCGCGCACGCCGCCGAGGCCGACCCGTCGGTCACCGCGCTCGGCATGATCGACCGGGGCGAGATGCACGAGCTGATGGCCAGCACGTCGGTCGTGGTGCTGCCGTCGCGGCGGGACGGCCGTTGGCGGGAGCAGATCGGGCTGCCGATCGTCGAGGGGCTCGCCCACGGCTGCCACGTCGTGGCCACCCCGGACACCGGGCTCAGCGAGTGGCTGCGCGGGAACGGCCACAACGTGTTGCCGGAGCAGTTCACCGTGGCCGACCTGGCCACCGCCCTCTGCGACGCCACCCGAAACCCGCTGGACCCGGGCGCGGTCCGGGCCGCCCTACCGGCGCAGGACTGCCGGATCCGCGCCGAGAACTGGATGCGCGAGGCCGCCTCCGCATGAGCCCCGCACCGGGCTGACCACCCCTACCGACGGCATCCGGACCGTGCCGCTGCCCGGCCGCCGCCCGCACCCCAAAGGAGCGCTCACCATGTTCGTTCGCCGGATCGCCGTAGTCGGCAGTGGATACGTCGGGTTGACCACAGGAGCCTGCCTGGCATCGCTGGGCCACCACGTGATCTGTGCCGACGTGGACGCCGAGAAGATCGCCAGGCTGCGCGACGGGGTGGTGGACATCCTGGAGCCGCGACTCTCCGAACTGGTCGCGGAGGGCATGGCGGCCGGCCGGCTGCAGTTCGTGCTCGGCGCGCGCAACGCGATCGCCCCGGCGGCGGGGGAGGACACCGAGGACCCCGTTGAGGTGGTGTTCTTGTGTGTGCCGACGCCGATGGGTGCGGGTGGTGCGGCCGATCTGGCCGCGGTGGAGGCGGTGGCGCACGAGGTGCGGGATCTGTTGCCGCGTGGGTGTGTGGTGGTGAACAAGTCGACGGTGCCGGTGGGGACCGCGGCGCGGACGAAGGCGTTGTTGGGTCGTCGGGATGTTGCGGTGGTGTCGAATCCGGAGTTCTTGCGTGAGGGCTCGGCGGTGCATGACTTCTTGAATCCGGATCGGATCGTGGTGGGGTGCGACCAGCAGGATGCGGCGGAGCGGGTGGCTGCGTTGTATTCGCGGTTGGGTGCCCCGACGTTGTTGACCGATGCGGCGAGCGCGGAGATGGTGAAGTACGCGGCGAACTGTTTCTTGGCGATGAAGCTGTCGTATGTGAATGCGATGGCGGAGTTGTGTGAGCGGTTGGGCGCGGATGTGCACGAGGTCACCGAAGGTATGGGGTATGACCGGCGGATCGGGCAGGCGTTCCTGAAGCCCGGGCCCGGATGGGGCGGATCGTGCCTGCCGAAGGACACGCATGCGTTGATGCAGATCTCGGACGCGGCGGGCTTTGACTTCCCGTTGTTGACCGCGTCGTTGGAGACGAACGCGCGGCAGTCGGGTCGGATGGTGGCGAAGGTCCGTTCCGCCGTGGGTGGGTCGCTCTCGGGTAAGCGGATCGGGTTGCTGGGGCTGACGTTCAAGGCCGGTACCGATGATCTGCGGGACTCCCCGGCGTTGGCGGTCGCGGCGGCGCTACAGGCCGAGGGCGCTGAGCTGACGGGGTTCGACCCGGGCTGTCGCGGTCCGGTGGCGGGCATGACCGACGGGATCACGGTCGCCGACGATGCGATGGCGGCGGCGAAGGACGCGGACGCGATCGTGGTGTTGACCGAGTGGCCGGAGTTCCGGGCGCTGGACTGGCCGGCGCTGGCCAA
>DATAYB010000704.1:0-2929 GCA_036272795.1 Pseudonocardia sp.
CAGTACCTCGAGGCTCGGGTCGCCCGCCGCGCGCCGCAGCACGCCGTCGAGGCGGTCGTAGGCCCGGCGGTCGATCACCGCGCCGGTGAAGTTGGACAGGTCCGCGACGTCACCGACCTTGAGCGAGGCCACCTCGTCCACCAGGCCGTCGCGCAGCCGCTGCCACACCGAGCGGGGCACGAACGCCCGCGACGCCGCCGAGCACTTCTGCCCGGAGTACTCGAAGGCACCCCGGACCAGCGCGGTGCGCAGCACGTCCACCTCGGCGGACGGGTGGGCCAGCACGAAGTCCTTGCCCCCGGTCTCGCCGACCAGCCTCGGGTAGCCCCGGTACTGGCCGATATGCGAGCCGACCTGGCCCCAGAGGTGCTGGAAGGTGGCCGTGGAGCCGGTGAAGTGGATGCCGGCCAGGTGCTCGTCGGCCAGCAGCACGTCGGACAGCGCGCGGCCGTCCCCGGTCACCATGTTGATCACGCCAGGGGGCATGCCGGCGGCCTCCAGCAGCCGCATCGTGAACCACGCGGACAACGTCTGGGTCGGCGACGGCTTCCAGATCACGGTGTTGCCCATCAGCGCCGGGGCGGTGGGCAGGTTGCCGGCGATCGCGGTGAAGTTGAACGGCGTGATCGCGTAGACGAAGCCCTCCAGCGGGCGGTGGTCCATGCGGTTCCACACGCCGGGGGAGGACTCCGGCTGCTCGGCGAGGATCCGCCGGGCGAAGTGCACGTTGTAGCGCCAGAAGTCGGCCAGCTCGCAGGCGGAGTCGATCTCGGCCTGGATCGCCGTCTTCGACTGCCCGAGCATGGTGGCCGCGTTCAGGGTGTCGCGCCACGGTCCGGAGAGCAGGTCGGCGGCGCGCAGCAGCACGGAGGCGCGCGCCTCGAACGGCAGCTCCCGCCACGGCGCGGCGGCCCGCAGCGAGGCCTCGACGGCGCCCTTCGCGTCGTCGGCGGTGGCGGTGCCGAAGGTGCCGAGCACGTGGCTGTGCCGGTGCGGGGCGACCACGTCGACGGCGGCCCCACCCCCGAGGCGATGCTCACCGTCGATGGTCTGGGTGAGCTCGAAGCGCTGCCCGGACAGCTCTGCGAGCCGTGCGGTCAGGCTGGCCCGCTCGGCCGAGCCCGGCGCGTAGTCGCGCACCGGCTCGTTCCGGGGCGCCGGGGTCGTGGCGATGGAGTCCACGTCGGTACACCTCCCGCTTGTCGTGATGTCGCTGTCGTGAATGCCGCTTGTCGTGCTGTCGCTGTGGCGCATGCCGTTTGTGCTGCGTATCGCATGTGGCGATGTCGAAACGGTAGCTCCGCGCGGCTCTCCAGCCTTTGGCGAGCCGGCTATAGTCGTGGTCACATCGTTGTCCGATCAGACAACACGGTGTCGGAGTGGCAGAAGGTGCGCCCGTGCGTGGAACCCCGCTGGACCAGTTGCTCGAGGGCATCGAGGGCGCCCTCGTCGAGCTGCCGGTGGTGCCCGCCGGTGGCCCTCCGCTGGTGCTCGGCGTGGCCATCCTGGACCCGGACGACGAGTTCGGCGACCACCACGGCGAGCTCGTGCTGGTGATCGGGGTGCGCGGGCGGGAGTCACTGCCGTTCCTGCGTGCGGCGGCCCGCAGCGGCGCGGTCGCGGTGGCGGTCAAGCCGGGGCCGTCCGGCGCGGTCGGCGAGCTGGCCGAGGCGGCCACCGACGCCGGCGTGGCGTTGCTCGCGGTGCGTCCCCGGGTTCGCTGGGACCAGCTCGGCTCGCTGCTGCGCGAGCGGCTGGACGCGGCGGAGCTGGTCGGCGGCCTGCCACAGGGTGGTTCGGACGGTGCCGGCGGTTCCGGAGGTGAGGGTCTGTTCGCGCTGGCCGAGGCGACCGCGCTGGTCACCGGCGGCATCGTGGACATCGAGGACCATGCCAACCGCGTGCTGGCCTACTCCCGGTCCGACGACGCCGTGGACGAGCTGCGCCGGCTGTCCATCCTGGGCTGGCAGGGCCCGGAGAGCTACATGCGGATGCTGCGCGAGTGGGGCGTGCTGGACCGGCTGCGCGACGGTGAGCACGTCGTCCGCGTCGACGCCCGCCCCGACCTGGGCATCCGCGCGCGGCTGGCGGTCGGCGTACAGGCCGGCTCGCGCTACCTGGGCACCATCTGGGTGCAGCAGCGGTTCTCGCCGACCGTGCAGCCCTTCGCGGAGCGGGCCGAGGAGGCGCTCGTCGGTGCCGCCCGGCTGGCCGCCGCCGAGATCCTGCGCAGGCGCACCGGGTCCGGCCCCGTGTCCAGCGGCGCCCAGCTCACCGAGCTGCTCACCGGCCGCGCCAACACCGACCTGGTGGCCGGCCGGCTCGGCCTCGACCCGGCGGCCGCCGCACTCGTGGTCGGTTTCAGCGGGCCGCCGGGGTCGGACGTACCGGCGCGGGCACTGCAGTCCGACCAGGTGAGCGGGGTCGTCTCCGTGTACGCGACCGCCTACCACCGTTCCGCGCTGGTCGGCGTGCTGGAGGACCGGGTGTACGCGGTGCTCTCCGGGGTGCCGCGCGGCCGGCTGGACCCAGCGCCGCGGTCCTGGGTGCGGGACGCGGTGGAGGTGGTGCGCACCCGCACTGGGCAGGCCTGGCTCGCAGGCATCGGCTCACCGGTGCCCGCGCTGGCCGCGCTGCCGGACTCCCGCGCCGAGGCCGACCGGGTGCTCGACGCGCTGGCGCGGTCCCGCGCGCCGCGTGGCGCCGCCCCGGCGGTGGCCACCATCTCCGAGCTGCGCAGCGAGATGCTGCTCGGCGAGGTGCTCGACGTACTGGGTGGACGCCCCGAGCTACGGCACCCCGGGATCGACGCGCTCGTCCAGCACGACCGGCAGCGCGGCGGCGAGCTGATCGCCTCGCTGCTGGCCTACCTGGACGCGCTGGGCGACGTCCGGGCCGCCGCGGCCATCCTGCACGTGCACCCCAACAC
>DATAYB010000705.1:0-7556 GCA_036272795.1 Pseudonocardia sp.
GGTCGAGCTCTGGTGCCGCCCTGCTCGCCGGGATCAGAATCGGCCTCGGGGCAAGGGCGCCACAACTCGACCTTCATCTACTATGATGAACACTCATCCTTCATCGTAGACTGCGAGAGGTGGTGCCATGGACGGGATCGCAGACCTGGGCGGCACGGACGGCTGGGGACCGGCGCACCCGCCGCCCCCGGGCGAGCCGCCGTTCAAGGAGACCTGGGAGGGCCGGGCGTTCGCACTGACCCTGCTGTCGATGGGCCGGGTGTCCGGGCAGAACCTGGACGCGTTCCGGCACGCGCTGGAGCGTCTGGAGGGCCCCGCCTACTTCGACGACGGCTACTACGGCCGCTGGCTGAACGCCTCGGAACTGATGCTCGTCGAGAGCGCGATCCTCGCCCCCGGCGCGGTCGACGCGCGCGCCCGCAACCTGCGCGGCGAGCACGTCCAGGAGCCAGCGGTGCCGGAGCCGAACAAGCCGGACTACGCCGCGACCGGCCCCGGCTCGTTGCGCACCGTGGAAGACGCTCCGGCCTTCGCGGTCGGCGAGCGGGTGCGTGCCCGCGCCACGCCGTCCGACGGCCCCACCCGGCTGCCCGCCTACGTGCGCGGACACACCGGCGTGGTGGAGGTCATCCAGCCCGCGGCACTGCTCCCGGACACCCACGCGGTCTTCCAGGGCGAGAACCCGCAGCACGTCTACTCGGTGCGCTTCGACTCCCACGAGCTGTGGGGCGACGACCCGGACACCGAACCGTTCACGCTGACCATCGAGCTGTTCGAGAGCTATCTGGAGAAGACCGCATGACCACGTCGGAGCACACCGAACGGATCTCACCGGCACTGCGCACCGAAGCCCTGGAGCAGCTGCTCACCGAGCGCGGACTGGTCGACCCGAACGTGATGGACAAGTTCATCGCCAACTACGAGACCAACGTCGGCCCGCTCAACGGCGCCAAGGTCGTGGCCAAGGCGTGGACCGACCCGGAGTACCGGCAGCGGCTGCTCACCGACGGCACGGCCGCGATCAAGGAGCTCGGCTTCAGCGGGCCGCAGGGCGAGCACATCGTGGTCGTGGAGAACACCGACACCACGCACAACGTCGTCGTGTGCACGCTCTGCTCGTGCTACCCGTGGCCGGTGCTCGGACTACCTCCGTCCTGGTACAAGGACCCGGTGTACCGCGCCCGGGTGGTCAAGCAGCCGCGCGCCGTGCTCGCCGAGATGGGCCTGCCGCTGGCCGACGACGTCCAGATCACCGTGCGCGACTCGAGCAGCGAGGTGCGCTGGCTCGTGCTGCCGCAGCGCCCGGCCGGCACCGAGGACCTCACCGAGGAGCAGCTCGTGCCGCTGGTCACCCGGGACGCGATGGTCGGCGTTGCGAAGGTGGCGGCCCCGTGACGGCGACCGGGTTCGCGCCCCTGGACGTCGAGGGGCCCACCGCGCCGCCCCGGTCCAACGGCGAGCTGGTGTTCGCCGAGCCGTGGGAGGGCCGCGCCTTCGGCATGGCGGTCACCCTGTACGACTCCGGCGCGTTCACGTGGCCCCGGTTCCAGGCCGCGCTCATCGCCCGGATCGCCGCCTGGGAGGCCGACCCACCGCCCGGCGAGTGCTGGAGCTACTACCAGCACTGGCTCGGCGCCCTGGAGGACGTGCTGGCCAGCGACGGCACCGTGGCCGCCGACGAGGTCAGCCACCGGGCCGCCACGCTCGCCGGCCGGCCCGCCGGCCACGACCACGCCCCCGGGGAGCCGCACCACCAGCACTGATCCCGGTCAGGACTTGGTGTTGCCGTAGAGCTCCTCGTAGTTGCGCGGTTACTCCTCGTCGTCGGCGACGACGTGCACGGCGGCTTCCTCGGCCGATGCCCCGGCGCCGTCGATGCCGGCGTCCTGTGCGTACAGCTCGTCGTCACCGTTGCCGTCGCCGTCGTCGTACAGCCGGCCCGAGCGGGCGTCCCCCACCTCGTCGTCGCGCAGCTCGCCGTCGGTGTCCGACTCGTCACCGAGGCCGTCGTCGTCCTCGTCCTCGTCGGCCCACGTCTCGGGCAGCTCGCGGGCCAGCCGGTGGTCCAGGTCTTCACCCTCGGCCTCCTCGCGCGCCGTGGTGCCCCAGTCGTTCACCGCCCACGGCTTCTCGGGCGGCGAGTAGCCCTCGTCCAGCGGGTCGATCGGCCCACGCCCGTCCAGCGTGTCCAGCCCGTCGAGCTGCTCGAACACGTCGTCGTCGACCTCATCGGGGTCCATGGGGCTTCCTCCCTCGGCTCTGCGCGGTCGACACGACCGGTCAGCGGCCGAGTATGCCGGACCACCCCCACCACGCCCGGCGCCCGCCCGTCTGCCGACAACGCCCACGGACATCGGGCGAATCCTCGGGTCCACCCTGACAAAGTCGGCGCCCCATCCCGACGGAATCCCCCGACTCGCGGGAGCGGGCGCCGCCACCTACCTCTGACGGAATCCCCGACTCACCCTGACAAGATCCCCGACTCGCGGGAGTGGGTGACGGGGCGGAGGGTGGCGTAGATGTGCTGGTGGCGCTGCGCGCTGGCGGTCCAGCTGTGGTGCGGCAGGAGGGCGTGGCCGCCGGCGCGCAGGCGCTCGCGGAGGCCGGCGTCGAGCACGATGGCGCGCATCGCCCCGGCCAGCGCGACATCGTCGGCCACCGGTGGCAGCAGCGCGGTCCGCCCGTGCTCCAGGTACTCGCGGAACACGGGCAGGTCGCTGGCGATCACCGGCAGCCCGGCGCCCATCGCCTCGAGCACGGCCAGGCCCCAGCCCTCCTTGACCGACGGGAAGCACAGCGCGTCCGCCGCGTGGTACCAGCCACCGAGCTCCGCCTCGCTGACCGTGCCGAGCAGCACCACGTCCTCACCCAGCGTCAGCCCCAGCTCCGGCAGCAGGCCGAGCGAGTCGTCCCGGTACGCGGCGTAGTCCTGGAACGAGTGGCCGCCGACCACCGCGAGCACCGCGTCCACCCCCTCGCGCCGCAGCCGGGCCAGCGCGCGGAAGGCGTGCACGCTGCCCTTGCGCGGCTCCACGCCGCCGACGGCGAGGAACACGAACCGGCCGGTCCCCCGCGCACCGACCCGCGCGCGCAGCTCGTCGCGCACGCGGGCCGGCGGGGCCGGGAAGCGGTCCGGGTCGACGCCGTTGGGCACGACCTCGGTGTCGCGGCCGTACTCGTCGCGCAGGATCTCCCGCCACTGCTCGCTGACCACGAGCACCTTGTCCGGCTCGACGATGGCCTTGCGCTGGCAGTCGATGAGGGCCTGCGTGGTGAAGTCGTCCACGTGGTGCACGGTGCGGACCACGGTGACCGGCGCCCCGGCGTCGCGCACCCGGGCGGCCGCGCGGGCGGCGATGCAGTCCTGCGCGTGCAGCAGGTCGAACCGCCCGGCCAGGTCGGCCAGTCCGCCCGCGAGGGTGTCGATGGCGGCGAACACGCGGTCCTCGAGCGTGCTGCCCTCCTTGGCCGGCCCCGGCAGCACGGTGTGCGGCACCCGGGTCGGCCGGAACAGCCCGACCGCCGGGTCACCGAGCGCCACCAGGTGCACGTCGACACCGTGGCGGTGCAGCTCCTCGGCCAGGCTGAGCGTGTGCACCAGCCCGCCGCGCGGCTTGGTCGAGTGCGTCACCAACGCCAGCCCACGGCGACGCGAGCCTGTCCCGCCGCCGGTCGGGTGTGCGACAGAGCCGGTCAGCGAGCCGGTCAGAGCGCCGGTCACAGGGCGGTACCCGCGAGCTCGGGGCGGCGGCTGGCGATCGCGGCGGCGGCCAGCGAGGCGCGCGCGGCGGTCTCGGTGACCAGGCAGCCGGCGCGTTCGAACGCCGCCCGTTGCGCGGCGTAACCCTGCGGGTCGGCGTCGGTGCCCAGTACGTAGGTGATGATCCGGGGCCCGCCGCCCGCCGTGATCTCGGCGCAGACCGGGGCCAGCTCGGCGGCCGGGTCGGAGTGCGCCCCGTAGCCGAGCACGACGTCCAGGATGATCACCGCGACGGACGGGTCGGCGCCCTGCTCGCGCAGCAGCTCGATGCGCGCCTCGGGGTCGATCATCGGGTGTGGCCGGCCCTTGGTGTACTCCTCCTCGCCGAGGTCGAGACAGCTGTGCGCGCCGGGTGGCACGGGCAGGCCGAGTGACTTGTCGAGCGGGGTGTTCGAGTACACCGGCCCGAGCGACTCGGAGAGGATGACCAGCGACTCGTAGCAGAGCGTGCCGCCGGAGAACAGGCCACGCACCAGCGTCCGCCCCTCCCCCAGCTCTCCGGCCGCCGCACGGACCCGGGAGACCAGGTCACCGACCACCTCCGGCACCGCGGCGCCCGCCGCCCGCACGGCGGCCACCGCCCCGGCCTCCAGGGTCCGGGTGACCACCACGCCGTCCGGCGCCCCGAAGTCCTCCGGCACCCCGATCAGCGCCGCGACCAGCGGCTTGCCGGCCGCCGCCTCGACCACGGCGTGCGCCACCGGCACCGAAGGCGGCTTCGAGACCAGCAGGATCACGTCGGTGGCGGGGTCGTCGACCAGTCCGCGTACGGCCGCCAGCGCCATCCGCCCGCCGACCGCCGCGCTCAGGTCGCGCCCGCCCAGCCCGATCACGTGCGAGACGCCGACGCCCCACCGGTCGACCAGGCTGGCCGCCTCCTGGGCCCCCGTGCCGGCGGCGGCGACCACCGCGACCCGGCCGGGCCGCACGACGTTGGCGAAGCCCAGGCAGGTGTGCCCGAGCATCGCGGTGCCGGCGCCCGGACCCATCACCAGCCGCCCGAGCCGGGTGGCCCGCTCCTTGAGCTCGATCTCGTCGTCGACCGAGACGTTGTCACTGAACAGCAGCACGTCGAGCCCGGCGGACAGCGCCTTGTGGGCCTCCAGCGCGGCGTAGTCACCGGGTACCGAGATCACCGCGACGTTGCTGTCGGGCGCGCGCTCCAGTGCCTCGGCGAGCGTCCGCGCGGGGCGGGCGGTCCGCTCCGCGCCGGCACCGCTGCGCGGGGTGAACATGGCGGCCTCGGCGGCTTCGAGGGCGGCGGCGACGGCCTGCTCCGAGCCGGCGCGTACCGCCAGGAACAGGTCGTTCGCTCCGGCCGACCGGACGTCGGCGAGCTCGAAGCCCTCGGCGGCGAGCGTGTCCAGGTTGGCGGGCGTGGCCATCGCGGCGGCGGCCCAGTCCACGCCCTCCACCTGGCGCATCGCCCTGGTGCCCGAGAGCTGGACCACCGAGTCGACGTACGTGTCCTGGTGCACGGTGATCCGGTGGATCAGCCCGGCAGGCCCGTTGTTCACGGGGGCGGTGGTGGGGTGTGCGACGGCGCTCACGGGGCGGCTCCCAGCTGCAGGTCGGCGGTGACGATTCGGGTACCCAGCTCGGCGTCCGGGCTCGCCTGCTGGTCCAGCGACGCGCTGGCCCGCTCGGCGTTGGTGATCACGGCCAGCCGGCCGCCCGCGCGCAGGAACTGGATGGCGCCGCGCACCTTCGGGCCCATGCTGCCCTCCGGAAACTGCTGGTCCTGCGCATAGGACTGGGCTTGGTCGACGGTCATCACGTCCACCGGCCTCGCGTTCGGGGTGCCGTAGTCGAGCAGCACCCTCGGTACGTCGGTGATCAGGACGAGCGCCTCGGCACCCAGCTCGGTGGCCAGTCGCTGCGCGGCGAGGTCCTTGTCGATCACGGCGTCGACGCCCCGGTAGCCCGCGCCGTCGGGTACCACGGGCACCCCGCCTCCCCCGGCCGCGACGACCAGCAGGCCGCGGTCGGCGAGCGCCCGCACGGCGTCCAGCTCGACGATCCGCAGCGGCGCGGGCGAGGCGACCAGCCGGCGGTAACCCCGCCCGGCGTCCTCACCGACGGTCCAGCCGCGCTCGCCGGCCTGCCGGGTCGCCTCGGCCTCGGAGAGGAACGGACCGATCGGCTTGGTGGGCCGACCGAACGCCGGGTCGGCCGGGTCGACCACGACGTGGGTCACCACGCAGACCGGCTCGGCCACCCCGGCCAGCGCCAGCGCGAGCAGGCTGCCCAGCTGGCCCTCGGTCATCGCGCCGAGCACGAACAGGGGTTGCTCGGGCACCTCGGCCGCGCCGGCGAGCTGCTGCACGGCGAGGTTGCCGACCTGCGGGCCGTTGCCGTGCACCAGCACCACCGTCCAGCCGGCGGCCCGCATCCGGCAGACCGCGTCGGCCATCCCGCGCGCGTTCTCTGCCTGCTCGGCGTGCGTGCCGGCCTGTCCACTGCGCGTGATCGCATTGCCACCGAGTGCCACGACCGCGGTCTTGCCCATAGACTGCTGTCCTCCGCACGAAGACCACTCGTCATACACCATCGGATATTCGATGATTACTATAGTGGATTCTCGGCCCACGGTCACTCCCCCGGTACAGTCCCCGAGGTGACCCAGGCTCACCTGCGGTTTCGCCTCCTCGGCCGGTTCAGCGTGGAGGGCGAGCTAGCCGCCCCGCTGCCGGTCGGCAAGGCCCGCCGGCTGCTTGCCGTGCTCGCCGAACGGTCCGGAGAGTTCGTCGCGGTGGGCACCCTGGTCGAAGCGCTCTGGGACGCCAACCCGCCCGAGCGGGCCGACCGCAACATCGCCGCGCTGATCAGCCGGCTGCGTCGCGCGCTGGGCCGCGACCGGATCGACGGCAGCCCGACCGGCTACCGGCTGGTGCCCGACGCGGTCACCGTGGACCTCGGTGAGGCGATCGAGCTGGTGGAGACCGCGGAACGCGAGCTGCGCTACGGCAACGTGGCGCTCGCCTCGACCAGTGCCGAGCAGGCCACCCGGCGCCTCGCCACCGACATCGCGCTGGCCGACGAGCGGGACGACCCGTGGGTCGCGCAGCTGCGCCGCACCGTGGCGCGCTGGCTGCGCCGGGCCCGGATCTGCTGGAGCGCCGCCGCCCTCGAGCTGGGCACGCCGGACGTCGCCGTGGAGGCCGCCGCCGCCGCACTGCGCGCCGACCCGCTGGACGAGGAGGCCGCTCGCGCGGTGATGTCGGCCCACCAGCGGGCCGGGCGCTCCGGTACCGCGCTGGTCACCTACCGGCAGCTGCAGCTGGCCATGTCCGAGCAGCTGGGCAGCGACCCGTCGCCGGCCACCCAGGCCGTGTACGTGTCGATCCTGCGCGCGGAGAACCCCCGCTCCACCAGCCGCCCGGCCACCGGGTCCGGCGCGGGTGGCCGGGACCGGCTGGTCGGCCGGGCCGCCGAGCTCACGAGCCTTGGCGAGCTGTGGGCGGGCGCGGTGTCGGGCGAGCCGGCGCTGGCACTGGTCACCGGTGAGGCCGGCATAGGCAAGAGCGCCCTGGTCGACCGGTTCGCCAACGAACCCCGCCGCACCGGGGCGCTCGTGGTGTCCGTCGGCTGCTTCGAGGCGGAGCGCTCGATGTACCTGCAGCCACTGGTGCACGCCGTGCGCACGATCGCCCGCCGCAGCCAGCCCGCGGAGATCCGCGAGCTGGCCGGCTCCCGGCTCGGCACGCTGGCGCAGCTGGTCCCCGAGCTGACCGACATGGTGGGCGCGGTGCCCTACGAGCGCGCCGGCCCCGAGCTGGAGCACGGCCGAGGGCTG
>DATAYB010000706.1:0-7623 GCA_036272795.1 Pseudonocardia sp.
GCCAGCCCGGTGCCGCTGTACTTCCAGGTGGCGTCGCAGCTGGAGCGGGCCATCGAGTCCGGCGAGCTGCCGCCCGGGTCGCGGATGGACAACGAGATCGCGCTCGCCGAGGAGCTCGGGCTGTCCCGCCCGACCATGCGCCAGGCCATCCAGTACCTCGTAGACAAGGGCCTGCTGGTACGCAAGCGGGGCGTCGGCACCCACGTGGCTCGCGCCAGGGTGCGCCGCGACGTGGGCCTGACCAGCCTGTTCGACGACCTGTCCGAGTCGGGGCAGTCGCCGAGCACCGAGGTCATCTCGCACGCGGTGCGGCCCGTGACCGGGGTGCTCGCCTCGGCGCTGGAAGTGCCGGAGGGCACCGAGGTGCTCGCGCTGCAGCGGCTGCGCCGGGCGCGCGGCGAGCCGTTGGCGATCATGCGCAACTACGTGCGGCTCCTCGCCCAGGCCGAGCTGACCGAGGAGCGGCTGCGCGGCCACGGGCTCTACGAGCTGCTGCGGGCGGCCGGGGTGACGCTGGCGGCGGCCCAGCAGAGCATCGGCGCGCGCCGGGCGACGACCGCCGAGGCGCGCCTGCTGGACGAGACGAGAGGCGCGCCCGTACTGACCGTGCGGCGCACCACGTTCGACGACCACGGCGGGGTCGTGGAGTACGGCGACCACGTCTACCGGGCGTCGCGCTACAGCTTCGAGGTGGCCCTCACGAGTCGCTGACCAGCCGCTGGTCGCCTCTCGGTCCGGAGGCCGAGCCGGCGCTGAGCCGGCGCTGAGCCGGTCCGTCCAGCCGTCGACTTTCTCCTGACGTCATGACATAGTCCGCCAAGCCAAGGACATGACCTGATATAACCTGCCATCGGGGGCGACATGGTTCGACTCAGTACGGCACAGGCCGCGGGGGCGCTGTTCCTGGTGGCCGGGCTGGCCATGGCCGGGTGTGTCGGCGGCGGTGGGCAGGCGGCGCCGCCGCTGGATCCTCAGCGGGGCGCCGGCGCCAAGGACGTCACGCTCGTGATCTCGGCGAACGATGCGCAGGGCGGCAAGAACGCCGACGAGGCCGACTGGATCGTCAACTACGTGATCCCCGAGTTCACCAAGCAGGAGGCGGCGAAGGGCGTCAAGGCGACGGTCACGTTCCAGCCGTCCGGTGTGGACGACGAGCAGTTCAAGACCCGGCTGTCGCTGGACATGCGGACCGGCGGCGGCGCGGACATCGTCACACTGGACGGCATCTGGGTCGGCGAGTTCGCCGAGGCCGGCTACCTCCGCCCGCTGGCCGACGTGGTGGGCCCGGCCGCGGCCGGCTGGGACGGCTGGGCGCAGATCCCCAGCGCCGTGCAGCAGCTGGGCACCTACGACGGCAAGCGCTACGGCATCCCGTACAGCACCGACGGCCGCGTGCTGTACTTCAACAAGGAGCTGTTCGCCCGTGCCGGCCTGCCCGCTGACTGGCAGCCCCACAGCTGGCAGGACGTGCTGGACGCGGGCGCCAAGCTCAAGGCGCTGCCCGGGGTCGACCCGATCCAGCTGAACGCCGGTACCGCCATGGGCGAGGCGACCACGATGCAGGGCGTGCTGCCGCTGCTCGCCGGTACGGGTACCGCGCTGCGGGCCGACGACGGCAAGTGGCAGGGCGACACCGCCGCCGTGCGGGACGTCCTCGGGCTGTACCAGAAGGTCTACGCCGGCGGCCTCGGTGACGCGCAGCTGCAGCTCGACGCCAAGGGCCGCGACAAGTCGTTCACCGAGTTCGCGGCCGGCAAGGTCGGCATCCTGCTGGAGAGCGACTACTTCTGGCGCTCGGTGGTGGAGCCCAGGCAGGGCACCGCGCCGATGGCCGACCGCGACCAGGTGGTCGGGTTCGCCAAGATCCCGGCCGAGGCGCCGGGCAAGGGCCCGCACGGGCAGGACTTCGTGAGCATGTCCGGCGGTGGCATGCGCACGGTGAACCCGGCGAGCAAGTACCCGCAGCAGGCGTGGCAGCTGCTGCAGTTCATGAACTCGGCGCCGGCGGTCACCGCGCTGGTCGGCGGCACACCGCGCATCACCCAGCGCACCGACGTGAACAACCAGACCCTGGGCCGGGACCCGCTGCTCACCTACATCTCCACCCAGGTGCTGCCGCTGACCGCCTACCGGCCGAGCATCGCCGAGTACCCGCAGGTGTCCCAGGCGCTGCAGCAGGCCACCGACGCGATCCTCGCCGGCACGCCGCCGGACCAGGCGGCGAAGAAGTACGGGTCCGCACTGGAGGGTGTCCTCGGTGGCGCAGGCGACATCACCTCCAACTGACCGCGACCCGGGCCGCGAACCGCCCCGCGCGGCGCCCGGCTCCGAAGATGCCGCCGGGCTCGGCAGGGTCCGCGCCTCGGCGTTCGTGGTGCCCTCCCTGCTGCTGGTCGGCGTGTTCCTGGTCTTCCCGGCGATCTGGACGATCTACCTCGGGCTGACCAACTTCCGGCTGACCGGGACCGCCGCCGCGCACCCCAAGGTGGTCGGGCTCGACAACTACGCGAGCGCGGTCGGCGACCCCGACTTCCGCAACGCGCTCTGGCTGACCCTGCTCTACGTGCTGGGCTCCGCCGTGATCGGGCAGAGCGTGCTGGGCTTCGTGGTGGTCTGGCTCATGCGGGAGGCGCCGAGGGCGGTCCGCACGACCGTCGAGACGCTGGTCATGCTGGCCTGGATCCTGCCCAGCTCGGTGGTGTCGTTCCTCTGGATCGCGCTGCTGGACCGGGACGCCGGCACGCTCAACGCCCTGCTGCACACCCCGGGCACGGCCTGGCTGATCAGCCACCCGCTGCTGTCGGTCATCGTGTTCAACACCTGGCGCGGCACCGCCTTCTCCATGCTGCTCTACAGCGCGGCGCTGGACGGCGTGCCACCCAGCCAGCTGGAGTCCGCCCGGCTGGCCGGCGCGTCCGGCTGGCAGCAGCTGCGCGACGTGGTGTTCCCGCACATCAGGGGCCACCTGCTCACCAACCTGCTGCTGATCAGCCTGTGGACGTTCAACGACTTCACGCCGTACCTGATCACCGCCGGCGGCCCGGACGGCGCCACGGAGACGTTGCCCGTGTTCGTCTACCGGACCGCGATCTCGGACGGCCGGCTCGGCTTCGGTAGCGCGATCTCGCTGCTCATGCTGCTGATCAACCTGGTGCTCGCGGTCGGTTACCTGCGGCTGCTGTGGGAGCGTCGGTCATGACTCCGGCACAGTGGGTGCGCAGGCTGGGGTTCTACGTGGTCATCGTCCTGATCGCGGCGTTCCTGGCGATCCCGGTGCTGTGGCTGGTGTTCGCCCCGTTCGACCGCGCCCCGACGCTCACCACCTCGCTGCCGGCGTGGACGCTGCACAACTTCGCCACGCTCGCCGACAACCCGTACGCGCTGCGCTCGCTCGGCAACTCGGTGCTGCTCGCGGCGGGCACGATGGTGCTGGTCACGGTGCTCGGGGCGCTGGCCGCGTACGCGCTGTCGCGGGTCCGGATCCCCGGCCGGGACGGGCTGCTCTACGCCCTGCTGCTGCTGTCCTCGATCGTCACCGGGACGGCGGCCATGGTGCCGATCTTCCTGCTGGTCTTCCAGCTGAACCTGATCGACTCGCAGCTCGGTGTGGTGCTCGTGCTCAGCGGCGGCCTGCTGCCGGCGGCGATCTTCATCATGAAGGACTTCATGGACACCACGCCGCGCTCCTACGAGGAGTCCGCCCGGGTGTTCGGCGCCGGCCCGCTGCAGATCCTGCGCGACGTGGTCGTGCCGGTGGTGCGGCCGGGCATCGCCACCTGCGCCGTGTGGACCGTCGTGCAGGTGTGGGGCAACTTCCTGACCCCGTTCATCCTGCTGCGCAGCCCCGAGAAGTCCCCGGCGGCGGTGGTGCTCTACACGTTCTACACCGAGGGCGGCCAGCCCAACCTCGGGCTGATCTCGGCGTTCTCGCTGCTCTACTCGGTCCCGGTCGTGGCGATGTACCTGTTCGTCAACCGGCGCTACGGGTTCCGCTTCCACGGAGGTATCAAGCGCTGATGGCCGACATCGTGCTGTCCGAGCTGGTCAAGGAGTACCCCGGCGGGGTGCGGGCGCTCGACTCGCTGGACCTCACGATCGACGACGGCGAGTTCTTCGCGCTGCTCGGGCCGTCCGGCTGCGGCAAGACCACGCTGCTGCGCTCCATCGCCGGCCTGGAGACGGTCACCTCGGGGCGGATCGAGATCGGCGGCCGGGACGTCACCGCACTGCAGCCCGGCGCCCGCGACCTGGCCATGGTGTTCCAGGACTACGCGCTGTTCCCACACATGACCGTGCGCGACAACATCGCGTACCCGTTGAAGATCAAGAAGGTCGGCCGCGCCGAGCGGCACGGCACGGCGGACGAGACGGCCGAGGGGCTCAGCCTCGGCGGTCTGCTGGCGCGGCGGCCCGGGCAGCTGTCCGGCGGCCAGCAGCAGCGCGCCGCGCTCGCTCGCGCGGTCGCCAGCCGGCCCCGGGTGCTGCTGCTGGACGAGCCGCTGTCCAACCTGGACGCCCGGCTGCGGCTGGAGGCGCGCACGTTCCTCAAGCGGCTGCAGCGCGAGCTCGCCGTGACCACGGTGTTCGTCACCCACGACCAGGCCGAGGCGCTGGCGATGTCCGACCGGATGGCTGTCATGGAGGCCGGCCGGATTCGCCAGATCGGCACGCCGTCGGCGGTCTTCCACCGGCCGGCCAGCACGTTCGTGGCCAGCTTCATCGGGTCCACGCCGACGAACCTGATCGACGCCGTGGTGGACCGCGACACCCTGACCGTGGCCGGCGTGCCGATGCCGCTGCCGGGCGACGTGCGCGGCCAGGTGCGGGGCGGCGAGGAGCTCGTGTTCGCGGTCCGGCCGGAGTACCTGAGCCTGCACGCCGAGGCGCGGCCGACCGGGCTGCCCGGCACCGTCGCCGTGGTCGAGAACATGGGCGTCAGCTCGCTGGTGTCCCTGGACGTGGCGGGCTCGATCGTGCAGGTCACGGTGCCGGAAGGCGCCGAGCCGGCGCTCGGCGCGACCGGCTGGGCGGTGCCCGACCCCGCACGTGTGCTGCTCTACCGGCGCGGCGATGGTCAGCTGGTCGGGAGCCCGACGCAGCCCGTTTCCGATGGCCCGGCTGCTGGCGGCTCGGCGTCCGGGGCCGCGGTGCCGGCGGGGCGCTGAGGTGGCGCTCGCCGTCCACCGGGGCCGCTGGACCCTGGCCGACCGCGCCGAAGCCGTCTACCAGGAGCTGCCGTTCGAGCTGCCGGCCGGCGCGTCCGGGCTCACCGTGACCCTGCGCTACGACCGCCGCGCCGGCGTGCTCGACCTCGGCTGCTTCGGGCCGGCGTGGGACGGGCCGGTGGGGGCGGGTCCGGCCGGCTTCCGAGGCTGGTCCGGTGGCGCGCGTGACTCGTTCACCGTGGCGCTGGACCGCGCCACCCCGGGCTACCTCGCCGGGCCGCTGTCGGCCGGGGAGTGGCGGGTCTGCCTCGGGCTGCACCGGATCCCCGCCGCCGGCCTCGACTACGAGGTGACCGTGGAGCTCGGCGGGGTGGTCGCGCCCGAGCCGCCGGCCCCGCCGGTGCCCGCGCCCGCCGACCGGCCGCCCCGCCGCGAGCTGCCCGCCGAGCCCGGCCGGCGCTGGCTGGCCGGCGACCTGCACAGCCACACCGTGCACTCCGACGGCGAGCTGACCATCGACGAGCTCGCCTGCCGCGCCGCCGCCGGTGGCCTGGACTTCCTGGCGGTCACCGACCACAACACGGTCAGCCACCACCCGCTGCTGGCGGGGGCCGGCCGGCGCGCCGGCGTGCTGCTGCTGCCCGGGCAGGAGGTGACCAGGGACATCGGGCACGCCAACGCCTTCGGCGACCTCGGCTGGATCGACTTCCGGCGGCCGGCCGACGACTGGCTGGCGTCGACGCTGAGCCGGGGCGGGCTGCTCTCGGTGAACCACCCCCTGTCCGGCGACTGCTCGTGGCGGCACCCGATGACCGGCCGCCCACCGCTGGCCGAGATCTGGCACCACACCTGGTCGGACCGCACCTGGGGCGGCCCGCTCGCCTGGTGGCAGGCGTGGCACCCGGGGGCGCTGCCGGTCGGTGGTAGCGACTTCCACCGGGCGGGCGACGGCAACCCGCTCGGCACGCCGACCACGTGGGTGCAGTGCGAGGGCGACGACGTGCTGGGCGGGCTGGCCGAGGGCCGGATCTCGATCAGCGCCGACCGGGACGCTCCGGTGCTGGCGCGGGTCGGCGTCGAGCTGGTGGCACTCGGCGCGGACGGCAGCTACCTCGTCGACCCCTCTGGCGGGCGACGGGTGGTGCTCGGCGACCGGCGGAGCCTGCCGGCCGGCCCCGGCCCGTACCGTCTGGAGGCGCCGGACAACACCGTGCTGGCCCTCTGCGCGTAGCTCTGTCCCGTGCACCGCGCGACGGCCGGAGCTGGCCGCCCGGTGTGACCCGGGCGACCGGCCTACGCGCCTACTGCTTGGAGTACGCGAACGGGCGGACCGCGATGATCACCCGGTCGGCGGCGTCCGGTGGCGGCGTCGGGTCGGTCATGCCGTAGCGCTTGGCCAGCTCGACGTAGAACGCGCCGGTCGGGTCGGGCGTGATGCTCTCCACCACGCCGCGCGCCTGCAGGTACTGGTAGGGGTGCGCGGCGTCGAGCACCGAGATCGCCACGTGCGGGTTCTTCTCGATGTTGCGGTACTTCGCCCGGCGGGTGGTGTGGGTGAAGCGCACCAGCTCGCCGTCCCAGGAGAACCACATCGGCGTGACGGCCGGGTTGCCGTCCGGCCGGACGGTGGCCAGGTGCGCGAAGTTGGGCTGGATCAGGAGTTCCTCGTAACCGTCAGGGATCTCTGCCATCCGGCCATCCTGCTCCGGGGTGACCGCCCCCGCTCGCCGGCGCGCCCCCGCTCGCCGGCGCGCGCCCGACCGGCCGGCGTGGCCCACGCCCCTCGGCTGTCACTTCGCACGGCGTGCCTTCACTTCGCACAGTGTGCGGAGTATGCGAAGTGACGGCCCGCCGTGCGAAGTGGATGCGGGGTATGCGAAGTGCCGCACGGGTTGGTGCGCACCCTAGGCTGAAGGCCGGTCGTCAGACGCTCAGCGGCCGCCACGAGAACAGGGGAGACCAGATGTCGGAGCGGGTTCCGGGGCCGGTCCAGGCACTGCTCGACGCCGCGAACGCCGGTGACACCGAGGCCTTCCTGGCCGGGTTCACCGAGGACGGCCTGGTGGATGACTGGGGGCGGGAGTTCGTCGGCGCGGCGCGGATCCGGGGTTGGAGCGACGCCGAGGTCATCGGCAAGCAGGTCACCCTGAAGGTCGACCAGGTCGCCGAGCACGCCGGCGAGACCGTGGTGGCCGCGCAGGTCGGCGGCAACGGCTTCAACGGCCCCAGCCACTTCAGCTTCCGCGTGGCCGGCGACCTGGTGTCCCGGATGACGATCCGCGCCTAGCTCGGTTCGTCGTGCCCGGTTCGTACAGCCCTGCACTCCGGGTACGGTTCGCCGGGCCGGGGCCCATCCGCCGCGCTGGTCAGCGCGGTTTGCGCAGCAGCGGGCAGATCGTGGCGAGGTCGGTGATCAGCGAGTCGCCGGCGAAGCGCAGGCCCTCCAGGGAGCGTTCGG
>DATAYB010000707.1:0-4263 GCA_036272795.1 Pseudonocardia sp.
CGGCGGTAGTCGCCGCCCCGCCACTCCTCCACACCCGGCACGGCGGTCGCCACCAGGTGCCCGAACAGGTTGTCCGGGCAGAGCGGCTGGCGGAACGGCAGTCGCAGCGCCAGCGTGCCGGGCGCGGCCGGCGGCAGGCCCCGGGCCGCGTGGGTGCGCAGCTCGGACGGCGTCCGGTGGAACACCTCCTGGACGGTGTCGTTGAACGACCGCACGCTGGTGAAGCCGGCGGCGAAGGCGACGTCGCTGATCGGGACCGAGGTGGTCTGAAGCAGCAGCCGCGCGGTCTGCGCGCGCTGTGCCCTGGCGAGCGCGAGCGGCCCGGCACCGAGCTCGGCCTGCAGCTGGCGTTGGATCTGCCGGACGCTGTAGCCCAGCCTGGCGGCGAGCCCGTTCACACCCTCCCGGTCCACGACGCCGTCGCCGATCAACCGCATCGCCCTGGCCACGAGGTCGGCGCGCTCGTTCCAGCTGGGCGAGCCAGGGCTGGCGTCCGGCGCGCACCGCTTGCAGGCGCGGAACCCGGCCTGCTGGGCCGCCGCCGCGCTCGGGTAGAACCGCATGTTCTCGGGCTTCGGCGGTACCACCGGGCAGCTCGGCCGGCAGTAGATGCCGGTGGTCACGACGGCGGTGTAGAACCAGCCGTCGAAGCGGGCGTCCTTGGCCTGCACGGCCCGAACGCATCGCTCCACATCCTCGTGCATGGGTCCAGCATCGCCGCTGCCTGGCGACCGTGCTGGCAGAAATGCGACATCACCCGAACGGTGCGGCGGGGCCGGCCTCGATAGCCGAGGCGCGGTGTCCCGCTGCCCCGGCGGATCGCTCATCCGGCCACCCTAGAACCCGGCCACCACGCCGCTCCCCGGCCGGGTTCAGCCTCATGGGTCAGCAGGCGACGGGGAACGTCCACCAGGTCGTCGGCCCGTCCCACGACTCACCCGCGTTCGACGCCGGCGCCGCGATCCGGGTCACCGTGCCGTCGTGCCCCCACTCGCCGCTCGCGATCGGACGGTCCACGGGCCGCGCCGGCTGCACGAGCGTGGCGTCCGAGGTCAGGATTCGGCTGTGCAGGTCGCGCAGCCCGGGACCGGGTTCCAGGCCGAGCTCCTGCATCAGCAGCGCGGCGACCTCCCGGTAGGTGGCCAGCGCCTCCGCCTGGCGGCCCGACCGGTACAGCGAGAGCATCAGGAGCTCCCACAGCCGCTCCCGGTACGGCTGCTCGGCGACGCGCACCGCGAGCTCGGCGGCCGCGTCGGCGTGCTCACCCAGCGCGATCCGCACGGCCAGCTGCTCCTCGGTCGCGGTCGAGTGGAGCTGCTCCAGCCCGGCCCGCTGCCCGTCGAAGAACGACCCGGCCAGCCCGGCCAGCGGAGCCCCGCGCCAGAGCGCGAGCGCGCCGCGCAGCTGGTGGTCGGCGTCCCCGAGGCCGCCCTGCCCGTGGGCCTGCCGGGCGGCGGCCAGGTTGGCGCGGAAGATCCACACGTCGACCGAGGCCGGGTCCACCGTGAGCTGGTAGCCCCCGCCCGCGGACCGGAGCTCGACCACATCCTCGGCGGCCTCACCGGCCGCGCGGGTCAGCTCGCGCCGCAGCCGGCAGATGTAGGTCCGCACCGTGGCGCGTGCGCTGCGGGGCATGTTGTGCTCCCACAGCATCTCGACCAGGTCGTCCACCGCGACGTGCTTGCCCTTGCTCAACAACAGGGCCGCGAGCACTGCCCGCTGCTGCGGTGAACCGAGCTCCAGCTCGCGCTCGCCTTGCCATGCCTGGACCGGTCCGAGCAGGCCAAACCTCAACTGTGACGTCATTGAAATGCCACCCCGTTTGTCAATGCGCAGTTGTTCAGAACGTCTCGGCGGCATACACGGGCAGCGATCACCAACTGGTTCGCCGGAACGCCGCAAGGAGACGGCCATCACACTCATTGTGGGTTCAACCATCGATGGCCCGGGGCTGGAACCGGAGCGCGGGGAACCGGTTGACTGTGCACCAGCGCGCGGGGCCGGGCGCCCACCGGGCGGGCCCCGAGGCGGACGGGGACCGACGAGTGTGAGGATCACGCCCATGACTGCTGAGACCGGCCCGGCGACACCGATCGCGGTGGACTCCCCCTTCGACCTGACCGGCCGCGTCGCGGTCGTGACCGGCGCATCCCGTGGCATCGGCGCGGCCATCTGCATCGCGCTGGCCAGGCAGGGAGCCGACGTGGCCGGCCTGTCCATCTCCGACGAGGACGGGGCGGCACGCACGGCGGAGGCGGTCCGTTCGTTCGGCCGGCGCTGCCTCATGCACGTCGGCGACACCTCGAAGTCGGCCGACGTCGAGTCCTTCGCCGACGCGGTCACCGCCGAGTGGGGCGGCCTGAACATCTGGGTCAACAACGCGGCGACGATGTTCGTCCGGCCCTTCGTCGACACCGACGACGAGTCGTGGCACGCGCTGCTGGCCCCGAACCTGCACGGCTACTTCCACGGCTGCCGGGCCGCCGCCCGCAGGCTGCGTGGCCGCGCGGATGCCCGGATCATCAACATCTCCTCGGTGACCGACATCCAGGCCGTACCGGGGCTGTCCGCCTACATCGCGGCGAAGGGCGCGATCGTGGCGCTGACCAGGACGATCGCGCTGGAGCTCGCGAACGACGGGATCACCGTGAACGCCGTCGCCCCCGGCGCCATCGACACCCCGCTCAACGCCACGGCCTGGGACGACGCGGTCCGCAAGACCTACCACGAGCGCATCGGCCTGCACCGGATCGGGCAGCCGGAGGACATCGCGGACGTCGTCGCGTTCCTCGCCTCACGGGCGTCGCGCTACATCACCGGTCAGGAGATCCTCGTCGACGGCGGCCTGACCATCAACGGGCACGTCGGGCACCAGCCCGGCTGAGGCGGGGCACTACTGCACCGGGTCCAGCTCGCCGATGGCGCGACCGAGGTTCAGCTCGACATCGCCACGCGTCTGGAAGCCACGGGCAAACAGCGTGCGTGCCCTGTCCTGCACGGCTTCGGAGACGACGAGCTGCTGGAACAGCCGTGCGTCGGCGCGCACCTCGGCGACGTCGGGCAACGCGACGGCATTGACGCGGCCCTTGGTGGCCAGCAGTGCCTCGGCGGGAAATGACCCGATGCGGGTCGCCAGGTCGCTGACGAAGTCGTCCAGCTCGGCGTCGGGCAGGGCGCGGTTGATCCAGCCGTAGCGCTCCGCGGTCGCGGCGTCGTAGTCGGCGGCGCTGAGCAGGATCTCCAGCGCCCGCCCGCGCCCGACCAGCCGGGTGAGGTGTTGCATCGCGCCGGCCCCGGGAGGCGTGCCGATACCGACCTCGGGCTGCCCGAGAATGCCACGCTCGAGGGAGGCGAACCGCAGGTCGCAGGCGAGCGCGAACTCGCTGCCCGCGCCGCGCACCCGGCCGGCGATCTTGACGATGGTGATCGCCGTCAGCTCGCTCACCCGGCGGAACAGCATGCCCAGCGACGCATCGCCCGGCCCTGCGCCCTTGCCCGCCTCGGCGGTGTACTCGGCCACCTTGGTCAGGTCCACGTGAGGGAACAGGAAGTCCGGGTCTGCGCTGTCGAAGACGACGACGCGGATGCCGTCGGTGCTGTTGACCGCAGTGATCAGCTGGACGAGGTCGCGCACGAGCTCAGGGCCGATCAGGTTCAGCGGCGGCGCGGAGAACGTCGCGTACAGCACGTGCCCCTCGGCGCGGGTCGGGATGGTCGGCAGGCTGAGCTCCATGGCGATCACGATCCTTCGGGTGGCTGGCGGGTGTTGGCCTCCCACTGTGGGGACGGCAGCTGCGTGAGCACCAGCCCGATCGCCGTGACCACCGTGTTCTGCAGCGCCGGGGCCAGCCCGTTCCACTGCTTGGACTGCCACATGGCGAACCACTCGCCCCCGACCGCCAGGAAACCGCCCACCCAGAGCGCCAGCGCCATCAGGTAACCCAGGGTCGCCGCCCCGCGCGCCCGCGCGAACGACCCGTCCCGGTGGGCGGCGAACCACAGCGCCGCCGCCCAGCTCAGGACAGCCGAGGTCAGCGCCTCCCAGGCGATCACGCCGACGTAGACGACGTGCTGGGCGACCGGGTTGGTGATCGAGCGCCACATCAGGTCGGGATCGTGGAACGTGGTGTCCATCGCCAGCACGTGCTGCACGAAGGCCAGGTTGGTGCCGAAGTCGGTGATGTTGCCGAGCGTGACCAGGACCAGGTACAGCGCCAGCAGCACGGTCATGACGGTGGCACTGACCGGGAGCGTGCCCAGAGC
>DATAYB010000708.1:0-18717 GCA_036272795.1 Pseudonocardia sp.
CAGGGGCACGGGCACGGCGTTTCGGCCGACGCGGACGGCCGCTGGCTGAACATCGCGCTGGCGCTGATCACGGTGTTCCTGGTCGGCGAGGTCGTGGTCGGCGTACTGGCACACTCGCTGGCCCTGATCTCCGACGCCGCCCACATGCTCACCGACGCCGCCTCGATCGTGCTGGCACTGGTCGCGATGCGGCTGTCGGCGCGGCCGGCCCGGGGCATCTTCACGTACGGTCTGCGGCGCACCGAGATCCTGTCCGCGCAGGCCAACGGGCTGACGCTGCTACTGCTCTCCGTCTGGCTGACCTACGAGGCGATCCGCCGCCTGATCGACCCGGGCCCGGTCGCCGGCGGCCTCGTGCTGATCACGGCGCTGGTGGGCGTCGTGGTCAACGTGCTCGCCGCCTGGGCGATCAGTAAGGCCAACCGGACCAGCCTGAACGTGGAGGGCGCGTTCCAGCACATCCTCACCGACCTCTACGGCTTCATCGCCACCGCGCTGGCCGGCGTCGTCGTGCTGTTCACGGGCTTCGCCAGGGCGGATGCGATCGCCTCACTGGTCGTCGTGGTGCTCATGGTGCGCGCCGGCACGGGTCTGGTCCGCGACGCCGGCCGGATCTTCCTGGAGGCCGCCCCGAGCGGGGTCGACCCGGACGCGCTCGGCGACCGACTGGTGGCCGTACCGAACGTCGACGAGGTGCACGACCTGCACGTCTGGCAGATCACGTCCGGTCAGACGGCCCTGTCGGCGCACGTGCTGGTCGAGGCGGGCACCGACTGCCACGGGCTGCGCCGCGACATCGAGCGCCTGCTGGCCTCCGACTACGCCATCACCCACACGACGCTGCAGGTGGACCACGCCGTTCGCCCGTCCGAACCAACCCCGGCCGACGCACAGTTACTGCCGTTGGCCGAACGGCACTGTGTGGACACCCACGGCCCGGTGCACCGGGAGGGCCCGCACAGCCACTGAACCACCAGGCCCTGCCGGTTCACGGGCACCTGTCCGGGCCTCAGAATCATCGCTCCGACCTGCAGGTAAGCTCGCGCGCATTCCCCAAAGTTGAACCTTGGAGAGCCGCGTGCCAGATACGTTCGACTGGAGCAACCAGGTACTGGACAGTCTCTGGTGGGTGATCTGGGTATTCGCGGTCACCGTAGTGGGCTTCGCATTGGTGGCCTGGCTCCTGATGCGTTTCACCCGATGGGGGCGACAGTTCCACCGGCTGTCCTGGTTCTATTTCCGCCCCGGCCGCACCTGGCTCAGCTGGCGCCCGACGCTGATGTTCGCCCTGATGCTGCTGCTGTCCATCGCGTCGGTACGCCTGCAGGTGCTCTCCACCTATTCCAGCAACGGCATCTACACGTCGCTGCAGGAGACCAACAGCGGCCAGTTCCTGCGATACATCGGCATCTTCTCGATCATCGCGGTCGTCAACATCTTCCAGGTGATGCTCTCGTACTTCATCACGAGCGTATTCGTCCTGCATTGGCGCACCGCATTGACCGACCGCATTCTCGGTGACTGGATCGACGGGCACGCCTACTACCGAGGCCAGTTCACCCCCCAACCGGTGGACAACCCCGACCAGCGGATCCAGGAGGACATCACGTCCTTCGCCAACGACTCCCAGGACCTCTCGGTCGGCGCGGTGAACGCGCTGGTATCGCTGGTGTCGTTCACGCTCATCCTGTGGGAGCTGTCCGGGCCGCTGACCCTGTTCGGGTTCGAGATCCCGCGCGCAATGACCTTCATCACCTACCTGTACGTCATCATCGCCACGGTGATCGCGTTCAAGGTCGGCCGCCCGCTGGTGAGGCTGAACTTCACGAACGAGCGGCTCACGGCGTTTTTCCGATACGCACTCGTGCGCATGCGGGACAACGCCGAGAACATCGCCCTCTACCGGGGTGAAGAGGTCGAGCGGTCCTACCTGCTCTCCCGGTTCGGGGCCATCATGGGGAACTACTGGGCCCTGATCCTGCGGGGTGTGAAGTTCCAGGGCTTCAACTTCTCGATCACCCAGATAGCGAACATCTTCCCGTTCCTGGTGCTGGCGCCCCGGTACTTCGCCGGCCAGGTCAAGCTCGGTGACCTCACGCAGGCGGCCAGCGCGTTCAGCAACGTGCACGACTCGCTGTCGTTCTTCCGGAACTCCTACGACAATTTCGCGAGCTACCGGGCCACCCTGAACCGGCTCACCGGCCTGCTGGACGTGAACGCCGAGGCCAGGGCGCTGCCGATCGTGCCGACCCAGAACGGCATCGACGGCCTGCGGATCCGCGACCTGACAATCTCCCGCCCCGGCGGCGAGCCCCTGATCTCGGACCTCAACCTCGATCTCGACGCCGGCAACACGCTGATCGTGAAGGGCTCGTCCGGCACCGGTAAGACCACCCTGCTGCGCAGCCTGGCCGGGTTCTGGCCGTACGCCAGCGGCACCGTGCGCCGGCCGCTCGACAACAAGGCGCTTTTCCTGTCCCAGCAGCCGTACCTGCCGTTCGGCACGCTGCAGAACGCGCTGACCTACCCCGAGTCGGCCGACTTCGTCACGCCCGACCGCGCCCGCGAGGTCCTCCGGCTCGTGCACCTCGGCCACCTTGCGGACTCGCTCGACAAGGACGATGCGTGGTGGCGCGTCCTGTCCCCGGGTGAGCAGCAGCGCATCGGGTTCGCCCGCATCCTGATCAACCAGCCCCAGGTCGCGTTCCTCGACGAGTCCACCTCCTCGATCGACGAAGGCCTGGAGTTCTCGCTCTACACGCTCATCCGCGAGCAGCTACCGGACTGCATCCTCGTCAGCGTCGGGCACCGCAGCACCCTCGACCAGTTGCACTCCCACCACCTCGAACTGCTGCCCAACGGCCAGTGGAACCTCGAGGCCCCCGTTCACTGAGTCGCGGGGGCGGCTCCATCGCAGTACTGGTCGCGGTAACTCGACCGGCGCGCAGCGTTGGCCGCACGCCGTCCCGAAGCTGACCCCCGTCCGACTTGTCACGGGAAATAGACCCGACAAGTGCCACTGGTCGGGCGAAGTAGCCACGACAAGTGGGGTTGGGGGACGGTGTGAGGACGGCGGCGACGGGTCGGACCATGCGTCGGCGGTGACGGGCCAGGCAGCGGGGCGAGCGGCGGCAACCGGACGCGAAGACCGGACGCGAAGACCGTGCTACGCCGGTGGTGGCCGCCGTGGCGCACGGTCGCCAGCCAGCCCGCACAGACCGTGTACCCCCAGCACAGACTGTGCACGGTCTGTGTTGGGGGTACACGGTCTGTGTGGAGGAGGTTGCTCGGTGCGCGAGCTCGCTTCGGTCACTCGACCGGCGACGGCCACGGGCTCACCTCGACCAGTCGACGGCCACCGGCCACCCGCCGTCCTCGCCCCTGCCCCGTCCGGCTTGTCGCGGGAAATAGACCCGACAAGTGCCACTTGTCGCGTCAAGAAGACACGACAAGTCGGATGGGGGCGGCTTCAGAGTGGCGGATACCCGCTGTTTCGGCCCGACCGACGGCGGCCAGCCGGAGACGGCGGCCAGCCCCGACACGCGGCCGGCCCTGAGACAGCGGCCAGCCCTGAGACAGCGGCCAGCCTCGAGACGACGGCCAGCCTCGAGACGACGGCCAGACCAGGACGGCGACCAGCACCGGACGGTGGCGAGCCCTCAGACGACCGCAGCCAGACCCGAGACGGCGCCCACCCGAGACGGTGCTCGCGCGAATGCCGGCTGGTTACGGGTTCGCGGCCAGGGAGGACGGGTGTTGGGCCAGTGGCGTGATCTGGACCGTCATGAACTGGAACAGCGGCAGGTTCCAGAGGATGTCGTGCAGCGCGTCGGTGGAGTCGACGTCGAAGACGCTGATGTTGCTGTACCGGCCGACCACCCGCCACAGGTGCACCCACGTACCGCTCCGCTGCAGCTCAAGGGCGCGCGCCTTCTCCGTGGCCAGCAGTTTGTCCCGCTCGACGGGGTCCAGGTCGCGCGGAATGGCGACGTCCATCCGGACGTGGAACAGCATGTCGACTCCCTGGTCAGCGGCTCAGCCCGGTCAGCAACAGAGATCAGCGGCGGGTGAAGGCCCGCACGGCGGCGGGGTCGAGCTCGATGCCCAGCCCGGGGCCGTCCGGCAGGTGCAGCGAACCGTCGGCGTAGCGCAGCGGCGTGGTGAGCAGCTCCTCGCGCATCAGCAGCGGGCCGAACAGCTCACTCCCCCACGTCACGGCAGGAGCGGAGCAGGCCAGGTGCAGCGAGGCCACCGTGCCGACCGGACCCTCGATCGCGGTACCGCCGTGGCACGGGATCCCGGCAGCGGCAGCCACCGACGCGATCGCCTGCGTGGCGCGCAGCCCACCGGACTTCGTCGTCTTGAGCGAGTACACGTCGGCGGCCCGCAGCGACGCCAGCCGCAGTGCATCGCGAGAGGTGCGCAGGCTCTCGTCGGCCATCACGGGGATCGGTAGCGTACGGTTGATCTCCGCGAGCGCCTCGAACTCCGCGCCCGGCACCGGCTGCTCGACCAGCTCGACGCCCGCTTCGGCCAGCCGGGGCAGGTAGTTCAAGGAGGTGAGCAGATCCCACCGGGCGTTGAGGTCGACCCGCACCCCGGCGGCGCCGCGCAGCTTCTCCGCGACCGTGGACACCCGTGCCACGTCGTCGGCCGATTCCTGCGCACCCATCTTGAGCTTGAAGCTGTGGTGCAGCCCTGCGTCGAGCTTGGCGAGCGCCTCCTCCACCACGACCGCGGCAGGCTCCGTGCCCAACGCCCAGGTCACCGGCACGGAGGTCCTGGCCAGGCCGCCGAGCAGCGTGTGCACCGGGACACCGAGGGACCGCGCCCAGGCGTCGTGCAGCGCGACCTCCACGGCGGCCTTGGCGTAGAGGTTGGCCGCCACGACGTCGGTGATGTCGCGCAGGATGGCGAAGAGGTCGTCGCAGCGGCGGCCGAGCAGCAGGGGTGCCACGTACCGCTCGATGATCACCTGCATCGTCTCGACCGACTCGCCGCCCCACCACGGCCCGCCCGGCACGGTGCCCTCGCCGACCCCGGTCACACCGCCGGCCGTGCGCACGAACACCAGCAGCATCGGCTGGGCGTCCATGCTCACCCTGGCGAACCGGTGCGGGCGCCGCAGCGGCACGTCCAGGATCACAGTCTCGACGGCGTCGATCCGAAGCTCGCTCATCTCAGGTCTCTCCGTTCGGGCGCCGACCCGGCCCGCGGCGAAACGCGGACCAGGTCGGACGCGGTCAGTGCGGGCGCGACCCAGCCACGCCGGCTCGGGCGCGACTCAGGCCCGACAGCTCAGTCGCGTTCGAGCACGAAGTCGTACTCGGAGCGCAGCCGCCCGTCCTCGCCCGGCCGGGGGTCCAGCACGAGCTCGGGCTTGGTGGCCTCGGCGACGTCGCTGTCGAGCCACTCGCCGCCCTGGAAGTACAGCTGCGTGGTGATCTTGCGGTGGCCGGGAGCCGAGACGAACAGGTGCAGGTGCGCGGGCCGCCAGGCATGCCAGCCGGCCGCCGCGATCAGCCGGCCGGTGGGCCCGTCGGTGGGGATCTGGTACGGGGCGGGCTGGATCGTGGTGATCTCGAAACGGCCGTCGGTGTCGGCCACCACCACCGCACGCAGGTTGCCGTCCGGGATGTCCGGTGCGAACCCGGAGTAGTAGCCGGCCTCGTCGGCGTGCCAGATGTCCAGCTCCGCGCCGGGCACGGGGTTGCCGTCGAGGTCCAGCACGCGCCCGGAGAACACCAGTGGGTCGCCGCCCTCGTCATGCCGGGCGGGCAGCGTGGCCGGCGAGCTCAGCCGCACCTGGTCAGGCACGTAGTACGGCCCCTGGATGCTGCCCAGGGTGCCGTGCTGGGCGCGGGCGGCGACCTCCTCGACGACGTGCTCCACGAACACGTCGAGGAACAGCGGCCACTCGCCCGTCTCGCCGACGTCCATCAGCCACTGCTTGGCGGCCTGGAACTCCGGATAGGTCACGTCCTTCGCCCTGACGACCTCGTGCACCGCCTGCAGCAGTGCGCGCGCGACCTCGTCGACCCGGGTGGCGGACACCTCACCGGCGGCCTCGGCGCCGGACCGGCTGGCCCGGAACACCTCACTCGCGGAGGCGCCGGAGCCGGCCGCGCTCGGTGACTTGTGCTCGGTGGTGGTCATGGTCTCTCCCTGCTCTGGTGGTTCGTGCGCCGTCAGCTCGGGTGTTGCTCGGGATCGGGGTCAGCTCGAGAAGATCGAGCTGTACTCGGCGTCGCGCAGGTCGGGCGTGGTCCAGCCGGCCAGGTCGTACTCGGCCATGCACTGCTCGGCGAAGCCCTTCATGGCGGCGGCGGAGCCGGACTGCTCGGCGGCGAACAGCAGCTCGGCGCGCACACCCTCGTGGTTGCCGGAGTAGTTGCGCTCGTAGAGCTCGTGGCGGCCGCCGAACTCGGAGCCGACGGAGTCCCAGATCAGCTTCATCAGTTTGACCCGCTCCACCGAGTCGTAGCCGTTCGAGCCGCGCACATAGCGGTCCAGGTACGGCCGCAGCTCCGGCGAGGAGAAGTCCTTCGCGTGCGAGGGCAGGTAGATCAGCCCGCTGCCCAGGTCCTGCAGGATGATCTCGCGGACTCTCGGGTAGCCGACGGTCATGAACCAGCGGTAGGCCAGCCCGTAGTCCAGGTGCGGGAGCACGGCGCCGTCGATCCACTGGTCGGGATTGGCGGCCATCGCGTCGGACAGCGCCCAGAACATGTTGCGCCAGCCGATCACCTCGCCGACCCGGGTCTGGATGCCGCGGAAGTCCTTGGTGCCGGTGACCTCGACGCCCTTCATGAGCAGGCCGGCGATGAAGTCCAGCTTCACCGCGAGCCGGGTCACACCGTGGAAGGTGAAGCGGTGCAGGAAGCCAGAGCCCGGGAAGAACGTGGAGGCCTTCTCGGCGTCCCCGTAGATGAAGACGTTCTCCCAGGGGATCTTGACCTTGTCGAGGATGAAGATCGTGTCGTTCTCGTCGAACCGCGAGGAGAGCGGGTAGTCGAACGGCGTCGAGGACGAGTCGGCCACCGCGGCGTAGGAGTTGCGGCAGATCAGCTTCATGCCCGGGGCACCCATCGGCACCGTGCAGACCAGCGCGAACTCCCGCTTCTTGATCGGCAGCCCATAGTGCGCGATGAAGTTGTAGTGGGTGATCGCCGAGCCGGTGGCCACGACCTTGGCCCCGGACACGATGAGCCCGTCGTCGCGCTCCTCCTCCACGTGCATGAAGATGTCGCGCACCTCGTCCGGCGGGCGGTCCCGGTCCACCGGCGGGTTGATGATCGCGTGGTTCCAGTACAGGACCTTCTCCTGCGACTCCGTGTACCAGCGGCGGGCGTTGTCCGCGAACGGCTCGTAGAAGTTCGAGTTGGCGCCGAGCGTGCCCAGGAAGGCGGCCTTGTAGTCGGGGCTGCGGCCCATCCAGCCATAGGTCATCCGGGCCCACGCGGCGATGGCGTCGCGGTCGGCGACCAGGTCCTCCCGGCTGTGTGGGGTGCGGAAGAACGGGTGGGTGAAGCCGTCGCTGCCGGTGTCGGTGGCCGTCGTGAGCACGCTCTGCTGGGCCGGGTCGTGCAGCGCGTCATAGAGCCGTGCGGTGGTGCGCACCGAGTTGCGGAACGCCGGGTGCTCGGTGACGTCCTTGACCTTGTCGCCGTAGATGAACACCTCGCGCCCGTCGCGCAGGCTCTCGATGTACTCCGCGCCGGTGAACGGTCGGGTCGTCCGGGTCTGCTGCTGGTCGGTCACTCCGTGCTCCTTTGCAAGGGGGTCGGACTCAGGTGGATGGCGCGAACCAGGAGATGCCCGGACAGTCGCCGGACTCCAGCCATGGCACGGTCTCGAACGCCTTGCCGAGGTGGCGGAACGAGCCGAGGTAGAACACCAGCGGGTCCTCGGTGCGGCAGGCGAACTCGCGCACCTCACCGAGGTAGAGCACGTGGTCGCCGCCGTCGTAGCTGCGCCACGGGTCGCACGCGAGCCACGCGAGCGAACCCCGCAGCCGCGGCGCCCGCCCGGGGCCGACGGGCTCCCACTCCGGCTCGCGAACCATCGCCCGGCCGGCGAAGTGCAGGGCGACGTCGTCCTGCGGCTCGGTCAGCACGTTCACCGTGAAGGGCTTGCCGTCCAGGTACTTGCAGGCCCGGGACTTGCGGTCCAGCGAGACCAGCACCAGTGGCGGGTCCAGCGAGACGGCGCTGAACGCGTTCACGGTCGCCCCGTGCGGCGCTGGGCCATCAGCTGGGCCCTCAGCTGGGCCCTCAGCGGGGTCACCGTCGCACGTGATCACCGTGACGCCGGTGGCGAAGTGGCCGAGGCAGCTGCGCAGCTCTCGCGGATCGACCGTCATCGTCGTCCCTCGCGCTTCGTCGTCCTGTTCGGATTGGTGCTTGAGATTTGATGTACGCTGTGCGTACACTTTGACCGCTCTGCGTTCGCGCTTAGAGTGCGACAGGTCACGTGTGGTGTCAAGAGGGGGACGACATCGATGCCGTCAATGACTACGGCGGACAACGGGTCGGCGCCCTCGGGTGGTGACCGGGACTTCGTGCAGAGCCTGGAGCGGGGCTTCGCCGTGCTGCTGGCGTTCGACGAGGACCTGGCGAACCCGACGCTCGCCGAGCTGGCCGCCGCGACAAACCTGTCCCGCCCGGCCGTGCGGCGCCTGCTGCTCACCCTGCAGCGGCTGGGCTACGTGACCGGCGCGGGCGGCCGCTGGCGGCTGACGCCCCGGGTACTCAGCATCGGGCAGCACTACTCGGCGTCCAACGCGATGATCGAGATCGCCCAGCCGCACCTGCTCGCGCTGGCCGAACGCACCCAGGAGTCCGCCTCGCTGGCCGCGCTGGACGACACCGACGTCGTCTACATCGCCCGCGTGCCGGTGCGGCGGATCATGAGCATCAACGTGTCCATCGGCAGCCGGGTGCCGGCGCACGCCACCTCGATGGGCCGCGTGCTACTGGCCTGGGCGCCGGCCGCGCGGGTCGAGCAGGTGATCGCCGACTCGGGGCTGCGCCGCCTGACCGAGCGGACCTTGACCGACCCGGCTGCCTTCCGCGCCGCGCTGCGCGAGGTCCGCGAGCAGGGCTATGCACTGGTCGCAGGTGAGCTGGAGGAGGGGCTGCTCTCGGTGTCCGCGCCGGTCCACGACCAGTCCGGCGAGGTCGTCGCCGCGCTCGCCTCGTCCACCTCGAGCGGGAGGACCGGCCTGGACGAGCTGCGCACGGACGTCGCGCCGCTGCTGCTGCGCACCGCCGGCGACATCAGCGCCGCCCTCGGCCACCGCGCCACCCGGCGCACGACCCCGGTGCGCGGGCGCGACGGCTTCTTCTGACCGCATCCGACCTGGCGCTACAGGTCCTTGAGCTGCGGCAGCACCTCGTTGGCCAGCCGGTGCATCTGGTCCGACTCGTCGAACAGGGTGTTGAGCAGGATCAGCTCGGCGCCGCCCTCGGCCACCGCGCGCAGCCCAGCCGCGCACTCGTCAGGCGAGCCCGACACGGCGACCTCGGCGATGTCCAGCCCCGCCGTCCGGTAGAGCTGACCCAGCGCGTCCGCCACCCGGCCCTTCACGGACTCGTCGCCGACCCCGATGTAGACGCGCTTGGCGATCTGGAACGTGGCAGGGTCCCGCTCCTGCCGGGCGACCTCCTCGTGCACGAGCCGCACCTGGTCGACGAAGTTCGCCGTGGTCTGCGAGCCGGCGCCGAAGAACCCGTTGCCGTGTCGCACCGCACGCCGCAGCGCCGCGGGCGCGCTGCCGCCGAACCAGATTGGCGGGTACGGCTTCTGGAACGGCTTCGGCTCCATCGGCGCGCCGTCGAGCTGCCAGAACCGGCCGTCGAGGGTGACGCTCGGTTCGGTCCAGAGGCTCTTCATCAGCGCCAGCCCCTCGTTGAACCTGGCCACCAGGCCCGTCGGGTCGACGCCGAACGCCCCGAACGGCCGGGCCAGCCCACCGGTGCCGACGCCGATCTCGAGCCGGCCACGGCTGAGCTGGTCGAGGCTGCTCAGCGCCTTCGCCAGGTGCACCGGGCTGTGCAGCGGCGTCACGAACACCACGCAGCCCAGCCGCAGCCGCTCAGTGCAGGCCGCCGCGTAGGTCATCATCTCCAGCGGGCTGACGCTGGGCATCGTGCCGAGCACCTGCTCCTGGGTCCAGCCACTCTCGAAGCCGAACTCCTCGGCCTCGCTGAGGTAGGCGCGCAGCGCGGCCGGGTCGAAGCTCCCGTCCTCGATGAACTGCGGGATCGAGATGGCGTATCGCATCAGTACTGCTCCCCGTACGGCCTGGTACCCAGCTGAGATCGGGATCGCGACCGAGCCTAGCCACGACCAACCCGCCCGGCCACCTGCCTGGTCGGTGCACGGCGGCCAGGTGCTCGACATGACCGGCGCCTCGCTCACCACCGGCTCCCCACCGCCTCCGTCTGAGCTCAGCCGCCGCCCCGGTTGCCGCCGCCGCCTCCGCCTCCTCCTCCGCCGCCGAGGCCACCGCCGCCGGTGGATCCAGGCGCGACGCGCGCGTCGGGCAGCAGGATCGGCTGGCCTTCGCTGAGACCCGAGAGCACCTGCGTGGTGTCGTCGCCGACCGCGCCGGCCTGGAACGGCACCCGCACCGGCTTGCCGTCCGGGCCCTGCACGCTCACGAAGGTCTGGTCGCCCTGCCGCAGGATCGCGTTGTTCGGCACAACGAGGACGTTGTTCAGCGCGTTGACCAGCACTCCGACCTCGGCGGTGAGCCCGTCGCGCAGCCGGGGATCGCTCTGGGCCAGCAGGATCGTGGCGTAGTAGTTCGTCACGCCGGAGATGTCGGTGCCCCTCGGTGCGACCGAGAGCACAGTGCCCGGCCTGGTCAGGTCCGGCACCGCGTCGAAGGTCACCTCCACCTGCTGGTTGGCGGCCACCTTCACCGCATCCGACTCCTCGAACGGCACGACGATCTGGAACGTGTCGATGTTGTTCAGCACGAGGAACGCCGAGCCGCCGGGCCGGGTGGCGGACGGCCCGTTGTTACCGGCCTGGTCACTGGTCGCGGCGGCGCCGACACCGGGGATCGACGCGTTGGAGCCCGGGGCGAGCGCGGTGGTGCCCGAGTTCGACGACCCGACATACTCGCCGACCGCGCCGCTGATCGCCGACACCGTGCCGCCGACCGGCGCGTAGAGCACCGCGTTGTCCACGTCCCGCTGCGCCAGTGCCACCGCCGCCCGCGCGTTGGCGACCAGTGCCGCCTGCGCGTCGATGTCCGAGGGCCGGTCACCGTTGGCCGAGTCCAGCGTGTTCTGCGCGGACACCACATTCTGTTTGGCGTTCTCGACGGAGATCTGGCCCGTGGTCTTGTCGACATCACGGGAGCGCTTGGCGGTGTCCAGCGCGGTCTGCGAGGCGATCGCCTGGCGCTGGGCGTTGGCCACGTTCTGGTTGTCCGTGGCGCAGTTCGCGTTCGTGCTCGCGGTGGGTGTTGTGGGGGTGGGCGTCGTGGCGGTAGGCGTTGTGGTGGCGGTCGTCGTGGTGCTCGCGGCACTTGTCGCGCCGGTGCTCGCCCCTGTGGTGGGTGCCCGGGTCGACGAGTGGGAGGAGCGCCAGCCGCGCACGGTCAGCCCGGAGCGCGGCGGATCGGGCGCCTCGGACTCGTCGCCGTCAGGGTCGGTCGAGCCTGAGCCTGTGGAACCCGCGCCCGTCGAGCCTGTCGAACCGGAGCCGGTTGTGCCGGAGCCCGCGGGCGCGGGCTCGGTCGGAGCCGCCAGTGCCTGTGCGCCGGAGTCGGTCGTGACCTCGCCTGGCTCGCAGCCGTCCCGGTCGGCCTGCTCGCGGGCCAGGTTCAGCTGCGACTGGTCGAAGCTGAGCTGGGTGCGCGCCCGGTCGATGGTGGTCCCGTTGGCCTTGTCCTGCGCGTCGATGTTGTCCTTGGTCGCGTCGAGGATGCGTTTGGCCTGCGCCAGGGTGGTCTGAGCGGCATGCACGGAGTTCCCGTTCACGACCTTGTTCAGGCCGGCCTGCTGCTGGTCGAGCGTCGCCTGCTGCTGCGCCAGCGCCTGGCGGAACGCGAAGTCGTCCACGCGCGCGAGCACCTGGCCGGGCTGAACCTGGTCACCGACCTTGACGTCCAGCTCCTTGAGCTGCGCGCCCTTGGCAAAGCCCAGATTCTGCGAGGTCACAGCCGCGAGCGCGCCGGAGGCCTGCACCTTGTTGGCCACGGTGCCGCGCTCCACGCGTGCCACCGGGGCCGGCCTCGGCGCCTCCGAACACGCCATCGCCATCGCCGAGACCATCACCAACGACACCGCGAGCGCGATGCGCGCCCCGGTGCCGCCTCGGACCGACGTCCGACTCATCAAGGCTGCCGCCCTCTCGCTGTCCCGCACCGACGGGGCTGGGTTCGGCCGATCCGGATCGGGCGTTACCGGTTTGTCCAGAGTGCGGCCCTGGGGCCTAGAAAGTGCGACCGGATGGCCGCGGCCCGGCGCGGCCAGATCGCGGCAGGCCTGCGACGACGGCCCGACGACCGGCGGGCGCGATCACCCATCTGCCTTCTTGGCTAGCGGTATGTCTGTATAACAGACTTCCACTCAAGGACGACTGCGAGAGGATTGCGATGGCTGAGGTCCGCTGGGCCACGTTCGACTGTTTCGGCACGCTGGTCGACTGGCGGCACGGCATCGCCACGGGCGCCGAGCTGCTGTTCCCCGGGCAGGGCCGGCGGCTGCTGGAGGTCTACAACCGGCACGAGCCCCAGGTGCAGCGCGAGGCGCCCGCGATGCGCTACCGGCAGGTGTTGGCCGAGTCGCTGCGGCGCGCGACGCACGAGGTCGGCCTGGCGCTCGGCGCGGACGACGCCTCGGTGCTGGCCACCGGCATCCCGTACTGGCCGGTGTTCCCCGGGACGGCACAGGCTCTCACCGAGCTGCGAGAATCGGGGTGGCGGCTGGCGCTGCTGACCAACTGCGACCGGGACATCATCGGGGAGACCCAGCGCCGGCTCGGCGTGCCGGTCGACGCGGTCGTCACCGCCGAGGACGTCGGTAGCTACAAGCCGGCGCTAGGCCACTTCACGCGGTTCGCGGAGGCGTTCGGCGCGACCAGGGACACCTGGGTGCACGTGGCGCAGAGCTACTTCCACGACATGGTGCCGGCGCACGAGCTGAACATCCCCCGGATCTGGGTCAACCGGCAGGGCGAGACCGACGACCCCGAAATTGTCGACGCGGTACTGCCGGACCTGACCGACCTGACCGCCACCGTGCATGCGGTTCACGCGGCACGCTGAGTCGATAGCGTGACCGGCTAGCTGTCATACCGTTATGCTGTGCCGACCCCGGAGGAGGTCGGCCGTACGTGGCATTGCAGACGATGAGCACCCGGGACGCACTGGTCGCCGAGGTGCGCCGGCAGATCCTCAGCGGTGAACTCCGGCCCGGGGCGTCGCTGACCGAGACGGCGCTGGCCGCCGCGTTCGGGGTGGCGCGGCCGACCGTCCGTTCCGCGCTGCAGGTGCTGGAGAGCCTGCACCTGGCGCAGCAGTCGCCGGGGCGCTCGCTGGTGGTGCCGGTGCTCACCGGCGCGGACGTGCGCGACCTGTTCTTCGTGCGCACGCCGCTCGAGCTCGAGGCCGTCCGGGTGATCGTCGAGCAGGGGCGTGACCTCGGGCACGCCCGCGAGCGGCTGCGGGAGATGACGGCGCTGCCGGCGCGCTCCGGCTGGGCCGAGCGGGTCGAGGCGCACACCGCGTTCCACGTCGCGCTGATCGAGGCGGCCGGCAGCGCCCGGCTGAACCTGATCTACCCGGCGCTGCAGGAGGAGATGCGACTCTGCCTGGCACAGCTGCACGGCTCCTACCCCGGCCCGAGGGACCTCGCCAGGGAACACCAGGCACTACTCGACGCGATCAGCTCCGGTGATCTCGTCCGCGCCCAACGAGAGATGCGCGCCCACCTGGAACGCGCCCTGCACAACCTGCTCCCCGCCGCCTGACGACCCGGCTGCGGGGTTGGCCGCTTGGCGGGTTTGGCCGCAACCCGCGCGCCAGCCCGCCCACAACCCACGTGCGTACCCCACAACCCATGCGCCAGCGCGGGCCGTGCTACCTCCCGGTCACAGCGCCGGCCATGCGGTCGACGATGTCCGTGAGGATGTCCGAGCTGGTGGCGAAGTTGAGGCGAGCGTGCCCGACCCCACCGGGGCCGCAGCGGGGTCCAGGGCTCAGCTCAACGCCGGCCCGCGTGCGGAAGAACTCGGCGGGGTCGCCCGGCAGCCCGAGCTCACGGCAGTCCAGCCAGGCGAGGTACGTCGCGTCGGGCGGCGAGAAGCGCACCCCGGGCAGGCACGAACCGAGCAGACCCGCGAGCAGGTCCCGGTTGGAAACCAGGTGCGCGCGGACCGCCGCGAGCCAGTCGTCGCCGTCCGTCCAGGCGGCCAGGGTCGCCTCCACCCCGAGCACGCTGACCGCGCCGAGCAGGTGCTTCGGCTGGGCGTCCAGCGCGGCCCGCACGGTCGGCGACCCGAAATGACCGATGGCGCACCGCACCCCGGCCAGGTTGAACGCCTTGGTCGCGGACGTGATCGTGACCGTCCGCTCGGCGACCTCGGTGCCGAGTGACGCGAACGGGATGTGCCGGTTCGGGGCGTGCACCAGGTCCGCGTGCACCTCGTCGACGATCACCAGCAGGTCGTGCTCGACGACCACCTCGGCGATGGCGGTCAGCTCGGCGAGCGGGAACGCCCGACCGGTCGGGTTGTGGGGGTTGACCAGGAGCAACGTGTGACACCGGCCGGCCGCCGCCGCTTCGGCCAGGACTCCGACGTCGAACTCCCAGCCGCCCGGCGCCCGCTCCATCGGGATCGCCACCGGCGGGCGGCGCATCTCCTCGAGTGCCGCCAGGAACGGCGGGTAGTTCGGCACGTGCAGCGCGACGCCGTCCCCCGGAGCCGTCGCCAGGTGCAGCACCCACTGCACGATCTGGATCAGGTCGTCGAAGGGGCGGACCAGGTCGGGGTCGGGCGCCCAGCCGTACCGCCGCGCCATGCGGTGCGCGAACACCTCGGCGAGCGGCGTCGGACCGTCGTACCAGCCGGGGTAACCGAGATCGCCCCGGTCCAGCACGGCGTCCAGCGCGGCGCGCACCGGCGGCGGCACCGGGAAGTCCATGTCGGCAATCCACGCCGGCAGCGCATCGCGCCCCGGGCGGTGCCACTTGGCGCCCGTCTTGGCACGCAGCCAGTCCAACTTCAGCCTGTTGAAGCCGTACGGGTCGGGCGCATCGGACCGCAAGCCGCCTCCTCGTATGGGTCTGGGGTGGGTCGCCGAACCGGATCATGCCGGCCGCGCCCCCCCACCTCACCACATTCCCCGGCGAGTTTCACCGGGCTCCCAGGCGTCGGACGCCGCGACGGCTACGGGGGCGAACCACCGCCCCGTGCGGCACAATCCGCCCGTGACCCCGAACGCCCACCACGCGTCATGACCCACCCCACCTACACGCCGCAGGCCGTGCTCGGCCCGCTGACCCGCTCCGCCATCTTCCTGGTCGTCAGCCTCGCCGACGGCACCGAGGACGTGGCCCGTGACCTGCTCGCCGACCTCGCCGGGCTGTGCCGCTCGGTCGGCTTCCGCGCCCAGGACGGCGCACTCGCTTGCGTCGCCGGCATCGGCTCAGAGGCCTGGGACCGGCTCTTCGGCGGCCCCCGACCGGCCGAGCTACACCCGCTGCCGATCTTCACCGGCGAGCGGCACCGGTCGGTGACCACGCCGGGCGACCTGCTGTTCCACATCCGCGCCGAGCGGATGGACCTGTGCTTCGAGCTCGAGACCCAGATCATGTCCCGGCTGGCCGGCGCGGTCGGCGCGACGGACGAGGTGCAGGCATTCCGCTACTTCGACGCGCGCGACGTGCTCGGGTTCGTCGACGGCACGGAGAACCCGACCGGCTGGGAGGCCAGCGACGCGGTACTGGTCGAGGCAGGCGACGAGCCGGAGTTCGCGGGCGGCAGCTACGTGGTGGTGCAGAAGTACCTGCACGACATGGCGGCGTGGAACGCATTGACGACCGAGCAGCAGGAGCTGGTGATCGGCCGGCGCAAGCTGTCCGACATCGAGCTCGCCGAGGACGACAAGCCATCCAACGCGCACACCGCGCTGAACGTGATCACCGACCCGGACGGCACCGAGCGCGCCATCCTGCGCGACAACATGCCGTTCGGCAGCCCGGCGCACGGCGAGTTCGGCACCTACTTCATCGGCTACGCCAAGACGCCGTCCATCGTCGAACGGATGCTGAGCAACATGTTCGTCGGAGACCCGCCGGGCAACTACGACCGCATCCTGGACTACTCGACACCGGTCACCGGCACGCTGTTCTTCGTGCCGACCGGCGACTTCCTCGAGGACCCGCCGGCGCCGAAGTAGCGCCGGCGGTCCCTCGGGAAGCCAGCGACTCGCCCAACAAAATCCAGCGACTCGCCCTACAAAATCCAGCGACTCGCGGGTGTTGGGGCGAGGGGTCGGGCGAGGGCGGTGGTTAGGGGACTACGGCGTATTCGGTGAAGCGGCCGCAGGTCTGGAAGCCGAGCTTGCGGTAGACCGCCTCGCCCTCCGGGGAGGCCTGCAGGACGGCGACCTCGGCGCCTGCGTCCCTGGCCGCGTGCAGCGCCGCCAGCGTGATCGCCCCGCCGAAGCCCTGCCGGCGGCTCGCCGCGCGTGTCGAGACGTTGTAGAGCCCGGCGACGCCGGCGTGCCAGACCACCTCGGCGGCGCACACCGCCTCCCGCCGGTGGTAGCCGACCAGGTATTTGCCGGGCGAGTCGGGGCGCAGCGCGAGCTCGGCGGCGAGGCCGAAGTAGCGCAGCACGCCGGGTGCGGGCGGTGACCAGTTGGCGGCCTGGATCGCGGCGAAGTCGGCGAGCTGCTCGGGCGTGCGGACCGGGCGGATGTCCAGGCCGTACAGCGGTTCGGCGGCGGGGATGGCGGCGAGCGGGGCCCACATCGCCGTCTCGTACTCCGAGGCCGGCAGGCCGGCTGCGGCCAGCCGGGCCCCCAGGTTGCGCGGGGTCGACGCCGGCCCCACCCACCAGGAGAACCGCCGGCCGGTGGCCCGCAGCGCGCGCACGGTTTCGGCGATCCGGGCGTTGGCCGTGTCCGGGGCGAACCGGGCGGCGGCCACGATGTTGAAGGTCTCGTCGTTGATGGCGCTGTCGGCCACCAGCAGGTCGTCGGTCGTGGTGACGGTGGCGCCGGGCAGGGCGGGATGTAGGTAGCTGACGTGTTCGGCCAGGTTGCGTTCCATCCGGTCGAGCAGGTCCGCCGGGGTGAGGGCGGCCGGTACGCCGGGAGTGATGGTGCCGGTGTCCATGCCACTAGCTGACCACGTCGAACGTCGCGTTTCCCCCAGTTTGCGCCGAGCGGATCGGCTAGTTGCCGTCCTCGCGCGCCACGTGGTGCGCGTCACGCCCGCCATGATCGCCCGCCTCGTGATCGTGCCGCTCGTCGTGACCGGCGTGGTCGTGACCGCCATGCTGGTGCTCCTCGCCGTCAGCTGGCGGGGCGCCGCCCATCATGCGCAGCATCGAGAGGCCGCCGCTCCGGAGGAACCGGATCACCAGCGCCGCGGCCAGCAGCAGGAACACGATGTTGAGCCAGGTCGTGTAGTTCCAGCTGATGCCGTCGTCGGGCAGCCGCGCGGTCGACCGGTCCGGGATCCAGCCCAGCGCGCCGAACACGATCTCGACGACGTAGCCGGCGATCGCCGAGGCCAGGTAGAACGTGCCGCCGAGCAGCAGCGCCATCTTCGTGCCGTAGTAGCGCCGGTAGATGTTCAGGATCGGCAGGATGATCAGGTCCGCGAAGATGAACGCGATCACACCACCGAAGCTGATCCCGCCGGTCCACAGCACCACGGCCAGCGGCACGTTGCCGATCGAGCAGACGAAGCTGAGCACCGCGACCAGTGGCCCGATCAGCGGACCCCAGATCGCCGCCGCGGCGGGGTGCTGGCTGAGGAACAGCTCCTGCCAGAAACCGTTGGGCACCCAGGCCCCGATCGCGCCGGCCACCACCAGGCCGATCACCAGGTCACGCCAGATCGCCGCCCACTCCATGACGAACACGTGCGACACCGACGTGAGGCCCTCACCCGAGACCAGCCGCCGCCAGAACGACCCGGACCTTTGCACCGACATGTCCATCGCGGCGTGGCCCTCCATCGAGCCGGCGAGCCCCCGGTCGGCCTGCTCGCGCGCGGCCTCCAGCAGCATCCGCCCCCGCAGCCGGCGGCCCAGCACCAGCCGGAACAGCACGGCGAGCGCCACGATCATCACCGGCCCGCCGACGAACTCCGCGACCGTGAACTGCCAGCCCATCAGCAGCGCCAGGATCACACCGAGCTCGATCACCAGGTTCGTCGACGCGATCTCGAAGGCCATCGCTGCGGTGAAGTCGGCGCCCTTGCGGAACAGGGAGCGCGCAAGCGCGACCGCCGCGTACGAGCATGACGACGAGGCCGCGCCGAGCCCGGCGGCCAGTGCGAGAGTGCGGGGCCGGTCGTCACCGAGCAGCCGCACGATCGTCGCCCGCCGGATCACCGCCTGGATCACCGCCGACAGTGCGAAGCCCAGGATCAGCGCCCAGAGGATCTCCCAGGCCATCGAACCCGCCATACCGAGCGCATGCCCGATCGCAGTCATCGCGCGCCATCTCCTCAATACTGC
>DATAYB010000709.1:0-1747 GCA_036272795.1 Pseudonocardia sp.
TCGACATCGGGGCGACCAAGACGCTGACCGTGCTGCGCGACGAGCGGGACGCGGTGCTCGGCGAGGCGGTGGCGCCGACGCCGGCCCGGCACGGAGGCGAGGCGATCCTGGACACGGCGGCGGGGCTCGTCCGCGACCTGCTCGCCGGCGCGGGTGCCGACGCCCGCGACCTGACCGGCGTCGGCGTCGGCGCGGCCGGGGTGATCTCCCGCGACGGCGTGGTCACCGCGGCCGGCGGCTCGTTCACCGACTGGGTCGGCACGGAGATCGACCTCGGGCTGTCCGGCAGGCTGGGCGGTGTGCCGGTGTACAGCGCGAACGACGTGAAGGCGTTCCTGCTCGCCGAGCTGGCCGAGCTGGGCGTCGACAGCCCCCGGCAGGCGCTCGCCGTCGCGCTGGGCACCGGGGTGGGCGGCGCGCTACTGGTCGACGGGCAGCTGCTCAGCGGCGGCGGGGCCGGGGCCGGCGAGATCGGGCACGTCGGCGACTACGGCGACGCGCCGTGTTCCTGCGGGCGGCACGGCCACGTGGAGGCGTACGCCGGAGGCTGGGCGCTCGCCCGCCGGTACACGGCGGAGACCGGGCGGCACCTGTCGACGGCCGAGGTGGCCGAAGCGGCGCGGTCCGGGGACCCGGTCGCGGTCGCGCTGTTCGAGCAGGCCGGCCGGTGCCTCGGCGAGGCGATCGCGCACACGTGCGGGCTGCTCAGCATCGACCTGGTGATCCTCGGCGGCGGGCTGCTGCGCGCCTGGCCGCTGCTGGAACGGCCGCTGCTCGACACGTTGCACCAGCACCCGCCGCTGTCCTGCGGCCCGGTCCAGGTGCGGCTCACCCAGCTCGGCGACCGCGCGGTGGCCCTGGGCGCCGCCGGCCTGGTCGCACGATCCGCCTGACCGGGGCGCGGCGGGTCCGGCGCAAGCTAGCAAGTCGCCCCCGTCCGACTTGTCACGGGAACTGGACACGACATGTGCCACTTGTCGTGTCCAATAGACACGACTGTGGGACGGGGCGAGCATATTCCCGCTGAGTTCAACCACGCTGCCCTCTCCAGCGCGGCCGGGCGACCCGGGCAGACTGTGGGGCGATGCGCTTGCCGGCCGAACTGCCCGACCTTCCCGTCCGCGACGTCCTGGACGCGGTCACCGCCGCGCTCGACGCGCACGGCGCCGCGGTGCTGGTCGCGCCGCCGGGCACCGGCAAGACCACGCTGGTGCCGCTCGCGCTCGGCGCCCACTACCCCGGCCGGATCCTCGTCGCCGAGCCCCGTCGGCTGGCCGCGCGGGCCGCCGCCGCCCGGATGTCCGCACTGCTCGGGGAGCCGGTCGGGCGGACCGTCGGCTACGCCGTGCGCGGCGACTCGAGGACGTCGGCCGACACCCGGATCGAAGTCGTCACGTCCGGCCTGCTGCTGCGCAGGCTGGCCGCCGACCCCGAGCTGACCGGCGTCGCCGCCGTACTGCTCGACGAGTGCCACGAACGCCACCTCGACGCCGACCTGCTGCTCGCCCTGCTGCTCGACGCCCGTGCCGGGCTGCGCCCCGACCTGCGGCTGCTCGCGACCTCGGCCACGGTCGCCACCGACCGGCTGGCCGCCCTGCTCGGCGACCCCGAACCCGACGGCACCGGCGACGGTCGGCGGGCTCCGGTACTGGAGGTGGCGGCGCGGATGTACCCGGTGACCGTCACGCACCTGCCGCCGGCCCGTGGCGAGCGCATCGAGGCGTGTGTGGCCCGTGCCGTGCGCGCC
>DATAYB010000710.1:0-6365 GCA_036272795.1 Pseudonocardia sp.
GTCGCGGTGGTCCAGGACGGCACGCTGCGCGGTCAGCGGACGCTGCGCAGCTCGCTCGCCAAGGTCGCCGACGAGATGGCGCGCGAGGGCTTCCGCCCGCCGGCGATCATCGTGATCGGCCCGGTGGCGGGCCTGGCCAGCGGCAAGTAGACCCGCAGGCGGCGACGGTCCGACTTCGCACGGCGTGTTGTCACTTCGCACAGTCTGCGGAGTATGCGAAGTGACGGCGCGGTATGCGAAGTGACGGCGCGGCAGGCGGATACGCTCACCGACCGCGCGCTGCGGGGACGCCGTCGACCCCGACATGTCGACCCCTGACGCCGGTCACGGCCGCTGCCCGCCTGGCCGCGCGCTGGGGTCAGTCCTGGATGCGCCGCCACGGTCGGGTCTGCTCGAGCGCGAACGCCAGCTCCAGCAGGGTCCGCTCGTCGCCGTGGCTGGCGGAGAGCTGGACGCCGATGGGCAGGCCGCCGGCGGTGGCCCCGGTCGGCAGCGAGATGGCCGGGCTGCCGGCGACGTTGTTCAGCGGGGTGAACGCCACGTAGCGGACCAGCCGGTCGAGCAGCTCGTCGAACGGCACCCGGGGGCTCAGCGTGCCCAGCCGCGGCGTGGTGTGCGCGAGCACGGGGGCGAGCACGACCTCGTGGCGCTGGAACATCCGCGCGTACGCCCGCTTCACCCCGGCCAGCCGGTAGAGCATCGCCGGCGTGCGGTGCAGGTGGCGGCGGTAGAGCTGGCGCAGGCCGGTGCTGAGCCCGTCGAGCTTGCCGGGGTCGAACGACGGGTCGAAAGTGCGCCGGCCGAACGTGCTGGCCAGGAACGCGAGCAGGCCCCAGTACGTGGTGAAGTCGCGCACGAACGCCTCGTCGACCGGCAGGCTCACCGGCGTCACCTCGTGCCCCAGCCCCTCCAGCGCACGCGCGGTGTCCGTCACCGCGGCGCGGGTGGCCTCGTCGGTCCGGATGCCGCCGAGTGACTCGATGAGCAGGCCGATCCGCAGCCGCCGCTCGGCAGGCCCCTCCACCAGGCCCAACGGGGGCAGCGCGGGGTTGCGCCAGTGCCGCTCGGCGGCGGCGAAGAAGGTCGCGGTGTCGCGCACCGAGCGGGTGACGAGACCCTCCGAGATGATCTTGATCGGCAGCGTCCTCGACTGCTCGGCGTCCACGTGCCGGCCCCGGGTCGGCTTCAGCCCGACCAGGCCGCAGCACGCGGCGGGGATCCGGATCGAGCCGCCGCCGTCGTTGGCGTGCGCGATCGGCACCACGCCCGACGCGACGAGCGCCGCCGCCCCGCCCGAGGACGCGCCGCTGGAGTACTCGGGGTCCCACGGGTTGCGGGTCGGCTCGGCGTCCATGAACTCGGTACTGGCGTTGAAGCCGAACTCCGGCAGCCGGCTCTTGCCGAGCACCGCGACCCCGGTGCTGAGCAGCTGCTCGGCGAACGCGCCGGTGTGCCCCGCCGGCTTGGCGCGGAAGGCCGCCGAGCCGTGGCCGGTCGGCATGCCACGCACGTCGGCGTTGTCCTTGACGTAGGTCGGCACGCCGGCGAACGGGCCGTCCGCGCTGCCCGGGGTGGGCTCGTCGGCCGTGTACTCGACCGCGCGCAGCGTCGGATCAACCTGGTTCGCCCTGGCCAGCGCGGCCTTCGCGGCCTCCGCCGGGCTGATCTCGCCGCGCCGGATCAGCGCCGCGAGCCCTACCGCGTCGTGGTCACCGAGCGCGTCGTCGCCGAAGGCGTGGACCCGGGTCACGGTGCCGCTCAGCCGGCCGCGCGCTTGCGCGGGTCGGACGGGAACACGCCGGCCGCGATGCAGCGGTCCGACCAGGCGGACACCTTCTCCAGCGTCGGCGCCAGCTCGTGGCCGAGTGCCCTGATCAGCGTGCGCTGGCTGGCGTCGGTGCGGTCCTCGATCTTGGTGCGGAAGGCCCGGCCGGCCTCGGTGATCTCCCAGTGCGCGACCAGGCCGGACACGGTCAGGCTGGCCACCGCCTGCTCGTGCGCCTCGCGCGACCAGCCCCGGGTGTTGCTGTACTCGCCGAGCGAGTAGCCCAGCCAGAGCTCGGTCACGATGTTCATCTCGCACCCGCCGAGGCCGGCCGCGATGCAGGTCGCCACGTGGCCGTCGCCGCGGTGCTCGCGGACCAGGTCGGCGGCCCGCCACAGCCGCGCGTACGGGTCGGCCAGCCGGGGCGCCGAGCGCAGCGCGGAGAACAGCGGCCGGCCGGCACCGTCGGCGACCGTGATGGCCCCCTCCAGAACCTGGGCCACCTCGAGCACCTCGGCCTCGGTGGTCACGTCGCCGAGCACCTTGCGCAGGCTCACTGCGGCACCCTCGTCGCGCAGCGCGATCAGCTCGGCGCGGTCCAGCTTGCCGAGGCCGTCGTGCCACAGCTCGTCGATCATCTCCGGCGGGAACACCGCGAACGCGGCGGCCACCACCGAGGACGGCACGTCGCCGAGCGCGGCACCCCGTCCGCAGACGTAGCCGGACAGGAAGTCCAGCCCGTGTGCGGCGAGCGCGTCGTAGACCTCCTGGGCCCACACCGCGTGCATGGCGAGCGGCTCGAGTGCATCCCGCAGCTGGCGGGCCGGTCCACCCCGCGCGACTGCCGAGGGCGAGGTGGTGCCCTCCGGTGCGCGGGTGAAGAACGTGGCGATCGCGGCCTCGTAGTCCATACCGCGAATTTAGTGTCCAGCCACTCCGGGTGTGCGAGCCACCACCCCCGCCACGCCGGAAGTTCTCCCTCGACGGGGTCGGCGGCCGCTGGCAAAGGTGGGCGGAGGGTGGTCGGACACGCTGTCCAGACGCTATGGTCGACCGGGAGGGTGCGGTGCGCTCCCAGGCAGGGGAGGACGACATGCGCGGTACCTCGTGGCGGGGCCGATGACCGGCGGCGGCACGCGTGCGCTCGTCGAGCGGGTCTACCCGGCGCTGGCAGGCGGGCACCGGGCGGAGCTGGCCGCCGTGCTGCACCCCGAGTTCGAGGGCCACTTCAGCCCCGGCCTGCCCGCGCCCATCGGCGGCCTGCACAGCGGCGCGGCGGCGTGCATCGACAGCGGCTGGTGGGCCATCGGGGCGGCGTTCGCGGTGCGCGCGAAGCCCGAGCGGTGGTTGGAATGCGGGGCGGGCGAGCTGCTCGTGGTCGGCACGTACGAGGGCAGCGCGCGGCGCACCGGCCGGCCGGTGAACGCCCCGTTCGCGCACCTCTGGGCCGGCGACGGTGACCGGCTGCGCTCCCTGCACCAGTACACCGACACCGCGCTCTGGCTGGCCGCCCTGCAGGAGGGACCGAGATGACCGAACCCGCGCTGGCCGCCGACCCCGCACTCGCCGACCGGGTCACCCTCGACGTCGCCGACGGGCTGGCGCGGCTGACGCTGGCCCGCGTGCAGGGCCGCAACGGGATCGACATGGCGATGGTCCTCGCGCTCGCCGCCGTGCTCGACACGGTGGCCGCCGACCCGGGCGTGCGCGCGCTGCTGATCGACGCCGACGGCCCGGCGTTCACCGTCGGCGGCGACCTGCGCCACCTCGGCGGCCAGGCCGACCGGCTGCCCACCGAGCTGCACGAGATGATCTCGCGCTACCACCGCACGCTCGGCCAGCTCGCCGAGCTTCCGATCCCCGTGCTGGTGGCGGCCCACGGCGCGGCGGCCGGCGGCGGGCTGGGCCTGCTGTGGTGCGCCGACGTGGTGATCGCTGCCGACGACCTGCGGATCGCCACCGGGTTCGTGCACCTCGCGCTGTCCGGCGACGGCGGCAGCAGCTGGCACCTGCCCCGGCTGGTGGGGCTGCGGCGGGCCCAGGAGCTGATCATGGGCGGCCGGGTGCTGGATGCCGCCGAGGCGCTGGACTGGGGCCTCGTGACCAGGGTGGTGCCGGCCGCCGAGCTCGTCGAGCAGGCGCTGGCCCAGGCCCGCGCGCTGGCTGCCGGCCCGACCTACGCGATCGGCCGGATGAAGCGGCTGCTGCTGGAGAGCTCGGGCCACGGCTACGCCGAGCAGCTCGCCGCCGAGCGCGACGCGATCGTGGACTGTGCCCGCACCGGGGACGCCAGGGAGGGGCTCGCCGCGTTCGCCGCCCGCCGCCCGCCCCGGTTCGCCGGCAGGTAGCCCCGGTCGGCTTGCTGGCGATAGAGCCGCCGCCCGGCTGTCCGGCGCACTGCCGGTGGCACCGCCTCGGGGCAGGTGGCACGGTGGCCTCCATCGATCGAGGCATTGTCCGGCCGCTCGACCGCAACGAGGCTTGGGGTCGTGGAGCCCACATCGACGTGGAGGTACGCATGACGACCGCCCAGCCGGCGCGCTCCGACTTCGACGTGATCGTCGTCGGGGCGGGCTACTCCGGCCTGTACCTGTTGCACCGGCTGCGCGCCGATGGCCGCCGCGTCCGGGTGCTGGAGGCGGCGGACGGCGTCGGCGGCACCTGGTACTGGAACCGCTACCCGGGCGCCCGCTGTGACGTCGAGAGCGTGGAGTACGGGTTCTCGTTCTCCGCCGAGCTGGACGAGCGGTGGCGCTGGAGCGAGCGGTACTCGGCGCAGCCCGACATCCTGGCCTACCTGAACACCGTCGCCGACACGTTCGACCTGCGCCCGGACATCCAGCTGAACACCACGGTGACCTCGGCGACCTGGGACGAGTCGGCTCACCGCTGGCGGCTGCGCACCCGGCCCAGTGGCGGCGACGACTCCGGGGACGGCTCCGGGGACGGCTCCGGGGACACCGAGCTGACCGCCCAGTTCTGCATCATGGCCACCGGGTGCCTTTCCAAGCCGAAGGTGCCCGACATCGCCGGCCTCAGCTCGTTCGCCGGCCCGAGCTACTACACCTCCAGCTGGCCGCACGAGGGTGTCGACTTCACCGGCCAGCGGGTCGGCGTGATCGGCACCGGGTCGTCCGGCGTGCAGGCCATCCCGCTCATCGCCGAGCAGGCCGCCCACCTGCACGTGTTCCAGCGCACCGCGAACTACATCGTGCCGGCGCACAACCACGGGCTGTCCGAGCACGACCAGGGCGCCGACGAGCTGGCCGCCCGCAGGCGCAACGGCCTGGACTGCGCACTCGGGGTGGCCTTCGAGCCCGGCGACCTCAACGCAACGCCGGCCATGGAGCTGACCGCCGAGCAGCGCGAGGCCGAGTTCGAGCGGCTGTGGCGGCGCGGCGGGCTGGTCATGATGCTGGCCTTCCCGGACCTGCTGCTGGAGGGCGAGGCGAACCGGGCGGCCGCCGAGTTCCTCGAGCGCAAGATCAGGGCGAAGGTGCACGACCCGGCCGTCGCGGAGATCCTCACGCCGAAGGGCTACCCGGTCGGCTCGAAGCGGCTGTGCGTCGACACGAACTACTACGAGACGTTCAACCGCGACAACGTCAGCCTGGTCGACCTGGCCGCCACCCCGATCGACCGGGTCACGGCCGCCGGCGTCCGCACCACCGCCACCGAGGTGCCGCTCGACGCGCTCGTGCTGGCCACCGGCTTCGACGCGATGACCGGCGCGCTGACCGCCATCGACATCCGGGGCCGGGGCGGCGTGCCGCTGTCGCGCAGCTGGGCCGACGGGCCGCGCAGCCTGCTCGGGCTGGCGATCGCCGGCTTCCCGAACCTGTTCACCGTGACGGGGCCGGGCAGCCCTTCGGTGCTCAGCAACATGCGGCTGTCCATCGAGCAGCACGTCGACTGGATCACTGACTGCCTCGGCTACCTGGCCGACCGCGGCATCGCCAGCATCGAGGCCACCGAGCAGGCCCAGGAGGCGTGGGTGGCGCACGCGGCCGAGGTCGCCGAGCCGACGGTCTTCCCGCGAGGCGCGTCCTGGTACACCGGCACCAACGTGCCGGGCAAGGCCCGCGTGTTCATGCCGTACATCGGCGGTGTGCCGGCGTACCGGGAGGCCTGCGAGAAGGTCGCCGCCGACGGCTACCAGGGCTTCGAGCTGACCCGGGCCTGACTCACGGGTCTCAGTCAGGCATTCGGTCGGTGGTCAGGTCTTCGGCTGCGGTGTGGCCCGCGGCGGCGGTGCGGCGCAGGAAGTCGGCGACGACGGTGAGCTCGGCCTCGGTGTAGCCGGCGCAGATCTCGTCCATCGAGCGGTTCATGCCCGCGTAGAGGCGGAACATCTCGGGGTTGCGCTCGCGCAGCGCGCGGACGGTGACCGCGCGGCGGTCGGCGGCGTCGGGGTCCCGGTCGCGGGTGATCCAGCCGGCGCGCTGCAGCCGGTCCGCCGCGGTGGGTGTTGTGCTGTTCTTCGTGGCCGCGCTGTTCGTGCACCTGCGCGCCCGCGACTACGCGCTCGGCCCGGTCACGGCCTTCGGCCTGCTGTCCGTCGCGGCGCTCGCGCTCGGCCTGGCCTGACGGCAGGGCAGCT
>DATAYB010000711.1:0-9190 GCA_036272795.1 Pseudonocardia sp.
CGATCCCGCTCGATGTGGGTGTACGCGACCGACTCGGCGACCCGTTCGTTGCCCGACTCGATGGCTTCGAGCAGCTCGCGGTGGCCGTCGTAGGCATCCACCGGGTCGAGCGCCGAGGTCAGGTAGAACAGCCACATCATCCGGCCGGCGACCGAGCGCATCAGCGAGCCCATCAGCTGGTTGTCGGTCAGCTCGACGACCACCTCGTGGAACCGGGTGCTGTCGGCGGCGATGCGGTACGGGTCGCGGCTGTCCAGGCCGTCCCGGGAACGTTCCAACACCTCCCGCAGCGGTGCCACGCTGGCCCCGGCGGCGACCTGGCGGGCGGCGAACCGGGCCGCACCCACCTCCAGGCACAGACGCAGGTCGAACAGGTCGTGGGCGGCCTTGGCGGTCCAGGTCGTGACGATCGCGCTGCGCCGGGGCAGGGTGCGCACGAAGCCGTCCACCTCCAGCAGCGGCACGGCCTCGCGCAGCGGTACCCGCGAGACCGCGAGCTCCTCGGCGAGCCGCTGCTCGGCGAGCCGGGAGCCCTGCGCGTAGCGGCCTCGGATGATGCCCTCGCGCAGCGCGGCGTAGATCTGGCGGGAGAGCGAGTCCGGCCGGGCACCGGGATCGGCCGAGGGGTCGATCGGCTCCGCCATGCCTGTCCTTCCGCCCGTGCTCCCGAATGCCAGATTCTCCAGCACCGCCCGGATCGGGGCCACGTCAGCCAATGCGTGGCCGGGTGGACCCGGTTAGGATTGTTCACAATCATGCAAAGCATCGGATTCCTTTACCCCGGGTACAGCGCCGAGGACGACTACCCGACAGCCCAGCGGCTGGTCGGCGAGTCACCCCGGCTCCGTTTGGTGCACACCGAGATGCGCGAGGATGCGCACCGGGTGGACGCCCTGCTCGACATCGGCTCTGACGACGTGCTGGCCGCCGGTGTGCGCGACCTGGCTGACGCGGCGGGTCCGGCCGAGGCGCCGGCCTGTGACGCGGTCATCTGGGCGTGCACCTCCGGCAGCTTCGTGTTCGGCTGGGACGGCGCATCCGAGCAGGTGGCGGCGTTGCGGGAGGTGGCAGGCGCGCCCGCGTCGAGCACGTCCTTCGCGTTCACCGACGCCTGCGCCCGGCTCGGCATCGGCCGCGTCGCGGTGGCGGCCACCTACCCGGACGACGTGGCGGAGCGGTTCGTCACGTTCCTGGCCACCGCCGGCGTCTCGGTCGTGCGGCTGTCCACGCTGGGCATCGTGACCGCGGCCGAGGTCGGCACGCTGGGCCGCGAGCGCGTGCTCGAGGTGGCCGCCGCCGGTGACCACCCCGACGCCGAGGCCGTGCTGCTGCCCGACACCGCGCTGCACACCATGGCGTGGCTGGACGAGCTGGAGCAGCGCCTCGGCAAGCCCGTGCTCACCGCCAACCAGGTGAGCATCTGGCAGGGCCTGAGGCTGGCCGGCGACCGGACCGCGCGCAAGGGCCTCGGCCGGCTGTTCACCGAGCCGCCCGCCGAGCTGCCCCCCGCCGGCGAGCCGTCCCCCGGGAACCCTGCGTGATACCGGGCGGCGGTGACCTCGAGCCGGTCAACCGCGAGTCCACCCCCGCCCTGGTAGCCGACCAGCTGCGCCGCGCCATCATGCGTGGCACCCTGCGCCCCGGCGCGCAGCTGGGTGAGGTCGAGCTGGCCAACCGGCTCGGCATCAGCCGAGGTCCGCTGCGCGAGGCCATGCAGCGGCTGATCGCCGAGGGCCTGCTGCGCAGCCAGCGCCACCGCGGCATCTTCGTGCGCGACCTGGACCTCGACGACGTGCGGGACGTCTACACCGCGCGGCTGGCCGTCGAGCAGGCCGCCGCCCGGCTGATCCTCTCCAGTGGTCAGGGCGCGACGGTGGCGGGCCTGCTGACGGGTGCGCTCACCGCGATGGAGGACGCCGCCCGTGCCGGTGACCCGGTGGCTCTGGCGGACGCCGACCACGCGTTCCACGCCACGCTCGTCGCCGCGTCCGGCAGTCCCCGGCTACGCCGGATGGCCGAGGGGCTGCTGGTCGAGACCCGGATGTGCCTGGCCGCGCTGCAACGCACCGCGCCGCCGTCCGGCGAACTGGTCGCCGAGCACCGGCTGCTGCGCGACGCCTTCCTGGCCGGCGACGGTCCCCGCCTCGCCGTGGTGCTGGAGGAGCACATGGCCGACGCGGTGGACCGGATCGTCGGCGCGGGCGAGCAGGTCACCACTGCCCCCGGCGCGCCCGAGCCCGGCCTGCCGACAGCGGGCTGACCCGACGTTTCGCCGGTGGGGAACACCCGGGACCTGCGCCTGAACGGACACCCGCACAGGCGCCCGAACGGCCGCCTGTGCTCCGCCTAAAGTCGGCCGGCCCAGGTCGGTCGAACGCTTACTATGTCGGCCATTGGGCCGAGGAAATGGGCGCCGCCAACCGCTACCGTCACCCGAATGATGCTGGTCAGCACGGCGGCGGCGACGCGAGCCCGCGCTCGCGCCGCCGAGTGCCTACTTGCGGACCGGGCTGATGTTGAGCGAGAGGCCGGCGAGCCCACGGGACCGGGTGGTCAGCCGCGAGGCGACGCCGGCGAGTGCCTTGGCGGCCGCCGACTCCGGCGCGGAGAGCACGATCGGGGTGCCCGCGTCGCCGGACTCGCGCAGCCTCGGGTCCAGCGGAACCTGGCCGAGCAGCGGTACGGAGGCGCCGAGCGCGGTGGAGAGCGAGTCGGAGACCGCCTGCCCGCCACCGGAACCGAAGACCTCCATGCGGCCGCCGTCCGGCATCTCCAGCCAGGACATGTTCTCCACGACGCCGACCAGCCGCTGGTGGGTCTGCAGCGCGATCGAGCCGGCGCGCTCGGCGACCTCGGCGGCGGCCTGCTGCGGCGTGGTGACCACCAGGATCTCCGCGTTCGGGATCAGCTGGGCACAGGAGATGGCCACGTCACCGGTGCCCGGCGGCAGGTCGAGCAGCAGCACGTCCAGGTCGCCCCAGAACACGTCGACGAGGAACTGCTGCAGCGCGCGGTGCAGCATCGGGCCGCGCCAGGTGACCGGGGTGTTGCCCTGGGTGAACATGCCGATCGAGATGACCTTCACGCCGTGCGCCTGTGGCGGCATGATCATGTCGTCGACCTTGGTCGGCCGGGCCTTCGTGCCGAGCATGCGGGGCACCGAGTGGCCGTAGATGTCCGCGTCCAGCACGCCGACGGACAGCCCGCGCGCGGCCATCGAGGCGGCCAGGTTCACCGTCACGGAGGACTTGCCGACCCCGCCCTTGCCGGACGCGACGCAGTACACCCTGGTCAGCGAGCCCGGGTCGGCGAACGGGATGGTCGGTTCCGTCGACCCGCCGCGCAGCGACCGGCGCAGCTCGGTGCGCTGCTCGTCGCTCATCACGTCGAGCTCGACCTCGACCGCGCGCACCCCGGGTACCCCGGACACCGCGGTGCGGACCCGGTTGGTGATGGTGTCGCGCATCGGGCAGCCGGCGACGGTCAGCCAGACGGCGACGGCGACCGTGCCGTCGGCGGCGATCGTGACGCCCTTGACCATGCCGAGCTCGGTGATCGGTTTGTGGATCTCGGGGTCCTCGACCGTGGCCAGCGCGGCACGCACGGCCTCGTCGCTGACGCCCGCCGCGTATGGGGTGTGCGAAGTCGTGGTCATCGGTCCCATCCTACGTGCGGATACGGACGGAGGCCGACTCGGTTCGGGGAGGCCGGCTTGAGCTTTGTCGCACGAACGGGCGGTAGCTCTCCAGTCGCCGATCAACCAGGTCGTTATTAGCGATGGTAAGAAAGGTGTTGACTGTAATATCTGATCACATGTACTCCGCCACGGTGACCGACGCCGCTCGCCCGGGCCCCTACTCCTACCCGTCCGCCACACCGGCCGGGGCCGAGGGCGCGGGCCGGGCCGCCGTCGGCGCCGAGCGCTGCGAGCTGGCCAGCGAACGTGCGCAGCTGGAAGGGGCGGGGCTGAACCAGGGCCAGCTCGACCGTGCGGGGTTGGACCGTGCTCAGGTGGACGGTCCGGGGCACGCCGTGTGGCGGCAGTACCTGCGCGGCCACGCCACGGTCGTCCGGGCGCTGGAGGCCGAGCTGCTCGCCGAGCGGCAGCTCTCGCTCGCCGCGTACGACGTGCTGGCCGAGCTGGCTGGCGCCCCCGAGCGGCGGATGCGGATGACAGAGCTGGCCGATGCCGTGCTCCTGTCGCGGTCCGGGGTCACGCGCATGGTCGACCGGTTGGAGCGGCTCGGGCTGGTCACCAGGGGTCGGGTCGCCGAGGACGGCCGTGGTATCGCGGCCACGCTCACCGACCGGGGCCAGGAGCAGCTCACCGGCGCCTCGGTCACCCACCTGGCGGCGGTACAGCGGCACTTCGTGAACCAGCTCGACGAGGCCGACCTGCGCGACCTGCGGCGGATCAGCCAGCGCCTGGCCGACGGCCCGGTGACGGCCCACTAGCTCGGCCGACCGCGCGAGCGTCAGATCGGGCGGGCGGCGCGGTCCGGCTTGGTGTTGCGGTCGAGCTTGCCGCCGCGCTCGGACTTGCCGGGCCGGGCGTTCGGGTCGGCCTGCAGCATCAGCGCCAGCCGCTCCAGCTCGCCGCGCAGGTAGTCCCGGGTGACGACCTCTCCGACGGCGACCCGCAGCGAGGCCAGCTCACGGGCCAGGTACTCGGTGTCGGCCTTGGTCTGGGCGGCGCGGGTGCGGTCCTCCTCCAGTGACACGCGGTCCCGGTCGTCCTGCCGATTCTGGGCCAGCAGGATCAGCGGGGCGGCGTAGGCGGCCTGGGTGGAGAAGGCGAGGTTGAGCAGGATGAACGGGTAGGGGTCCCAGTGCTGGACCAGCGCGGTCAGGTTCAGGATGATCCAGATGGCCACGACCACCGTCTGGATGGCCAGGAACCGGCCGGTGCCGAGGAACCGGGCGACCCGCTCGGACATCCGGGCGAACGCGTCAGGGTCCATCGCGAACCGGCGCGAGCGGCCGGCGCGTGGCTGGTCCAGCCGGCGGTTGGAGTGCAGCTCAGGCATCGCTCACCGCCGTGTGGATCGAAGAACCGTTGTCCCGGCCATTGCCGCCATTGCCGCCATTGCCGCCGTTGCCGCCGTGCGGGGGGCTCTCGCGTTCCCGCCAGCCGGCCGGCAGCAGGTGGTCGAGCACGTCGTCCACCGTGACCGCGCCGAGCAGGTGGTCGTTGTCGTCCACCACCGGGCCGCAGACCAGGTTGTAGGAGGCGAAGTACCGCGTCACCTCGGACAGCGGGGCGTCCGGGTGCAGCCGGGCCAGCTCGTTGTCCACCACCCCGGCCACCAGCTCCGAAGGGGGCTCGCGGAGCAGCCGTTGCAGGTGCGCGCAGCCCAGGTAGCGCCCGGTCGGGGTGGCCGTGGGCGGCCGGCAGACGAACACCATGCTGGCCAGCGCGGGCAGCACATCGGGGTTGCGCACCCTGGCCAGCGCCTCGGCGACCGTGGCGTCCGGCGGCAGGATCAGTGGCTCCGGCGTCATCAGGCCGCCCGCGGTGTCCGCCGAGTAGCGCAGCAGCCTGCGCAGCGGGGCGGACTCCTCCGGCTCCATCAGCTCCAGGAACCGGTCGGACTCGGCGGAGGGCAGCTCGGCGAGGAGGTCCGCGGCGTCGTCCGGGTCCATCGCCTCGAGGATGTCCGCGGCCCGGTCGTCGTCCAGGTGCGCGAGCAGCTCGCGCTGGTCGGACTCGGGCAGCTCCTGGAACACGTCGGCCAGCCGCTCGTCGTGCAGCGCGTCGACGACCTCGTGGCGGCGCTTCTGCGGCAGCTCGCGCAGCGCGGCGGCCACGTCGGCGGCGCGCATCCCGTCGAACACCGCGAGCAGCCCCTCGGCGCCCTGGTCGTCCTCCGAGATCGACAGCCCGGTCAGCTCGGACCAGTCCATCACCTGCACGTGGCTGCGCCGGCCGAGCCGGGTGCGCCTCGGGCGTACCGCCAGCCGGCCGATCACCCAGTCCTGCGCGCGGGTGCGCTCCATCGCGGCGTCCACCACGACGACCTCGTCGTTGGTGTCGGCGACGTGCACGTGGGCGTCGAGCAGCTCGCCGAGCACCATGATCTCGTTCGGCCGCTGGGCGAACCGGCGCAGGTTGACCATCCCGGTGGTCAGCGTGACGGCACTCGGGTCGATCGCGGTGACCCGCAGCATCGGCACGAAGATCCGCTGGCGGGTGATCAGCTCGACGACCAGCCCGAGCACTCTGGGCGGCAACTGGTCCACCCGCATCGCGGTGACCACGTCCCGGACCTTGCCGATTCGTTCCCCATCGGGCCCGAACACAGCGAGGCCCGCCATCTGCGCTACGAATACCCTCGCCGCCACCACAGGGGTCAGGTTAGCTTCGCCGCTGTGACCGACTCCGCGCAGAGGCTCAGGTTCGACGTCGTCGACGTGTTCACCGACCGGCCCTACGCCGGCAACCCGCTCGCCGTCGTACATGGTGCCGACGTCCTGGATACCGCGCAGCTGGCCGCGATCGCCGCCGAGTTCAACCTCTCGGAGACGGTGTTCCCGCTCCCGCCGACGCGGCCCGGCGCCTCGTACCGGGCGCGGATATTCACTCCAGTGGCGGAACTGCCGTTCGCAGGGCACCCGAGCGTCGGGGTGGCCTGGGTGTTGGCGAGGGACGGGGTGATCGCGGCCGGCGACGCGGTGCAGGAGTGCGGCGCGGGGCTGTTGCCGGTGTGGGTGGACGCCGCCGGTGCCCGGGTCGCCGGTGGGCCGCCTCGCGTCGGGCCCCGGTTGGACGGTGCAGCGCTGGCCGAGGCGGTCGGCCTCACCGCCGACGACGTGGACCCGGGCGCGCCGGCCGGCGTCTGCGGCGCCGGGGTGGACTTCCCGGTGCTCGCCGTGCGCCCCGATGCGGTCGCCAGGGCAACCGCGCCCGAAGCCGCCGCGCTGGCGCGCGTGACAGGGGGACGGGGCCTGCTCAGCATCGCGTCGGTGGGCCGGGCCGGCGGCGGTTCCGGGGCGGGCGGCGGTGTTGGGACGGGCGGTGTTGGGGCCGGGGTCGGCGAGGTGCACGCTCGGATGTTCGGGCCGGCGGTCGGCGTGGTGGAGGACCCGGCGACGGGCGCGGCGTCGGTGGCGCTCGCGGTGTTCCTGGTCGACCGAGGGTTGCTCGCGGCGGACGGGGAGTCGGCGTTCACGGTGTTGCAGGGCGCGGAGATCGGCCGCCCGTCGCGCATCGAGGTGCAGGTGGTGGCCGAGGCCGGCGCCGCCGTTCGCACCTCGGTGGGCGGCCGCGTGGTGGCCGTCTCCGCCGGCGAGCTCGTGGTGCCGCCTGCTCGCACGTGAGCAGCCGCTCTTCCGTGATCATCAGGACGCCAGGGCTGTTTTCGGGCCCCGCGAACAGCCCTGTGGTCCTGATGATCACGGAATGTGGCTCGGTGGGCTCCCGGCAGGTGCGGAATGCGGCTCGGCGGGTTCCGGGCAGGCCCGGGTTGCGGCTCGGCAGGCCCCGGTTGCGGCCGGCGGCGTGGGCGGGCACTGCTCCACCGGTCAGGGGAGCCAGAGCTGGTCGGCGACCGAGAGGCGCAGCGGGCCGGTCGGCTGGCGCGGTCGGGGGATCACCCGCGTGGTCAGGGCACGGCGGATCTCGGCGGTGATCCGGTCGGGCCGGCGGTAGACGTCGTGCGCGAAGTACCGGAACACCCGCCAGCCCAGGTCGGCCAGTTGCGTGTACCGCCGTCCGTCGCGCATCACTTGGCGGTCGGTGAAATGGTCGGCACCCTCGTACTCGATGGCCACCAGCGCCTCGGGGTAGGCGAGGTCGACCCGCGCCACGATCCGGGCCCGCTCGTCCGCCACCAGGTGCTGGACCACCGGTCGGGGCAGGCCGCCGTGCACGAGCACCAGCCGTAGCCGGGTCTCCATCGCCGACTCGGCGGCCGGCTCGACGAGCCCGACCACGTCCTCCAGCCGGAGCGTGCCGCGTGCGCCCGGATACCGCTCGGCGAAGGCCCTCAGGTCGACGCCGGTGAACCCGAACCGCCCGGCCAGCGCATCCACCGCGACCACCGCCTCGACCAGCGGACATCCGCGCGCGAGGTCGTACGCGGTGCGCAGCGGCGCGGTCATGGCGAGGCCGCCGCGCGTCAGGTGCTCGTCGTCGGCCAGCCGGACCTGGCGCACGATCAACCCCGCCCGACTCCGTTGATGTGCATCGGGTAGCGCGAGCTCGGCGGGCGCGCCGGCCGGGGCGCAGCCGGCGTCCAGCAACTCCGCCGCCGAGCAGCCGGCCAGCACGCCCTGCCCATGCGCCCAGAGGTAGGCGGCCCGCGATCGCAGTGCCAGGTCCGGTGCCAGCTCGGCCGGGGCGTAGATGTCCGGCAGCAGCCGCTGGTATCCGGGCCCGCGCAGGGCACTCCGGGTGAGCAGCCCGAACGCAACCGCCGCGCTGCCGCGGAACACGTCGTCCCCCAGCGCGGAGCCACCGCCCAGGACCAGTCCGTCCGCGTCCCTGCCACTCCCGCTCATGCCAGCAGCGTGGCCGCACCGACCCGGCGGCGTGGGCAGAACGGGCGAACCGTTCGCGACCGACCACTGCTTCCGTGATCATCAGGACGCCAGGGCTGTTTTCGGGCCCCGAAAACAGCCCTCCGGTCCTGATGATCACGGCAGGGGACGGCGGCCACTCGGCAGGAGGCGGCGGCCGGCGGAAACGGGGCAGCTCCCGATTGGGTGGGGTTACTCGTCGGTACCCCGGGATGACCTCGGTTGGGTGAGAAACCAATCACCTCCGGTGCGCCTTGTGGGCGGTCTCGTGGAAACATCACGCAGGATCGCGTCAAAGAGGACAAGGAGATCCCGTGAGCACCGTGCGCTCGAGCAGCCCCCGGCCCCGCCGATCCTGCCTGGCGGTGCCCGGCTCCAGCCAGAAGTTCATCGACAAGGCGCGCACGCTGCCGGTCGACCAGGTTTTCCTCGACCTGGAGGACGCCTGCGCCCCGCTCGCCAAGCCCGGCGCGCGCAAGACCATCGTCGCCGCGCTGAACGAGGGCGGCTGGGAGGGCAAGGCCCGGGTGGTCCGCGTGAACGACTGGACCACCGAGTGGACCTACCGGGACGTCACGGAGGTCGTCGAGGGCGCGGGCGCCAACCTGGACGCCATCATGCTGCCCAAGGTGCAGACCGCCGAGCAGGTCGTCGCGCTGGACCTGCTGATGAC
>DATAYB010000712.1:0-2760 GCA_036272795.1 Pseudonocardia sp.
GTGACCGAGGGCGCGTCGAGTACGTGCACGTCGGCGCGCGAGCCCGGCCGCAGCACGCCGACCGCGCCCGGCCCGGTCTCCCGCCGCAGCGCCCGGGCCCCACCCCAGGTCGCCGCCCGGACCGCCTCCGCCACGCTCAGCCGCATCTGCAGCACGGCGGTGGCCACGCAGAACGCCATCGACGAGGTGTACGACGAGCCGGGGTTGCAGTTGGAGGCCAGCGCGACGGTGGCACCGGCGTCGAGCAGCGCGCGGGCGTCCGGCAGCGGCTGGCGGGTGGACAGGTCACAGGCCGGCAGCAGGGTGGCCACGGTGTCCGAACCCGCGAGCGCGGCCACGTCCGCGCCGCTCAGGTACGTGCAGTGGTCCACGCTGGCGGCTCCGAGCTCGACGGCCAGCGCCACCCCGGGCCCCTCGCCGAGCTGGTTGCCGTGCACGCGCAGGCCGAGCCCGTGCTTGGCGGCGGCGGTGAGCACGGTTCGGGACTGGTCGGCGTCGAAGGCCCCGGTCTCGCAGAACACGTCGGCCCAGCGGACGTACGGGGCCACCGCCTCGAGCATCGGCCCGCACACCAGCTCGACGTACTCGTCGGGGGCCGGTTCGTCAGGGCCCGGCGGGAACAGGTGCGCGCCGAGGAACGTGACCTCGTCGGCGTACTCGGTGGCCAGCCGGGCGGCGCGCGCCTCATCGGCCACGTTCAGCCCGTAGCCGGTCTTGGTCTCCAGATACGTGGTGCCCTGGGCCAGCGCCTCGACCACGTGCCGGCGGAGGTTGGCGGCCAGCTGCTCGTCGGTGGCCGCCCTGGTCGCCTCGACGGTGACCGCGATGCCACCCGCGCGGTACGGCTCGCCGGCCATCCGCGCGCCGAACTCCGCCGTCCGGTCGCCGGCGAAGACGAGGTGCGTGTGGCTGTCCACCCAGCCCGGCAGCACCGCGCGGCCGGCCACGTCGACCGCCGTGTCCGCCGCCGGGGCCCGCTCGGCCGGCCCGACCCAGGCGACCAGCCCGTCGAGGAGCACCAGCGCGGCCCCGGTCAGCTGGCCGAGCTCCCCGTCGTTCGTGGTCAGCTCGCCGATCCCGGTGACCAGCGTGCTCGCGGCCGCTGTGCTGGACGGGACTGACTCGGTCACGTGCGCCACAGCTCCTCGATCTCGGCGGCCAGTGCCGGCCCGACGGTGTCCAGTGTGGTGTGCCGGCCGTCCTCGACGACAGTCCGGCCGCCCACCACCACGGTGTGCACGTCCGGCGCGCTGGCCGAGAGCAGCAGCTGGGCGGGCGCCGAACCGGCGGTGCGCGGGGTGTCGGTGCGCACCGCGACCAAGTCACACGGCCCGCCGGGGGCGATCTCGCCGGCCCCCGCCCACCCGAGGCTCCGGTGGCCGGCCACGGTGGCCGCCGTGACCAGCTCCCCCGGGGTGAACCTGCCCCGGCGCCCGGTGCGCAGCCGCTCGCCGTGCTCCAGCGCGCGGGCCTCGACGAGCGGGTCGACCACAGCGTGCTGGTCACTGCCCAGGCTGATCGGGCTGCCGGCGTCGGCGAGCTCCCGAGCCGGGCCGATGCCGTCGGCGAGGTCGGCCTCGGTGCTCGGGCAGAAGCAGGCGGTCACCCCGGCGGAGCCGAGCAGCCGGATGTCCTTCTCGGACAGGTGCGTGGCGTGCACCGCGGTGGTGTGCGGGCCGAGCAGCCCGGCGCCTGACAGCAGCTCCGTCGGTGAGCAGCCGTGCCACGCCTGGCAGGCCTCGTTCTCGGCCGGCTGCTCGGACAGGTGGATGTGCAGCGGCCGGGCCGCGCCCAGTGCCGAGGCCACCTCGGGCAGCGCGTCGGCCGGCACGGCGCGGACCGAGTGCAGGGCGGCGCCGACCCGCGAGCCAGGCGTGTCGTGCAGGCCGGCGACCCGGTCGAGCCAGCCGGCCGCGGTGCCGTCGCCGAACCGGGTCTGCGGACCGGAGAGCGGCAGGTAACCGGTGTCGTCGAGGCCGCCGGCCAGGTAGCAGGTGTCCAGCAGGGTGATCCGGATCCCCGCGGCCGAGGCGGCTTCGACCAGCGCGTTGCCCATCGCGTTCGGGTCGCCGTAGCGGCCGCCGCCGACCGGGTGGTGCAGGTAGTGGAACTCGCCGACTGCGGTGAACCCGGCCAGCACCATCTCCCCGTAGACCAGCGTGGCCAGCCGGCGGTAGCTGTCCGGGTCCAGCCGCCCGGCCAGCCGGTACATGCCCTCGCGCCAGGTCCAGAACGTGCCGCCGCCGGCATGGGTGCGCCCGCGCAGCGCCCGGTGGAAGGCGTGCGAGTGACCGTTGGCGAAGCCCGGGAAGACCACGCCGGGCAGCCGGTGCGCGCCCATCGGCGGCTCGCTGTGCACGGCCACCGAGGCGATCACGCCGGCGTCGTCGCGGACCACGGTGACCCGCTCCGCGATTCCGCCCGCCACCCAAGCCCGCTCGCACCAGAACACCCCTCGTGAGTGGCGGGTGGTCCTGGGGGACCGCTCGCCACTCACGACCCACCGCCGGCCAGCGACTCCAGGACGGTGGCCAGCGCGCGAGCGCCGGCCTCGCAGTCGGCGGGCTCCGCGTGCTCGGCCGGGGCGTGGCTGATCCCGGTCGGGTTGCGCACGAAGAGCATCGCGGTGGGCATCCGGGAGGCCAGGATGCCGGCGTCGTGGCCGGCGCCGGTCGGCAGCACGGGCACGTCGCCGAGCTCGCTCGCCAGCCGGTCGCGCAGGGCGGGGTCGAACAGCACGGTGTCGCCGTAGGACTCCTG
>DATAYB010000713.1:0-2418 GCA_036272795.1 Pseudonocardia sp.
GCCCGGGTGGCGGCGGAGCGCGCTTCGCAGGCCCAGCAGGACGACGCGTCCGCCGACGCCGTGCGGGTGGCCGCTCCGGAGGCCCGGCCCGGCCTGGTCGAGCACGTCAGCCCGGCGCCGACACACTAGTGTCCAGTCAGCCCGGCGGATGTCCCCGCCGGGCTGACGGATCCCCGCCTCGCCCTGGCGGAGTCCCCGGCTCGCGGCACTGGGGGAGTGCGTCGGGGTGGGGGTGGCCTCACCTCGGATCCGGGTGCTGGTCGGAGTGTTGTGGGGCCCGGCCGGCGGCAGCGTGTGGGGCATGACGAATGCACTGTTCCGCGCCGCGGTCGCCACCGCCGCCTCGGCGGTTCTGGCTGCCGCGCTGGCCGCCTGCGGAGGCGCGCCGGACCGGTCCGTTGCCCCGCGTTCCGCCGCCGCGGCCGCGTCTGTTGGCGCCTCGCCCGCGAGCGTGGCGCCGTCCGCTGCTGGTCAGCGGGGTGCCCTGTTGTCGGTGCAGCCGCTGCAGCGGTGGGACGCCGCGCAGGCGCGGGCGTTCCTGACCAGCCAGGGGGTAGACGCGAGCCGGGTGCGGTTCGGGGTGGATGCGAGCCGGATCGGCTACGCCACCGTCGACCCCACCGGCCGGCCGACTACCGCGAGCGCGCTGGTCACCCAGCCGACGGCCGTGCCCGGCTGGGCGGACGAGCGGCGCATGGTGTCGTGGCAGCACGGCACGATCCCGGCGCGCGACGAGGTCGGCTCGATGACCGCCGACGGCTCGGACCGGGCCGCCGCGGTGCTGTTCGCCGCCGACGGGTACGTGGTGTCCGCCCCGGACTACCTCGGCCTGGGCACCGGGCCCGGCTTCCACCCGTACCTGGACCTGCCGTCCACGGTGACCGCGTCGATCGACTCCGTGCGCGCCACGCGGGCGTACGTCGAGCGGGCACCCAACCCCGTGAGGCTGGACGGACAGGTGCTCGTCAGTGGCCACTCGCAGGGCGGGCAGGCGGCCATGGCGGTCGGCGCGCAGCTGCAGCGCGGCGGTGACCCGGCGTTCCGGCTGGCCGCTGTCGGCCCAATCGCCGTGCCCTACGACGTGACCACGACCCTGCACACCGCGGTGACCACCGGCATCGCCAACGCGTCGGCCTACCTGGCTTACTTCACCGTCGAGTGGAACCGGCTGCATCACCTCTACAGCTCGCCGGCCGAGGCGTTCCGACCGCCGTACGACCGCACGGTGCCCACAATGCTGGACGGCAACCACAGCTCGCAGGACATCCTGGCCGTGCTGCCGCCGACCCCGGCGCAGCTGTTCACCAGCGATTTCCTGGCCGGCCTCACCCATCCGACGGGTCCGCTGGCCGAGGCGCTGCAGGTCGCCGACAGCAGCTGCGACTGGCGGCCGTCGGTCCCGGTGCGGCTGTACGCGGCGAGTGGTGACCGGGACGTGCCGATCGCCAACTCCCGCTACTGCCAGCGTCGGGTGTCCGCCGCCGGCGGTGCGGCGGAGCTGGTCGACGTCGGCGACGTGGACCACTCGACCTCGGAGCTGCGCGCGCTGCCCCAGATCCTGGCCGGCTTCGACCAGCTCGGCGGCCCGCGCCAGGGCGGCTGAGACCCCGTGCCGGACTGACGGAATCTGCGACTCACCCTGACAAAATCCGCGACTCGCGGGAGTTCGGGTCAGGTTCGGGTGGCGCGGGACTCGGCCTCGGACAGGAGGGCGTCGAGGCGGTAGCGCAGGCGGGTGAGGTCGGTGGGGGCGAGGGTGGTCCACTCGACGCCGTCGGCGGCGACGTCGCGATGCATCAGGTAGCGCCCGTGGCGGGTGTCCAGCACACCGATCACCTTGCGCAGCCGGTGCAGCACGCCCCACTGGTCGGCGGCCAGCACGCTGAGCTGGCCCCGGCCGGTGGCGCCGCCCAGCATGGCCTGCACGAGCTCGGCGTCCTCCGCGTCGACCCCCCGCTCGACCAGCGCCTCGGCCAGCGCGGCCGGGCCAGCCTCGGCGGTGGCGGCCTCCAGGTCGGCACTGGGCAGAGTGACCGAGCGCCCGGCGCCCGTGCGGCGGCCGGGCAGGCTGCTCAGTGCGGCGCCGACCGGGCCGGACCCGGCGGTCAGCGTCACCGTCGCGTCCTGCCGCACGGCGAGCGCGGTGCTGCCGGGCCGGGCCGACGCGACCACCCGTAGCTCCCGGTCCAGCCGCATGCGCAGCTCCACCTGGTGGGTGGGCCCGGCGAGCAGGTGCATCAGCCGGACGAGCTCCGGATCAGGGCCGTTCAGGTCGGCAAGGCCGCGCAGCCGCAGACCCTGCCACCCGGTGGCCACGATGCCGCGCCGCTCGGTGTGCGTCCGGCCCGGCGAGTCGAGCCGCAGCACGACCGGCGTGGCCCCGAGCCCCAACCACTCCCAGAGCACGTCGAACTCCAC
>DATAYB010000714.1:0-2697 GCA_036272795.1 Pseudonocardia sp.
CGAACGTCTCGACCATCGGCAGCGCGCCGTCCTTCGAGGACGCGCCCACCATGGTCGACACCCCCATCATCACCGCCGACATGGCTGCCACCGAGATCATCTCGGCCGACGCCATCGAGGACGCTGACCCGGCCGAGGACACCAGGTCCAACGTGGTCGGCATCGGCAGGGCCAAGGGGCGGCACCGCTTCCCCACCAGCCAGGCCCCGAGCCCGCAGCGGCGCGGCCTGCTGAGCATCAGCGCGGCCGCCGCCCTCATGGTGCTCGCCGTCACCGGTGGTGGCGCGATGTTCAGCCAGGGCGCACTGCCCGGCGACAGCCTCTACGGCGTCAAGCAGACCACCGAGTCCGCGCTGGTCGGGCTCACGCCCGGGCAGGGCAACAAGGCTCAGCGCCAGCTGGACTACGCGGCCACCCGCCTCGACGAGGTCAGCCAGCTGAACTCCGAGCAGGCGCCGGCCGGCGACCGTGGCGCCGACATCAGCCAGGCGCTGCAGGGCTTCAACGAGCAGACGGCGGCCGGGTCGAAGATGTGGCTGGCCTCCGGCTCGAGCAACGGCGCCGAGCTGGGCACCCTCGCCAACTGGGCGCAGACCCAGTCGCAGAAGCTGTCGGCGCTGCGCAGCAGCATGCCGCCCAGCGCACAGCCCGACGCGGACCACTCGCTGCGGATGCTCGAGGACCTGCGCACCAGGGCACAGTCACTGAGCAACCGGCAGGGCTGCGACAAGGTCACCTCCGGCGACGCCGACCAGCTCGGGCCGATGCCGGCCAAGGGCGCCTGCAGCACCAAGGAATCGACGTCCGCGCCGAGTATCCGGACCGTGGCTCCGCCCGGCCTTGGCTCCAGCTCGGACGGCTCGAGTGACCAGTCCGGCAGCTCGGACTCGTCAGACTCCAGCGGTTCCTCCGGCTCGTCCAGCGGGTCCAGCAAGAGCACCAAGTCCAAGGAAGAGGCACCGGGCCTGCCCGGGCTGTCCGACCTGACCGGCGGCGGCAACTCGCACTCCGGGGTCGGCAAGCTGCCCAGCAAGGAACAGACCAAGGGCGGCGACCTGGTGCCCAGCACCACGGAGCAGACGCCGAAGCCGGGCCTGAACCTGCCGCTGCTGCTGCCGATCCTGTTCCCGGCGAATCAGCAGCCGAAGGGATCCGGCTGACACCGGGACCGGATCCGCAACCGTGTCGGCGCAACCCCAGTAGTCTGGGTGGGTAAGGATGCACCCCGCTGATCGGAGGCGCTGGGTGGCTGTTCCACCTGATTCTGGACCGGCGACCACACACGAGGGTGGCGACGTCGATGCTGCCGAACACGCCCGCTCCGCTGTGAGCGTGCCCACAGCCGGCTCGACCGGTGCGACCCCTGCTGAGATCGCTGGCGAAGCGGCCGCCGCCGCCGCTGTCGCCAACCTGAACCCGCAGCTCGAGGTCAGGGACACGACCGGCGCGATCGTTCCGCTGGATCTCACCGCCGCCGCGTTCTTCGACGTCGACAACACGATGATGATGGGCGCGTCCATCTTCCACTTCGCCCGTGGGCTGGCCGCGCGCAAGTTCTTCGACACCTCTGACCTGGCCGGCTTCGCCTGGCAGCAGCTGAAGTTCCGGATCGGCGGCCGGGAGAACCCGCAGACCGTCAAGGAGAGCCGGGAGAGCGCGCTGTCCTTCGTCGCCGGTCGCTCGGTGTCCGAGGTGGTCACGCTCGGCGAGGAGATCTACGACGAGCTGATGGCCGACCGGATCTGGCCGGGCACGCGGGCGCTGGCCAACATGCACCTCGACGCCGGCCAGCGCGTCTGGCTGGTCACGGCCACCCCCGTGGAGCTGGCGCTGATCATCGCCCGCCGGCTCGGGCTCACCGGCGCACTGGGCACGGTCGCCGAGAGCGAGGACGGCATCTACACCGGCCACCTGGTCGGCGAGGTGCTGCACGGCCCGGCCAAGGCGCACGCGGTCCGCTCCCTGGCCGCCCGGGAAGGCCTCAACCTGCGGCGCTGCTCGGCGTACTCCGACTCGGTGAACGACATCCCGATGCTGTCCGTGGTCGGCACGGCGGTCGCGGTCAACCCCGACTCGGAGCTGCGCGACACCGCCCGGCAGCGCGGCTGGGAGATCCGTGACTTCCGCACCGGGCGCAAGGCCGCCAAGATCGGCGTCCCGTCCGTACTGGGCGCCGGCGCGGTGGCCGGGGCGGTCGCCGCCGGCCTCGCCTACCGCCGCCGCTCCTAACCGCGCCCCGCAGCCCTGGCCGTCGAACCGCCGCCGCACGTGCTCGCAGCCGCCGCTCCGACTTGTCGCGTCCGCCGCTCCGACTTGTCGCGTCTAATTGACGTGACAAGTGGCACTGGTCGCGTCTAATTGACGTGACAGGTGACACCGGGCGCGCCAATTGACGTGACAAGTCGAGGGCGGTCGAGGGCTCGGGCATCGGGACGACCGCTCGCAGCCACTCAGTCGATGCGCGCCGATACCCGCTCGCACAGACCGTGCACGGTCTGTGCCGCCCGCCTGCCCTGCCGCCGCCCGCCTGCCCCGCCGCCCGTCCGGCCGCCGCCTGCCCCGCCGCCGCCTGCCCTGCCGCCCGCCTCCGCTGCCGGCCGCCTGTCCCGCCGCCGCCTGTCCCGCCGCCGCCTGTCCTGCCGCCGCCTGTCCCGCCGCCGCCTGTCCCGCCGCCGCCTGTCCCGCCGCCGCCTGTCC
>DATAYB010000715.1:0-2958 GCA_036272795.1 Pseudonocardia sp.
AAGGCCGCGCAGCCGCAGACCCTGCCACCCGGTGGCCACGATGCCGCGCCGCTCGGTGTGCGTCCGGCCCGGCGAGTCGAGCCGCAGCACGACCGGCGTGGCCCCGAGCCCCAACCACTCCCAGAGCACGTCGAACTCCACAGCGGTGAGCACCCGCCGGGCGGGGCCGCGGTGGCGCTGGTCCAGCTCGGGCGCGGCGGTCATGATCCAATCACCGGTGGGGCCACCCAATCGTTGTCGGCGAACACGTCGGTCTCGTCCAGCAGATAGTCCAGCCGCTGGTGCTGGTCGCGCTCCTGCTCGGCGTAGCCGGCCCCACCGAGCACGGGCGGCAGCATCGCGGCGTCGGTGCCCGGTTGACCACGGCCACCCGGACCGGCGCCGTCGCCCCCGGTCTGGCCACCCTGGCGTCCCTCCGCCTCGCCCCGCGCACGCAGGCCCGGCCTGCCCTGCTCGGAGCCCGACGCCCGGGCTGCCGGCCCGTCCGGGGTGCCGCCGGGGCCGGGCCGCTCGAGCAGCGTGCGCGGCACCTCGGCCACCCGCTCGGTGCGGGCGACGGCCGTGCCGCCCGGTACGGCGGACCAGCTCTGGCCACCGGGTACCGCGCGGAACCCGGACACCCGGCCGGGGGCCGCCTCCATGGCGCCGGCGGCTCCGAGGCCAGGGGCGCCGGGGCGGAGCTCGCTCGGCCGGTAGGGCTCAGCGGCGGCCGGGCGCGTACCGGTGCGGGCGACCAGCGGCTCCCTGGGCGCCGCGCCCGTGCCGGCGGCCCGGGGCGCCTCCTCCAGGCCGGCCCTGGACACCGTGCGGCCCGCACCGCCAGCCGAGCCCGGTACGCCACGCTCGGCGGCCGCCGGGTTGGTGGACGGTGCGCGCCGCACGCTGCCCTGGGCGCCGGCCCGGGTGGGCCGACCACCGGTCGCGCCGGTCGCCGCTCCGTGGGTGCCCGAGGCCGGGGGTCGGTTGAACGTGCCGGTCGGGCGTGTCTGGGTGCACTCGGTGGCGTGCTGCTCCATCAGCTCGAGCGCCCGCTGCCGTGCGTTCGCCTGGGCCTGCTCGGTCTGCGCCCAGTTGGCGCCGGCGGCGGGCTGCCCCGAGGGCGGCGGGGGCATCTCGGCGATCACGGTGCGCGCGCTGGCGGCCTGCTGGCCGGCCTGCCCGGCCGCGGTGTTGGCCCGGCCGGCGGCCGCCTCGGCCCACTGGGCGTGCTGACCGATACCCCCGTGCGCCGCGTCGGCGGCCCGGCCCTGCCAACCCTGTCCGAGCCCGGCCAGCGGGGCGTTGAGCGTGTGCGAGATGTTCTCCAGCACCTGGGCGGCCTTGGAGAGGTTGGCCTGGCTGGTGCTGGCGGCGGCCGGGTCGCCACCGTGGGCCAGGTTCCACAGCTCCTGATGGGAGAGGCCGGCCAGGCGTTGGTCGGTCATCGCCCGCTCACGCCCCCAGCTGGCGGCTCAGCTCGGCGGCGGTCTCGTGCTCGTTGTTGGCGTAGGCACGCTGGATCTCACCGAGCTGTGTGAGCACGCCCGTCAGCCGCTGCTGGTACTCCTGCAGCGACTGGGCAGCCGACTCCGGCCCGTCCGCCGCGATCTTGTTGAACGCGGTCTGGAACTCGGTGCTGGCCCCGTCGGCCATCGCCGGGCGGGTCATCCGGAACTGGTCGGCACCGCCCTTGGTGAGCGGCTCGAGCTGGTCGAGCGCGCTCTGGAACGCCTGCTGCAGCTTGGGGATCATGCTCGGCTCGAGCTTCAGGTTGCCCTGGCCGGAGCCGCTCGCGTTGGTGGCCATGCGCTCACGGTAGGAGCGCCGCCGGATCACCGGTCCGAATCGGTCGGAACGGTTCGCGATCGCTAACGCCGCCGGCCACGCGGCGGTTCCGTGACCACAACGAACGCGGCCGGCAGCGAGGACGCTGGCCGGCCGCGATCACGTACGGGTCAGGCTCAGGAGTCCTTGATCTCGCAGAGCACGGTGCCCTGGGACACCGAGCTGCCGGCCTCGGCGGCCAGGCCGGTGATCGTGCCGTCCTTGTGCGCGGTGACCGGGTTCTCCATCTTCATCGCCTCGAGCACGACGACCAGGTCACCGGCCGAGACGGTGTCGCCGTCGGACACCGCGACCTTGATGATGGTGCCCTGCATGGGCGCCGTCACCGCGTCGCCGGAGACCGCCGCGCCGCCCTTGCCGCCGGCCCGCTTACGCGCCGCCTTCTTGGCGCCGACCGGGCCGGCGCCCCCGCCGCCGAGGGCCAGGTCGCCGGGCAGCGAGACCTCCAGACGCCGGCCGCCGACCTCGACCACCACGGTCTGCCGGTCCGCCGTGTCGTCCTCGGCACCCGCACCACCGGCAAACGGAGGCACGGTGTTGTCCCACTCGGTCTCGATCCACCGGGTGTGCACGGTGAACTCATCTTCGGTGGCCGCCGTGAACGCGGGGTCCTCCACCACGATGCGGTGGAACTCCAGCACGGTGGCCATGCCCTCGACCTTGAACTCGGCCAGCGCGCGGCGCGAGCGCTCGAGCGCCTGGGCGCGGTCCGAGCCCGTCACGATGAGCTTGGCCAGCAGCGAGTCGAACTGGCCGCCGATCACCGAGCCGGACTCCACGCCGGCGTCCACCCGCACGCCCGGCCCTGCCGGGTAGGAGATCGAGGTGACCGTGCCCGGGGCGGGCAGGAAGTTGCGCCCGGCGTCCTCGCCGTTGATCCGGAACTCGATGGAGTGGCCGCGCGGCTCCGGGTCCTCGGTGATGTTGAGCTTCTCGCCCTCTGCGATGCGGAACTGCTCGCGCACCAGGTCGAGGCCGGAGGTCTCCTCGGAGACCGGGTGCTCCACCTGCAGCCGGGTGTTGACCTCCAGGAACGAGATCAGCCCGTCCTGGCCGACCAGGAACTCCACGGTGCCGGCACCGTGGTAGCCGGCCTCCTTGCAGATCGCCTTGGCGGCGTCGTGGATGGTCTTG
>DATAYB010000716.1:0-1570 GCA_036272795.1 Pseudonocardia sp.
TCCTCTCGCGCGGTGGCGGCCATCGCCCGGTTGTCGAGGAACCCGAGCTTGCCGAGCAGGCCGGGGCGCAGCCGCTCGCGGCCGAGGAAGACGTTCGCGTTGACCGTCAGGTCCGGGCACAGGCCGGCGTCCTGGTACAGCTTATCGATGCCGCCCTCGAGCGCCTCGTGCGGCGACCGCCAGGTGCGCTCCTCGCCGTCCAGGTACACCGCGCCGCCGTCGGGCCGATGCACCCCCGACATCACCTTGACCAGGGTCGACTTGCCGGCGCCGTTGTCGCCGACCAGCCCGAAGATCTCGCCGGCGTGCACCGCAAGGTTGACGTCCCGCAGCGCGACCACGCCGCCGTAGGACTTGCTGACCCCCCGGGCCTCGTAGACCGGTGCCTCGTATGGCATCGACTCAGCCACGGCCGGCTCCCCCTCCGCTGCGCAGGTGGACCTGCTGGACGCCGACCGCGGCGGCGATCAGCGCTCCGATCACGACCTGCTGCCAGTTCGGCGCGACCCCGATCAGGATCAGACCGCTGAGCACGGCCGTGGTGATGAGCGCCCCGAGCACGGTGCCCGACATGCGCCCACTGCCGCCGAACAGGCTGGTCCCGCCGATGACCGCGGCGGCGATCGCGGCGAGCTCCTGACCCTGCCCGGAGGTCGGGGAGCCGGAGCCGAGGCGGAAGTAGACGAACAGGCCCGCGACGCCGGCAAGGAACCCGGAAAGCAGGTAGATCTTCACGAGGTGCGACTGGACGCCGATGCCCGCGCCCCGGGAGGCGAAGGAGTTGGAGCCGACCGCGTAGGTCCACCGCCCGAACCGGGTCATGCCGAGCACCACCCAGGCGACCGCCAGCACAACCAGCACGACGAGCAGTGGCAGGGTCAGGACCGCGAGGAACTGGGCGTTGCCCAGCCAGGTCACCGCGGGCGGCCCGCCTGCGATCTGCACGCCGCCGGTGAGCACGAGTGTCAGCCCGGCCCCGGCGCCCATGGTGGCCAGCGTGGCGATGAACGGCGCCAGGTTCACTCTGGTGATGAGCAGGCCGTTGACCAGCCCGACCGCCATCCCGGTGAGCAGCGCGGCGAGCACACCGAGCACGATCGCCGCCGTGGTGCCGGCGCCGCCCTGGTGCAGCGCGCGCATCACGAGAGCGCAGGCGATCCCGGCCAGCCCGAGCGTGGACCCCACCGAGAGGTCGATGCCCGCCATGATCTGCTACGACGACTTCGAGTGGGCCGACCTTTTCGACCCGAGGATCACCGCGATGGCCCAGGACACCGCCACGGTCGCCGCCACCGCCGTGGACCTGCTGCTCGCCCGGATCAAGTCCCCCGACCGGCCGCCCCAGGCCGTGGCCGTCCCGACGGAGTTCCACCACCGGGACTCGTGCGGCTGCGGCCGCCGCAAGCACCGAGGTGCCGCCTGAACGCACCGCTGCCTCGACGACCGCGCCGACTGGCGACCGCTACGGCTCGACCAGGGTCGCCCGGGACTGGCCCTGCTCGTCGCGGAAGGTGGGCGCGGTCAGGCCCTCGTTGACGAGGCGGCGGCCGAGGCGCAGGCAGGCCGCGAG
>DATAYB010000717.1:0-11854 GCA_036272795.1 Pseudonocardia sp.
GCGGGCACTCGCTCGCCGCCGGCTGGCCGCCGACCGGGGCCGGCAGCATGCACTGCGCCACCCAGGCGACGGTCATGGTGCCGGGCGTGCCGATGGCCATCAGGGACAGGCCGAGCAGCACCACGGCCAGGATCAGGTTCATCACGGGCCCGGCGGCCATCACGACGATCCGCTTCCACGGCGCGCGCGTGTAGAACTGCCGGGTCTCGTCGCCGGGCTGCCACTGCAGCTCCGACTCGACCCGCGCGCTCTCGATCAGCCCCTGGAACGGGCCGCTCTTGCGGCTGCGGCCGTACCGCTCACCCGGCTTCGGCGGCAGCATGCCGACCATCCGGACGTAGCCGCCGATCGGGATGGCCTTGAACCCGAACTCGGTCTCCCCGTACTGCCGGGAGAACAGCGTGCGCCCCCAGCCGACCATGAACTCCGGCACCCGGATCCCGAACCACTTCGCCGTGGCGAAGTGACCGAGCTCGTGCCACGCCACGGTGAACGCGATGCCGAGAGCGAACAACACGATGCCGAGGACGAAGAGCATGACGTTGAAGAGTACGGCCCGCCCTCGGGCGGTTCCCCGGGACGGTCGGCTAGCTAGCCGGCGGGACCGTCGGCTAGCCGGCGGGACGGTCGGCTAGCCGGCGGCGGCGCGCTCGGGCGGGGTCATGGCCCAGCGGATGCCGGCGACAAGTCCGTGGCCGGCGAGCCGCACGGCGGTGTGCTCGGCGACCGGCAGGTAGGGCAGCCGCAGTGGCCAGCGCGCCCAGCCGGGCAGGCTGGCCACGGCGGTCGCGGCGAGCACCGCGTACGGCGGCCTGGCCAGCAGCGGCAGTGGCGGGCGGACGAGCAGGAAGCGCGCCGCCGCGCGCGCCTCGGAGGTGCCCGCCAGCTCGGGGCGGTAGCCGGCGAGCTGTGCGTCGAGCTCGGCGCGGGTGGTGGGTGGATCGGGTACGCCGAGCGCGGTGGCGACCCTGGCGGCGTCGGCCACGTAGCCGTCGCACTCGGCGTCGTCCAGCGGCCGCGCGCCGTAGAGCTGGTAGCAGCGCAGGAAGCTGTCCACCTCGGCGACGTGCACCCAGCGGACCAGGTGCGGGTCGCTCGCCCGGTACGCCCTCCCGTCCGGGGCGATGCCGCTGACCTGCCGGTGCACCCCGCGCACCCGAGCAACGGCCCGCTTCGCGTCCTCGGCGGTGCCGAACGTCGTCGTCGCCAGGAACAGGCTGGTGCGCTGCAGCCGGCCCCACGGGTCGCTCCGGTAGCCGGAGTGGGCGTCCACCGCCGCCATCGCCAGCGGATGCAGCGACTGCAGCAGCAGCGCGCGCAGCCCAGCGATGAACATCGAGGCGTCGGAGTGCACCCGCCGGATCGGCCGCTCAGGGGTGAACCAGCGGGGGCCGGGCGTCAGGTGGATCCGGTCCCGGTCCGCCGCGCCGCTCGGACCGGCCACCCGGGAGAACAGCCCGGCACCGGCCCGCCGCCGCGCCTCGGCCAGCCCGGGCACCTCGATCTGCCACTGCATACCCCCATGATGGTCCCGCCAGGGGATGCGCGCCCAGCCGATCGTCGCGAACCGAGCGCCGGGCGGGCGCTCAGGCTTCCGCGAGGGTGTTCCAGAACATCAGCTCGTAGGACTGGAACAGCCGGGCGTAGCGCCGGGCGCGGCGCGTGTCCAGGGTGCCTGCGTCCAGGCCGGCCTGGATGGCGGCGACCGCGGCGTCATCGGGCAGCGGCTCGGCGAAGAACTCGAAGAACGCCATGGCGTCGGCGGCGAAGCCGTAGTGCTCACGCATGCCACCGGCGATGTCGGCGCAGTACCGGCCCCACGCGGCGAAGTTCGCCGTGATGGCGACGGCGACCTCGGCCGGCGCGGCGTTCAGCGCGAGCCAGGCGAAGTAGCTGGGGTAGGCCTGGCAGCCGGCGCGGGGTTCGTAGTCTCGCAGCTGGTCCGGGGACAGGTCAGCGGCCTGGGCGAGCGGGCCGAGCGTGGCCAGTGCCAGCTGCTCGCCGGCAGCGAGGCCGCCGAAGTAGCCGCGTGAGGCAGGTTCGTCGGAGCGGGCGGCCAGGGTGAGCAGGCTGCGCCAGTCGCTGGGCACGATCTGCAGCTCCTCGGCCGCGATCACGCCGAAGACCGACCGGGGCGCCTCGCCGGCGGCGATCAGGGGCGCCAGCCGGTTCTCGTCGTCCCTCGGTGCCAGCTCAGCCTGCACCGCCAGCAGCAGTTCCCGCCCGTCGCCACTCATCGGTGACCATCCTCCGGCACCGGTTGGCGGCGCGCCAAGGGCATTTGGAGCAGCTCCCTGGTGTCCACTCGGCCGGGTAGCGCAGTGGCCTGCGCCGAACGGCCGGTCCGCCGCTGGTCGGGCGACCGCACCGGGGGTGATCCCTACCTCGGGGCGGGGGTGCCCTCGGCCGGCTCTGGGGATCACACCATCGTTCCGATCTTGCCGAGCGAGCAACCTAGCAAGTGCGCCGGCCGGAACCAGGCCGAACGCCACCGCTCAAGGAGGGGCCATGACCACCACACTCGACACCGGCCGCCCGGCCACCGAGGTGGCAGCCAACGCTACGCAGGAGCACCCGGTACTCGTCTGGAAGTTCGGCGGCACGTCGGTCGCCGACCAGCACCGGCTCCGCGCGGTCGCCGAGCGCATGGTCGCCGCGCAGCGCGCCGGGCACCGGGTCGTCGCGGTGCTGTCCGCGATGGGCAAGTCGACCGACGAGCTGAGCCGGATGGCCTACCAGATGTCGGCCCGGCCGCAGATGCGCGAGCTGGACGCCCTGCTCGCGGTCGGCGAGTCGGTCTCCTGCGCGCTGGCCTCGATGGCCGTGCACGAGCTGGGCTCGCGGGCCATGTCCTTCACCGGCGGCCAGGCCGGCATCCACACCGACGACACGCACGGCAACGCCCGGCTGCGCGGAGTCCGCCCCGAGCGGATCCTCGCCGCGTTGGACGACGGGGCGATCGCGCTGGTCACCGGCTTCCAGGGGGTCTCGCCGGACGGCGCGGTCACCACGCTGGGCCGGGGTGGCTCGGACGCCTCGGCGGTCGCGGTCGCCGCCGCGCTGGGCGTGTCGGAGTGCGAGATCTTCACTGACGTGCCCGCCGTGTTCACCGCCGACCCGAGGGTCGTGCCGAACGCCAAGCGGATCCACGAGCTGCGGCACGAGGAGATGCTGGAGATGGCCGAGGCGGGTGCCGGCGTGTTGCAGCCGCGCTCGGTCGAGCTGGCCGCCGCCCATGGCGTCGACATCCACCTGCGGTCCAGTTTCAGCACCGAGCAGGGCACCTGGATCCGGCGCGGCGGGTCAGCGTTCGAGGACGCCGAGGTGGCCGGCGTGGCACACCGCCGCGAGGAGCCGGTGTACGCGGCCAAGGGCGTCACCGCCGCCGAGGTCACCACGGCGCTGGCCGATCGGGGCGCGGCGATCGGCGCGATCCTGCCGGCCGCGACCGACGGCGCCGACGAGCTGCGGTTCACCGCGCCCGGCGTGGACCCCGCCGAGGTGGCGGCCGCCCTGGACACCCTGGACACGCCGCTGAGCACCCACCTCGAGCTGGGCACCGTGAGCGTGGTCAGCCTGGGCATCGCCCGCAAGCCCGCCCTGGTGGCGCGCGCCCTGCGCACCCTGGCCGCCGCCGGCATCGAGCCCGAGCTCGTCACCACCACGACCGGCCGGGTCACCGTGCACCTGGCCAGCGGGCGGGTCAACGAGGCGGTGCGGCTGCTGCACGACGAGTTCGTGTCAGGCTCCACCGCCGGGACCGGCAGGGCCGACGACCGTGCAGTGGCCACCGACCGGGCAGTGGCCACCGTGACCGACCTGCACCAGGCCCCGAAGGGCGCCGCCTGACCCGCGCCGACTCACGGCGTCACCAGCCGCCGGGCACCTGTTCCCACTCCAGGTGCCCGGCGGCAATTTGGGCGTTGACCTCCATGGACCCCGATGTCAACCTCTTCCCCTGAGGATTACCGGGCGAACCCCTCAGGCTCTCGCTGCTGCACAGGAGGCAACGTGACCGCGACTCGGCCGGCCGTCCCCGTGCCCGGGCCTTCACTCGACCAGCTGGTACTGGTCGCCGAGGGTGAGGCGCAGGGCTGGCGGACCCGCCGGGGCGAGCGGCTGGACCACGTGTTCGAGGAGCGCTGCGACTGGATCCGCCAGTACGGCAGGGCCGGGCACCTCGCGGTGGACTCCGACGAGCTGGCGATGACCTACGACGAGCTGGACTCCCGCGCCAACCAGCTCGCCCGCTACCTGCGACTGCGCGGCGCCAAGCCGGGTGACCGGATCGCGCTGCTGTTCGACCGGCCGGCCTACTCCTATCTCGCCATGCTGGCCGTCCTCAAGATCAGCGCCGCGTACGTGCCGCTGGACGTCGGCTTCCCCACCGACCGGATGGCCTACATCGTCGAGGACGCCGGCGCCCAGCTGCTGGTGTCGATGTCGCACGTGCGGGACAAGGTCGAGAACTTCGACGACATCACCGCCGGCGGCGCCGAGACGATCTTCATCGACAACGCCATGGAGCTGATCGCCGAGATGGACTCGCGGCGGCTGATCGACTCCGAGCGTGGCAGGACGGTCGACCAGCTCGCCTACATCATCTACACGTCCGGCTCCACCGGCCGGCCCAAGGGCGTTGCGATCGACCACCCGAGCATCTGCAACTTCGTCCGGGTCGCCGCCGAGGTCTACGGCATCCGGGCCCGCGACCGCGTCTACCAGGGCCTGACCATCGCGTTCGACTTCTCCGTCGAGGAGATCTGGGTGCCGTGGGCGTCGGGTGCCACGCTGGTGCCGAAACCGCCAGGCGGCAGCCTGCTCGGCCAGGACCTGCACGACTTCCTGACCAGCCGCCGCGTCACCGCGATGTGCTGCGTGCCGACCCTGCTGGCCACCGTCGAGGACGACCTGCCCGACCTGCGTTTCCTGCTCGTCTCCGGCGAGGCCTGCCCGCAGGACCTGATCGCGCGCTGGCACCGCCCCGGTCGCCGCTTCCTCAACGTCTACGGCCCCACCGAGGCCACCGTGACCGCGACCTGGACCGAGGTACACCCCGACAAGCCCGTCACCATCGGCGTCCCGCTGCCCACCTACGCGACCGTCATCCTGGACACCGAGGACCCGCACCGAGCGCTGCCCCACGGCGAGACCGGCGAGATCGGCATCGCCGGCATCGGCCTGGCCTGCGGTTACCTCAACCGCGACGACCTGACCAACAAGGCGTTCATCGACGACTTCCTCGGCATCCCCGCCAACCCGTCCGGCCGCATCTACCGCACCGGCGACCTCGGCAGGGTCAACGGCGACGGCGAGATCGAGTACCAGGGCCGTATCGACCTGCAGGTCAAGATCCGCGGCTACCGCATCGAGCTGACCGAGATCGAGTCCGTGCTGCTGCAGGTACCGGGCATCGCGGCCGCGGTCGTCGACACGTACAGCCCGAACCCGGAGACCACCGAGCTGGTCGGCTACTACAGCCTGCGCGCGGACACCGCCTCGGTCGACCAGGAGGCGATCTACGCGCTGCTGCGCGAGCGGCTGCCCAAGTACATGGTGCCGGCCTACCTCGAGCACCTCGACGCCATCCCGATGACGCCGCAGGACAAGGCCGACCGCAAGAACCTGCCCCCGCCCGGCCAGCGCACCACCCGCGCGCCGCAGGGCAAGCACGTGGCCGCCGCGACCGACACGCAGCGCGCACTGGCCGCCGCGATGGCCAAGACGCTGGGCGTCGACCAGATCTCGGTGGACAGCCACTTCTTCGACGAGCTGGGCGCGAGCTCGCTGCTGATGGCACAGTTCACCGCGCAGGTGCGCCGGGAGGCCGCCCTGCCGAAGATCTCGATGCGGGACATCTACCTCAACCCGACGATCCGGCAGCTGGCCGCCTCACTCGGCGACGTCGCCCCGACCGGCTCCGGTTCGGCCGCGGGCTCCCCCTCCCGGGCGGCCGCCGCGCCGATCGAGGTGGTCGCCAAACCGATCGCCAGGGGCAGCAGCGCCGGCTACGTGCTGTGCGGGGTGGCGCAGCTGCTGTTCGTGCTGGCCACCGCGTACCTGAGCGGCGTGGTGCTGAAGATCGGCCTGGACTGGACCATGGACGGCGTCGGCCTGCCGCACATCGCCGGCCGGGCCGCCGCGTTCTGCACGGCCACCCTCGTGGGCCTGGTCGCACTGCCGATCCTGGTCAAGTGGCTGCTGATGGACGACTGGAAGGCCCGCGAGATCCGGCTGTGGAGCGCCGGCTACCTGCGGTTCTGGCTGGTCAAGGTCATGATCCGGGCCAACCCGATGGTGCTGTTCGCCGGTTCGCCGGTCTACAACTGGTACCTGCGCGCGCTGGGCGCCAAGATCGGCCGCGAGGTCACGATCCTGTCCAGCACCGTGCCGGTGGCCACCGACCTGATCACCATCGGGGACGGCTCGGTGATCCGCAAGGAGAGCTCGTTCACCGGGTACCGCGCGGTCGGCGGCGTGATCCAGGTCGGCCCGGTGACCCTCGGCCGCTACACGCACGTCGGTGAGAAGTCCGTGCTGGACATCGCCACCTCGATGGGCGACGGCGCCCAGCTCGGCCACTCCTCCACCCTGCAGGCCGGCCAGGCCGTGCCCGCCGGCCAGAGCTGGCACGGCTGCCCCGCCGAGCAGACCCAGGTCGACTACCGGACCGTCGCGCCCGCGAAGCACAGCCCCCGGCGCAAGCTCGTCTACGGCCTGCTGCAGCTGATCGGCGTGCTGGTCACGGCCCCGGTGCTGTTCACCGCGCTGGCGCTGGTGTTCAAGAACGTGCCGGCGGTGGTCGACCTGATGCGCCCGGCCTCACCGCTGCCCGGTACCTGGCGGTTCTACGCGGTGCTGGCCGTGCTCGCCGCCGTCGTGTACTTCGGCCTGCTGGTGCTGCAGCTGCTCAGCATGGTCACGGTGCCCCGGCTGCTGAACGTGTTCCTCACCCCGGGCAAGGTCTATCCGCTGTACGGGCTCGCCTACCTCACCCTGGGCGCGATCACCCGGATGACCAACTCGAAGTTCTTCATGCTGCTGTTCGGGGACAGCTCCTACATCGTCGGCTACGTCCGCGCCCTGGGCTACCGCGTGACGCCGGTCGAGCAGACCGGCTCCAACCTCGGCACGGAGATGCGCCACGACAACCCGTTCCTGACCAGGATCGGCACCGGCACGATGATCTCCGACGGCCTCTCCGTGATGAACACGGACTACTCGAACACGTCGTTCCGCGTCTCCCAGGTCACCGTCGGGGCCCGCAACTTCCTCGGCAACAACATCGCGTACCCGTCCGGCGCGCGGCTCGGCGAGAACGTCCTGCTGGCTACGAAGGTGATGGTGCCGATCGACGGCCCGGTGCGGGAGAACATCGGCCTGCTCGGCTCGCCACCGTTCGAGATCCCCCGCGGCAACCCGAGGGAGAGTGCGGAGCTGGCGTTCCTCAATGACCCCGCGCAGGTCCGCCGGAAGCTGGCCGCGAAGAACCGGGCCAACGCGGCGGGCATCTGCGTGGTCCTGCTCATCCGGTTCGCGCAGTTCCTGGCCAACCTGGTGATCGGCGCGCTCACGCTGCACTTCTACGAGCCGTACGGGTCGCTGACCATCTGGGTCGCGCTGCTGGCCGTGCTCGTGTTCAACAGCTGCTACGCGGCGGTCATCGAGCGGGCGGTACGCGGCTTCCGGCCGCTGACCCCGCGCAACTGCTCGATCTACGACCGGTACTTCTGGGGCCACGAACTGCTCTGGAAGGTCTACACCAGGCCCTCGTTCGCCGGTACGCCGTTCAACCCCGTGCTCTGGCGGCTGGCCGGCGTGCGGATGGGCCGGCGGGTGTTCGACGACGGCGCCGCGATCCCGGAGAAGAGCCTCACCTCGATCGGCGACGACACCGTGCTCAACGCCGGCTGCGTGCTGCAGGGCCACTCGCTCGAGGACGGCCTCTTCAAGTCCGGCTACACCTCGATCGGCACCGGCTGCAGCATCGGCGTGAACGCGTTCGTGCACTACGGCGTCACGATGGGCGACGGCGCGGTGCTCGACTCCGACGCGTTCCTGATGAAGGGCACCGAGGTCGGGGCGCACGAGTGGTGGCAGGGCAACCCCGCCGACCAGATCCAGGAGCCCGACTCCCCCAACCTCGCCGGCCAGGCCACCCCGGTCACGCTCCCGGCGCCGGCGCGGCGGGATGTGCCCGTGGCGGCCGCCGCGGCCGTGGTCAGCCGCCAGCGCGTGCTCGGCGTCGACCTGGCCAGGGGCCTGGCGCTGCTCGGCATGATGGCCGTGCACGTCTTCCCGCTGCTCGACGCCGACGGCGACCCGACCCCGGCGACCTGGCTGGCCAGTGGCCGCTCCGCCGCCACGTTCGTGCTGCTCGCCGGGGTGGCGCTGACGTTCCTGAGCGGCGGCCGGACGCCGCTGCACGGCCGGGCCAGGGTCGCCGCCTCGACCGGCATCGTGGTGCGGGCGCTGCTGATCGGGGCAGTCGGGCTCGCGCTCGGCTACACCGGGCAGGCCGAGGTGATCCTGCCCTACTACGCGGTGTTCTTCGTGCTCGCGCTGCCGCTGCTGGGGCTGCGGGGGTGGGCGCTCGGCCTGCTCGCCTCGGCGCTGCTCGTGGTGGCGCCCGCGGTGCTGGTGCTGACGTTCGGCGCCGGACTGCCGGTGATCAGCACGACCAACCCGACCTTCGCCACGCTGGTCAACGAGCCGCTCGCGCTGCTCTCCGAGGTGTTGCTGACCGGCCCGTACCCGGCGATCACGTACCTGGTCTACCTGCTGGTCGGGCTCGCCATCGGCCGTTCCGACCTGACCTCGGTCCGGGTCGCGCAGTGGCTGGCCGGCGGTGGCGCCGCGCTCGCCGTGGTGTCCTGGTCCGCCTCCACGCTGCTGCTGACCCGGTTCGGGGGTGCGGAGGCGCTGCGCGGGGCGACCGGTACCGAGACCGACCCCGCCAAGCTGCTCGACGTGCTCAACTGGCACCCGGTGCCGCCCACCGCGCCGAACCTGTGGTGGCTCGCCCTGCGCGCGCCGCACTCGAACTCGACCCTGGACGTGGCGCAGACGCTCGGTTCGGCGATGGCGGTGCTCGGCTTCATGCTGCTGCTCTCGCGCGCCGCGGCGGCGGGGCGGTTGCTGCGACCGCTGGCGGCGGCGGGTGGCATGACACTGACGTTCTACAGCGCGCACCTGATCGTGCTGGCCACGGGCGTGCTGTCGGACCACCCGGCGGTGCTGTACTTCGAGATGGTCGGCTGCACACTGGTGTTCGGCATGTTCCTCTGGCTGACGCTGGGCCGGGGCCCGCTGGAGTGGCTGGTCGGCGCGACCGCGGCCGGGGCCCGGCGGCTGGTGGCCGGTCGACTGGCCACCGGTGACCCGACCGGCCTCGGCGCCGAGCTGCCCCACCGCCGCCAACTCGCCCCACCGCCGGTGGCGCGAGCCGACGCGTACCGGATGGCGCCGGGCCAGCCACCGTGGCGCCAGCCGCCGACCCGGTTCCAGCCGGCCCCCGGCCAGCCGCCGCCCACCGGCTACCCGCCGCGCCCCGGCCACTACCCCGCGATCGGCGGCCCGAGCCCGGTTGGCCCGCCGCCGACCAGGTTCTATCCGGTGCCCGGCCCAGGCCAACCTCGGCCAGCACCCGGCCAGCCAGGGGGCGCACGGCCCCCCGCCGGCCAGCCACCGCGGCCCTCGGCCCACCAGCCACCGGGTGCCCCACTACCGCCCGGAGGCCAGCGCCAAGGGGCTCAGCCGCCGCCCACGGGCCAGCGACGTGGGCAACCGCCTGCGGTCCAGCCGAGGCAAGCGCCGGGCCAACCACCCTCGGACAGCGGGGACGTGCCGGCCCTGCTGACACGCATCGAGGAGCTGGAACAAAAGCTCCGGGCGATCGAGGAACGCAAACGCGACGGCAGCTAGCCCCCGCCGCCCACGCGAGGCAGGCCTGAGGCGCCCAGCCCCTGCCTGCCGTGCAGCTCGGTAACAGGCGGCTGGCCGGGCCGACCGGGCTGGCCGGCCTGCTGTTACCGAGCTGCACAAGAAGCAGGTTTCAGGCGCCCAAAACCCGCCCACCGTGCAGCTCGGTAACAGGCGGCAAGATGGGCCGGCGGCCCCACCGGCCTGGCCGGCCTGTCGTTACCGAGCTCCACGTGAGGCAGGCTTCAGGCGCCCGAAACCGGCCTGCCGCGCAGCTCGGTAACAGGCGGCTAGACGGGGCTGGCTCGCCTGGCCAGCCTGACCAGCCCGCTGTTACCGAGCTGCACAGGAAGCAGGTTCTGAGCGCCAAAACCTGCAAGCCCCCACGCACGCTGAACCACCCCGGGTCTGATGGAGGCTCCACACTGGAGTGGAGAATCTGATCATGGCACGGAGTAGGACGTACCCGCGTGAGGTGCGGGAACGCGCGGTGGCGCTGGTGTTTGAGCAGGTCAAGGCAGGCCAGTACGGCTCACAGTGGGAGGCGATCTGCTCGGTCGCGGCGAAGGTCGGCGCCACGGGCGAGACCGTGCGCAAGTGGGTTCGGCAGGCCGAAGTCGATGCGGGGACCCGGCCCGGCGCGACGAGCGAGGAGTCGGCCGAGCTGAAGCGGCTGCGCCGGGAAAACCATGAGCTGCGTCGGGCAAATGAGATTCTGAAAGCGGCTTCGATTTTCTTCGCGAGGGAGCTCGACCCTCGACCGCCGCACTCGTAACATTCATCACGGAACATAAGAACCGGTTCGGAGTCGAGCCGATCTGTGCCGTGCTGACCGAGTTCGGGATGAAGATCGCTCCGTCCACCTACTATGCCGCGCTATCCCGACCGGTGTCGGCGCGTGCGGTGCGCGATGAGGAACTCATGAAACTGATCGAGAAGATATTTCGGGAGAACTATTCGGTGTATGGCGCCCGGAAAGTATGGTGGCAACTGCGCCGTGACGGTGTCGAAGTTGGCCGTTGCCGGGTGGAACGGCTGATGCGGCGATTGGGGCTGGTGGGTGTGGTGCGCGGGAAGCCGGTGCGCACCACTGTCTCCGACAAGGACCACGCGCGGGCTGTGGACCTGGTGAAACGCCAGTTCGCGGCGGGTGCGCCGAACCGGCTGTGGGTGGCCGACTTCACTCATGTCGCGACCTGGGCCGGCACCGTGTATGTGGCGTTCGCGATCGACGTGTTCTCCCGGAGAATCGTCGGCTGGCGAGCGAGAATGTCGAAAGAGACCGACCTGGTGCTGGACGCTATCGATATGGGTCTGCGGGCTCGGCACTACCGTCCTGGCCCCGGTGTCGACAAACTCATTCACCATTCGGACGCCGGCAGTCAATACACAAGTTTCCGGTTCACACAGCACTTGCTGGACGCGGGAATCGATGCCTCGATAGGGACGATCGGGGACGCTCTGGACAACGCTCTCGCTGAATCCACGATCGGCCTGTACAAGACCGAGTTGATAAAACCAAACGGGCCGTGGCACAATATCGGCGAAGTCGACATCGCAACCCGAGCATGGGTGGATTGGTACAACAACCGGAGACTTCACGGAGCCTGCGGAGGCAGGCCACCGACCGAGTTCGAGGCCCTGTACGAGCTGGGCGACCTGACCAGTCTGGTCGCCTGAGACTCAACCAACGAGCCTCTACCGGACCCGGGGTTCCTCTGTGTTTGTCAAGGCGTTGGATTCGGGCCAGCGGTAGGGTCGCTGTCGGTGGGTCCGGGCTGTGACTTGTCCGAAGAGCTGGCGTTGGGGTTTGAGCCAGTCGCGCTGGATTGCAGAGTCGCCCCCGGGTGTCCTCCCGGGCCCGCCGCTGCGCGCCGCTCGTCGGCGATCATGAGCCGCCAGACGTGGTCGGCGAGGCGTCGTTTCAGGCAGC
>DATAYB010000718.1:0-18027 GCA_036272795.1 Pseudonocardia sp.
CGGACTTCGCCGACGTCGCGCTGCGTGCGAAGTCCGCGCTGCCGTCGTACGTGGAGACCGCGCAGCCGGTGCTGGCGCACACCAGGGCGCGGTTCGCCGGGGAGGCGGTGGTCGCCGTGGTCGCTGCCGACCGGTATCAGGCGGAGGACGGCTGCGAGCTGGTCGAGGTGGACTACGAGCCGCTGCCGGTCACCGTGTGCGCCTGGTCGGAGTCGGCGCAGTGTCCCGCCACCCCGCTGCACGCGGATGCGCCCGACAACGTGCTGCTGCAGCGGACCTTCGAAGCCGGCTCGGTGACCGGCGCGCTGGCCGACGCCGACGTCGTGGTGCGCCGCGAGCTCGTCACCAACCGGCACGGCGGCAACCCCATGGAGTGCCGGGCCGGCGTGGCGCTGTGGGAGCCGGCCGACCGCAAGCTCACGTTCTGGTCGTCCACGCAGGTGCCGCACCTGGTCCGCAACATGGTCGCCGAGCTGCTGGAGCTGCCGGAGGGCAACGTACGGGTGATCGCCCCGGACGTCGGAGGCGGCTTCGGGGTGAAGGCCGTGCTGTACCCGGAGGACGTGGCGCTGTGCCTGATTGCGCGCGCCCTGCCCGGTGTGCCGGTGAAGTGGGTGGAGGACCGCGTCGAGCACCTGGCCGCCGCCACCCACGCCCGCGACCACCGCTACCAGCTCACCGCCGGGTTCGCCTCCGACGGCACGCTGCTCGCGCTCGAGGCGGACGTGACCTGCAACGTCGGCGCCTACTCCGTGTACCCGTGGACCGCCGGGATCGAGCCACTGATGGCCGGCGGGCTGCTCTGCGGGCCGTACAAGCTGGAAAACTACCGCTGCACGGTGCGCGGGGTGGCCACGAACACCGCGCCCTCCGGGCCGTACCGGGGCGTGGCGCGGCCGTCCACCGTGTTCGCCATGGAGACGATCCTCGACGAGGGCGCCCGCGCGCTGGGCATCTCCACCGTCGACGTCCGTAGGCGCAACCTGATCCAGCCCGAGGACATCCCGTACAAGATGCCGTCGCGGCTGGTCGACGACTCGGGGCACTACGAGGAGTGCCTGACCAAGGCCCTCGAAGCACTGGACTACGACGGCTGGCGCGCCGAGCAGCACCGCCGCAGGGTGAGCGGCACCGGCCACCCCGTCGGCATCGGGATGGCCTGCTACAACGAGCTGACCGGGCTCGGGCGGGCCGCCTCCGCCGGGCCGAGGATGCCGTTCCGCACCGGGCACGACGCCTGCACCGTGCGGGTCAACCCGGACGGGCGCGTCACCGTGTTCTCCGGCGTCACCTCGCAGGGCCAGGGCCAGGAGACCGTGATCGCGCAGATCGTCGCCGACGGGCTGGGTGTCTGCTACGACGACGTGGAGGTCCGGACCGGCGACACCGAGACCTCACTGTGGGGCTTCGGCGCGTTCTCCTCCCGGCAGGCGGTGATCGGCGGCGGTGCGGCGCACAAGACCGCGGTGGCCGTGAAGGAGAAGCTCGTGCTGCTCGCGGCGGGCCTGCTCGAAGCGTCCACCGGCGACCTGGAGGTGGCCGGCGGCCAGGTCAGGGTGGTCGGCGACCCCAGCTCGTCGATCTCGGTGGCCGAGGTGGCCCGCGTGGCCTACCTGGAGTCGAACCGGCTGCCCGACGGCATCGAACCCGGCTTGGAGGCGACCCGGTTCTACGACCCGATCCGGGGTGCGTTCGCGGCGGGCGCCCAGGCCGCCGCCGTCGAGGTGGACCGGGCGACCGGCGAGATCCGGGTGCTCGGCTGGGCCTGCGTGGAGGACTCCGGGCGCGCCATGCACCCGCAGATCGTGCACGGCCAGATCGCGGGCTCGATCGCGCAGGGTATCGGCGGCGCGATCTACGAGCACCTGGTCTACGACGAAGCTGGCAATCTCATCACCGGCACTCTGTTGGACTACCTCATGCCGACCAGCGCCGAGGTCCCCGAAATGTTGATCGACCATGTCGAGTACCCGGCCGCCAACCCGCTCGGCGTGCGAGGGGTCGGCGAAGGCGGCACGCTCGGCCCCAACGCCGTACTGGCCGGCGCCGTGAGCGACGCGCTGGGCATCCGGATCGACACCCTGCCGCTCTCCCCGGGCACCGTGTGGAAGGAACTGCAATGACATCCGAAGCCGACGATCGGACCCCCGGCAGCGATCACGCGGTCGAGCCGGCCGTGCGCCCGACCGAGCCGGCGCTGGTGTCGGTGAGCTGGCACGACCGGGTCGCGCTGGTCACCCTGCACCGGCCGGACAAGCGCAACGCGCTGACCATCGAGCTGTGCGAGCTGCTGCGGGACGCGGTGCGCGGCGCGCTGGTCGCGGACGCGCGCGCCCTGGTGATCACCGGCACCGGCACCAGCTTCTGCTCCGGCGCCGACCTGGACGCGGTGTACAGCGCGGTCTTCCGGAAGTCGCTCTACGAGATGCTGCACACGGTCAGCGATGCGCCGGTGCCGGTGATCGCGGCGGTGAACGGCCCTGCCATCGGCGCGGGCACGCAGCTGGCGCTCGCCGCCGACCTGCGACTGGTCGCGCCGTCGGCGGTGTTCGCCGTGCCCACCGCGAAGATCGGGCTGGCCGTGGACCCGTGGACCATCCGCAGGCTGGCCCTGTTCGCGGGCAACGGCGTGGCGCGGCGGCTGCTGCTGGCCTGCGAGCAGCTCACCGCCGAACAGGCCCTCGCCTGCGGGCTGGCCGACCGCGCCGGCCTGCTCGCCGACGCGGTGGACTGGGCCGCCCCCATGACCGAGCTCGCCCCGCTCACCATCAGCTACAGCAAGCAGGTGCTCAACCAGCTGTTCGAGCCCGAGCTGGACCCGTTCGCCGACAAGGAGCTGCACAAGGAGCTGTTCGACGCCTTCGGGCGCTGCTGGGCGAGCGAGGACTTCGCCGAGAGCCGGCTGGCACGGGAGCAGCGGCGCAAGCCCCGGTTCGAGGGCCGGTGAGCGGGTTGCCGTGGTGAGGCCGTTGCCGGTTCCGGGCGGGCTGCCGCTGTGAAGGCGGCGCCCTTCGAGTACGTGCGGCCGGCCTCGGTGGACGAGACGGTGGCCGCGCTGACCTCGGACGCCGAAGGGGCGGAGATCAAGATCCTGGCCGGGGGGCAGAGCCTGGTGCCGCTGCTCGCGCTGCGGATGGCCCGTCCTTCGGTGCTCGTCGACATCAACCGGGTGGCCGAGCTGACCGGGTTCGCCCACTACGACGGGGCGGTCGAGGTCGGAGCGCTGACCAGGCACCGCGCGCTCGCCGACCAGACCGAGCACCCACTGCTCGCCGAGGCCGCCCGGTGGATCGGGCACCCGGCGATCCGGAGCAGGGGGACGGCGGCCGGCAGCCTCGCACACGCCGACCCCTCCGCCGAGCTGCCCGTGGTCGCCGTGGCGTGCGGAGCCGTGGTGACGGTGATCGGGCCGGCCGGGTCGCGCCGGGTGCCGGCCGGCGAGCTGTTCCTCGGCCCGCTGATGAGCGCGCTCGACGAGGATGAGCTGATCACCTCGGTGTCCTTCCCGGTGCCGGCGCGCTGGGGTTTTGCCGAGTTCGCCCGCCGGCATGGTGACTTCGCGCTGGTCTCGGTGGCGGTCGCCGAGGTGGCGGGCGAGGTGTCGATCGCGCTCGGCGGGGTCGGCGGGGTGCCGGTGCGGGCCGTGGCCGGCGAGCGGGTGTTGGCCGGTGGGGGGTCGCTCGACGAGGTGGCGGCCGCCGTGCGCGCCGAGCTGCGCCCGACCGGTGACCTGCACGGCTCCGCCGACTACCGCCGCGCGCTGGCCGGCGAGCTGGTGCGCCGTGCGCTCGAGCAGGCCGGTCTCGGAGGTGGCGGATGAAGGTGGAGCTCACGGTGAACGGCGAGCGGGTCCGGCTGGACGTCGAGCCCCGCCGCACGCTGGCCGACGCGCTGCGCGACGACCTCGGTCACACCGGCACGCACCTGGGCTGCGAGCACGGCGTCTGTGGCGCGTGCACGGTGCTCGTGGACGACGAACCGGTGCGCGGCTGCCTGATGTTCGCGGTCCAGGCCGACGGCTCCTCGGTGACCACCGTGGAGGGCCTCGCCGCCGCCGACGGCACGCTGCACCCGCTGCAGGAGTCGTTCGTCGCGCACCACGGCCTGCAGTGTGGCTTCTGCACCCCGGGCATGCTGATCAGCGCGCTGCACCTGCTGCGCACGCATCCCACGCCGTCGCGCGCCACGATCCGCGCCGAGATGTCCGGCAACATCTGCCGCTGCACCGGCTACACAGGCATAGTCGACGCCATCCAGGCGGCCGCCACCACCACCCCAACGACCCGCGAGCCAGGGTAAGTCGCGGATTCCATCAGCGCGAGTCGCTGGATTCCGCGGTCCGTGTCGCTAGATTCCGCGGCCGCCCGTCGCCGGGGAACTCAGCCTCGTACCGCCTTCGCGAACGCCTCCAGCTCGCGCGGTACGTCCGGCCCGGCCGGCTGGTAGGCCACCTCGGTCGCCCCGGCCTCGGCCAACTCGGCCAGCTTGTCGCGCAGTGCGGCCGGCGTCAGAGCGAGACCGGCGCCCGTCAGCACCTCACCGGTGACAAACGGCTGGTCCCGCTCGTTGACCAGCGCCAGGTGGCCGTCGTGCAGCGCGAGGTGGCGCTCGCCTGCGGGCACGTCGTCGTACGCCGCCGCCCACGCGGGCCCGTTCGGCAGCCGCTCGGTCTGGCCGAACTCCATCGCCCAGTGCAGCACCACGCTGGCCCCGTGTCCGGCCGCGGCGACCGCCCGCTCGCTGCCGGGGTCCTCGCCGTCGTCGAGCACTGTGCCGAACATCAGCACCGCGCTCCAGTCGAAGCCCGGGACCGGCCTCGGCGCGCCGAACACCCCGTCACCGACCTCATGTGCCACCGCGGTGCCCTTCGGACCCTGCGCGCCGACCAGGATCGGGATGTCGATCGGCCGCGCGGCGCCGAAGCCGGGGTACTGCATCATCCGGATCTGCGCGCCGTCCCACTCCGTCTGCTCGCCGCGCAGCAGCGCCCGCAGCGTGCGGATGTAGTTCGCCACGTAGGCCCACTTCGCCGGCTTCTGGCCGAGGGTGAACGCACCCGTGAAGCCCGAGCCGACGGTGACCGCGACCCGCTCCGGCCCCGCGATCGAGGCGAGCGTGGAGATCGCGGCGGCGCTCGCCATCGGATGGCGCAGCGTTGGTACCAGCACTCCGGGGCCGAGGCGGACGGTCTCGGTGCGCTCGGCGGCCCGGCACAGCTGCACCCACACGTCGGCGTACAGCGCCGGCGAGTCGTAGAACCAGACGTTGCGGTAGCCGAGCTGCTCGGCGATCCGGGCGTGCTCGTGGCTGTCCAGCGAGGTGTTGAACGCGCACGACATTGTGAGGGCCATGCGCCGATGTTTCCGTGAATCGGGCAGACGCGCAGCGCGGATCGGCCCTCAGAATCGAACTTGATTGGCCGTCGCGTGGGCCCACCCTGACATGTCACCGTGCAGGGCGTGCAGCCCACGCCGTACCGCCCGCGCCGGACCGAGCCGATCGGTGTCCACGAGGTTGCCGGCTGGGCGGTAAAGATGATCGGCATCGGGGCGGACGGGCGCCTGCCCGACGACGCGGAGCGGCAGGCCGCTCTCGCTGCCGCCGCCCAGGTGCTGCCCGCCGCGACGAGTGCCCCGGCCGAGACCGGGGCGGACGCCGTCCGGGCAGCGTTCCTGATCGTGCACCCGGGGGAGGAGGGGCTCTGGGTGATCGTCGCCTGGTGGCGGCTGGACATCCTCTACCAGCGGCTCTATCGCGCCGACCTGGGCTCGGTCCAGCTGCGGGCGGTACCCCCGGACGGGCCGACGGCGTGCGTGTGGGAGCTGCTGGCGATCGACCACGAGCGGCGGGCCTGGGTCGAGCACGTGCTGACCGATCCCGTCCATCCCGATCCGGCCGCGTACCTCGCCGCCGGGCTGGTGGTCTACGGCTGAGCCCTGAAACCGGGATACCTGCTTGACCTGGAGGCCGGTTCAGGTTGCAGTGTGGGGGACATGAGTACGCAGGACGCGGCACCGGAGCTGACGCCGGCCATCGGGCACGTGCCTGGCTCGAACCAGGGGGAGCTGTTCGGCCCGGGGCGGCGGTCGATCACCGTCGGCGTGCTGCTGCTGATCAGCATGGTGGCGTTCGAGGCGATGGGCGTCGGCACGGCGATGCCGGCGCTGGTCGCGAGCCTCGGCGCGCTGTCGCTGTACGCCTGGCCGTTCGTGGCGTTCATGGCGACCGGGGTGCTGGGCACCGTGCTCGGGGGCCGCTGGTGTGACCTCGCCGGCCCGAGGTTGCCGCTGATCGTGGCGCCGGTGCTGTTCGCCTCGGGCCTGCTCACCGCGGGTACCGCCGCCGGCATGCCACAGCTGCTGCTCGGGCGCACGCTGCAGGGCCTCGGCGCGGGCAGCGTCACGGTGGCGATCTACGTGCTCGTCGGGCAGGTGTACCCGGAGCGGGTGCGGCCGGCGATGTTCGGGTTGATGTCGTCGGCGTGGGTGCTGCCGTCGCTGATCGGGCCGCCGATCTCCGGGCTGGTCACCGAGCGGCTGTCGTGGCGGTGGGTGTTCATCGGCCTGGTGCCGGTGGCGGCGCTGGCGTTGGCGCTCGTGGTGCCGGCGGTACGCCACCTGGGCCCGCCCGACCCGAACCGCGCGGCCGCGCCGAAGCGTCGGGGCCTGGTGCTCGCTGCGTTCGCGGCCGCCGCGGGGGTGTCCGCGCTGACCTGGGCCGGCCAGAAACCGGACGTCAGCGCGGCGATCGTGCTGGTCGTCGCGCTGGCGGTGCTGGTGCCGGCGATGCGGCGCCTGCTGCCGGCCGGCGTGTTCCGGGCGAGGCGGGGGATCCCGACCGTGGTGGCCTGCCGTGGGTTGTGCGCCGCGCTGTTCTTCACCTCGAACTCGTACCTGCCCCTGATGCTGACGAGCACCCACCACTGGTCGCTGGCCGCCGCGGGGACCCCGCTGGTGGTCGGCTCGCTGGGCTGGTCGTCGGCGTCCTGGTGGCAGGGCCGCCACCCCGACCTGTCGAGGGGACGGCTGCTGCGGATCGGGTTCTGCCTGCTCAGTGGCGGTGTGCTGGCGTTGCAGCTGGTGGCGCCGAGCTGGGGTGTGCCGTGGCTGGCGCTGCCGGTGTGGGTGTTCGCCGGCATCGGGATGGGGCTGGTCTTCCCGTCCGTCGGGTTCCTGCTGCTACGCCAGTCCGCGCCCGGTGAGGTCGGGTTCCACACGTCGGCGGCGCAGATGTCCGACCAGCTCGGCACCGCCACCATGATCGGCATCGGTGGCGCGTTGCTGGCCCTGCTCGGCTCGCCGGCGGTGGCCATGCCCGTGCTGCTGGCCCTGCTCGCGGTGCTCGGCCTGACCGGTGTGGCGGTGGCCCCCCGCGCCGTCGCGCCGACACCCTGACACGGGCCACCGCGCACGGGGTCCGCGCGAACTCAGCCGGTGGTGACGCTCTCGACCCACGAGCCCGGGTGGGTCGCCGCGTCCTGCCGGAACACGGTGAGGCCGGCGGGCCATGCCACGCTGAGGGTGGTGGTCTCGCCGGGCGGGGTGGTGATGAGCTGCGTCGGCACCCAGTTCTTCGAGCCGAAGCTGCCGACCGAGCCCGGTGAGTCGGAGAGCACGGTCAGGCGCGCCGACGCGCTGGCGCCGGGCCGCAGTGTCACACCAGGAGCACTCGTGTCCTTGCGGTACAGCGAGTAGACGGGACCGTTGGGGTCGTTCGGCCCGTGCAGGTCCACCCCGGGCACACCGTGCAGCAGGCAGGCCTGGGAGGAGGTGTTGGTGTAGATCAGCGCCAGCGTCGTCTGGTCGCTGTTGCCGGAGCGCGGGCCGAGCTTGGCGGACAGCTGCGAGGTGTGGCACCGCGCCGGCTTGGCCTGCGCCGGTGTGGTCGTGGTCGTTGTCGTCCCGGGCGCGGCTTCGGCGGCCGACGAGGTCGGGGCGGCGGACGCGTCCTCGGACGCCGAGGTGGGTGGCGGTGCCACCGTCGGCGCCGGCGTCCCACAGCCCGTGAGCACGGCTATGACCAGCACAGATGTGGCGATGAGTGCGCGCATGTGTCCCCCGTCGAGTCGCCGCGCACGGTACTCGATCAAGTACCGGCGCGGCGGCCCAACACGTCGAGGTCGGCCGAAGCCCACCCCGCCCGGGGGACAGTGCACCCCGGTCGGGGGGCCTACCTGACTCCCGACTCGGCGGACCCAGAACCTCGGCGGAGGAGGCTCAGGCCACGCCTTCCGGCGATGCGCCGGTGATCGAGACGCCGTCCGCCACGATCTTCTCGATCTCGGTGAGGTCGGCCTCGGTGAGGTCGACGTCGGCGGCGGCGAGGCTGTTCTCGATGTTGCGGGCGCTGCGCGCGCCGACGATGGCGACGTGCACGCCCGGCTGCGCGAGGACCCATGCGGTGGCGAGCTGGCCGATCGACAGCCCGCGCGAGGCGGCCAGCTCGGCCAGCCGGTCCACGACGGCGAGGTTGCGGCGCAGCGTCTCACCCCGGAACGCGGTGGACCGGGACCGCCAGTCCTCGCTGCCGAACGTGCTGTCCGGAGTGAGCTGGCCGGTCAGCAAACCGCTGCCGAGCGGGCTGTAGGCGAGCACGCCGACGTTGTGCTCCAGGGTGTAGAGCAGCTCGCTGTCCTCGATGTCGCGGCGGAACAGGTGGTACGGCGGCTGCAGGGTCTCCGCCGGCCGGGTCTTGTCGAAAGCGGCGAGCTGCTCGGCGTCGTAGTTGGACACACCGATGTGGCGGATCTTGCCCTCGTCCACGAGCTCCTGCAGCGCGGTGGCGGTCTCCTCGGCCGGGGTGTCGGAGTCCGGCCAGTGCACCTGGTAGAGGTCGATGTGGTCGACACCGAGCGCGCGCAGGCTGTCCTCGACGCCGCTGCGCAGCCAGGCCCGGCGGGCGTCGCGGGGCCGCGCGCTGCCCGGGTTGATGCCGCCCTTGGTGGCGATGACCAGCGAGTCGCCGTCGCGGTCCAGCTCGCTGCGCAGCGCCTTGCCGAGCACCTCCTCGGACCGGCCGAAGCCGTACGCCTGAGCGGTGTCGAAGAGGTTCACCCCGAGCTCGCGCGCGTGTCGGATGGCCGCGATCGCGGCGTCCTCGTCGAACGACCCCCAGTCCCCACCGAGCTGCCAGGTGCCGAAGGCCACCCGGGAGACGTCCAAGCCGCTCTTGCCCAGCACGATGTTCCGCATCCGGCTATACCCGTCCCTCGACGTCGTCGGCGCGCGGTCAGCCAACTTGTCATGTCAGGATAACATCTCGCCTTTCGTCGTACCGGGTCAGCGGGTTCTCGGCGTGAGCAGCTCTCGGCGGTTGGCGTCAGCGGTTCTTGGCGAGGTTGCTGCCGAGCCAGGCCGTGTAGCCGACCAGGCCGGCGAGCCCGATGCCGCGCAGCGTCCGGTTGCTGTTGCGCAAGGCCAGTCCGAGGGCCAGCTCGGTGGCTCCGTTGCGGTAGATCCAGGACCGGGTGTCGATCGGGAACGCGGGCGCGGTGATCGACTCGTACAGCCCGGGGGCGACGAAGTGGCTGGCTCCGACGCTGGCCAGCAGCGTGCCGGCGGTGCGGAGGGAAAGCAGTGCCATGGTCGGATCGACTCCTCAGGTGGGTGGCCGGCGCTGCGGCCTGCCCGCGTCATTGCGACGATTTCGTCGGAGTGTGGCATAGGTGGGCGGAATCCGCGACTCATCCCGACAATAACCCCGACCCGCCGGTGGGCAGTCGCGGATTTCGTCGGTGTCGGTCGCGGCGCGGCCCGGCCCGGCCGGTCGCGTTAAGGTCGGAAGCATGAGTGATCAGTGCCTCTTCTGCGGGATCGTGGGGGGCGGCATCCCCAGCGTGAAGGTGGCGGAGGACGCGACGACGTTCGCGTTCATGGACATCAACCCGGGGTCGGACGGGCACCTGTTGGTCATTCCGAAGCGGCACAGCAAGGATCTGTTCGAGATCCAGGCCGAGGACCTGACCGATGTCACGTTGGCCGCGCAGCGGATCGCCAAGGTGGCGGTCAAGGAACTCGGCGCCGACGGCGTCAACCTGATCAACTGCTGCGGTGCCGCCGCGTGGCAGACCGTGTTCCACTTCCACCTGCACGTCGTGCCCCGGTACCTCGACAAGACCAAGGACCGGCTGATGCTGCCCTGGAAGCCAGGGGTCGCAGGCGACAGGGAGACGCTCGCCGCCCTGGGCGGCAAGCTCGCCGCCGCCCTGGTGTGACTGCGGCCGTCGCGGGCCACTCGGCTGGCCCGCTGTACCCCGGGGGTCAGCGGCGCAGGGCGGTCTCCCGCTCCATGCGTGACAGCTTCTCGGGGTTGCGCACTGCGTACAGCCCGGTGATGCGGCCGTCGTCGATGCGCACGGCCATCACGGTGTCGATCTCGCCGTCCCGCCGGAAGATCAGCGCCGGGTAACCGTTGACCTGCGCCGGTTGCGGTACGGCCTCGGCGGCGACCTTGCTGGTCAGCAGGCGGGCCACCCGGTCGGCGCCCACGATGGGCGTCAGCGCGGCCTGCGCGATCCCGCCACCGTCGCCCATGAGCACGACGTCCGGCGCGAGGGTGTCGAGCAGGCCCTGCAGGTCGCCCGTCTCGACCGCGCGCTGGAACGCCCGGAGCGCGTCGCGGGTGTCGGCCGGGGAGACGACCCCGCGTGGCCGGCGCGCGGCGACGTGCTCCCGTGCCCGGTGGGCTATCTGGCGGATCGCGGCTGGTGTCTTGTCGACGGCCTGCGCGATCTCGTCGTAGGTCAGGTCGAACACCTCACGCAGCACGAACACCGCCCGCTCGGTCGGCGTGAGCGTCTCCAGGACCAGCAGCATCGCCATCGAGACGCTGTCGGCCAGCTCAACGTCCTCGGCCACGTCGGGCGCGGTGAGCAGCGGCTCCGGCAGCCACGGGCCGACGTAGGACTCCTTGCGGCGGCCGAGCGTGCGCATCCGGCCCAGCGCCTGGCGGGTGGTGATCCGGACCAGGTAGGCGCGCTGGTTCCGCACCTCGGCGAGTTCCGGGCGGCTCGGGCCCGCCCATCGCAGCCAGGTTTCCTGCAGGACATCCTCCGCGTCGGCGGCCGAGCCGAGCATCTCGTAGGCGACGGTGAACAGCAGGTTCCGGTGGGTGAGGAACGCCTCGGTGGCGGGATCCGGGCGGTCGACCCGATGTCCGGGCGCGGTCCGAGGCGTCTCGCCCATGGGTGGCTCCTCTGCGCTCTCGACGATCTCACCCACAAGACAGCGGACGCGGCCGGTTTGTGACATCGGGGCTCGGTGGCATCGAGACGCACGTCACATCCCTGGAGCTGTCACAACGAGCGGGGCGTCGGCATCTCATGTTCGTCCGGTGCGGCAGCAGGCAACACCACGAAGTGAGGACGAGATCATGGACGCCCGATTCAACATGTTCGAGAACGAGATCGCCGCCGGGTTCCTCAAGCGGTTCATCAACGCCAGCCAGGTGATCGACCGGTCGCCGCTGCCGCACGCCACCCAGGAGCTGGTCAAGATCCGGGCCAGCCAGATCAACGGCTGCGGCTTCTGCACCGACATGCACACCAAGGACGCCACGGCCGCCGGCGAGACCCCGGTCCGGCTCAACCTGGTCGCCGCCTGGCGCGAGGCCACCGTGTTCACCGAGGCTGAGCGGGCCGCGCTGGCGCTGTCCGAGGAGGGCACCCGGCTCGCCGACGCCCACCACGGCGTGTCCGACGAGACCTGGGCCCAGGTGCGCAAGCACTACGACGACGACCAGGTCGCCGCGCTGGTCTCCCTGGTCGCCGTGATCAACGCGTTCAACCGGCTCAACGTCATCGTGCGCACCCCGGCGGGTTCCTACGAGCCCGGCATGTTCGACAACGCGGCGAGCTGACTCGGGGCGTCGAGCGCGGCGGTAGGCGGAGATGACAGCAGCGGGTGGTCGCCAACCGAAGGCGGCAACTCGCGCACGCCGTCCCCCGTCGCCCCGTCGTCCCACTTGTCGTTGGAAATAGGCACGACAGGTGGGACTTGTCACGTCAATGAGCCACGACAAGTCGGACGGGGCGGCTGCCACGGGCGGCGGCTGCCACGGGGCGGCGGCCGCTGCGGACGCGGCCGGGTCGCCTACGGGGCGACCCGGCCGTTCTCGCAGCTCAGGCCGGGTGGGCGAGCTGGAGCAGGAACTCGATCTGACCCGTCGGCTGGATCGTGGTGGGGGGATCGATGCCGTAGGCCGGGAGGTTGACGCTAGTGATGCCCTGGACGCTGAGCGCATCGCCGGACTGGCGGACGGCCAGGGTGATGGTGGCCGGCTTGGTGACGCCGTGGATGGTCAGCGTGCCGGTGGCCGGGACCTGGGTGACCTGACCGGGCGTGAGGGTGCCCAGCTGGGCGGGTTGGGTCAGGGTGAACACCGCCTTGGGGTACTGGGCCGTCTCCAGGATCCCCTCACGCACGTGTTCGTCGCGCTCGGATTCGTTGGTGACCAACGTGGCGAGGTTGACCGACACGGTGCCGGCGGTGAGCTGGTTGCCGCTCACGGTGGCCGAGCCGGTGACGTCGTGGGTGCGTCCGACGGTGGTGGCGGTCTGACCGGCCACGTTCTGGTTGACCCGGTAGCCGGCCTGTGAGCCCTTGGCCACCGTCCAGGTGCCGTCCAGGGCCGCCGATGGCGCTGGCGCCGGCGCCGGTCCGGGCGTCGGGGTGGCCGCGGCCGACGGTGCGGCGATGGACAGGGGCGGCGGGTTGTCGCTCTCGACGAACTTCTTGTAGGCGAACGGGCCGCCGACGCCGAGCACTATCACGGCGATCACGCCGCCGATCAGCCAGCGCCGCCAGCGCTGGGTGGGTGGTGTCTTGATTGCCATCGAGCCTCCGGGTAGTTGACGAGGAAACGTCTATCCCTGAAGCAGGGAATGGATCAACTTCTTTCCGCGGGGGATCAGCGGGGGATCAACGGTGACCGTGTCCGTGGCCACCTCGCGGCGCTGCCGCTCCGAGGTCTCCTCAGATGCGACGCTGAACAGGCGCGGCGGCCCGCTGTCGCCGCGGCTCACGGTGGCGGAGGATGCGGGATTCGAACCCGCGAGGGCTGCAACACCCAACACGCTTTCCAAGTCTGCTATCTGCCGATCGTCGAGCATCGCGCATCATTGACCCCCTGGTGGGCGCGCTAGGTGGTCGGGCGTGGTCGTCGGCGACCGGCGGTGACTGCCACCAGAACTGCAACCACTGGCGTATGGGCCCGGTGGTGGATGCTCTGCTGGTCAAGCCCCCGAATAAAACAGCGTACTTGCCCTCCCCGTGTCCACATGCGGCGGCCACCCCGGAGGCTAAAGCGCACCGAACCTTATATGTATACCGATATAACTTCGTAGCCATGGAGATTAACTACCGCACCACCGAGGACACCACCATCTGGACCCTCGCCACCGACGACACTGCGGTTGCGTGGCTGCCGGTGTGGACCGATAACGGCGAGATCGCCCACATCAGGACCTCCCAGTTCTAGCAGCGCAACGGCTACGCCGTGAAGCTGTGTACGACCGGGTATGAATATGACAGCGTCCGGGTTCAGGGGTATTTGCTGAACCCGGACGCTTGGTTTTACCTGCGAGGTCCCTCGCGGTTTATGGCACGTACTTGGGGTCTGCGGGGAGTTGGTAGGGCACCGGCGGCGGTGCCTGGGCAGCAGGGATGGCCGGTCCGGCCGAGGTGCATAGGGCTGCTACCCGCCGAATTCCCCGGCGGCACCAACAACCTCGCCCACGCCATCTGATCCGAGCGACCCGAGCAGCCTCCTGATGATCAGCAAACCCAGCGTCTCCACCACCACGACGCTGATCTTGTCAGCCCAATCCCGCCTGTTCACAGCTCTGAGCGTGAGCTTGCCCCCGCAGGCCAGCCGGGAGGTCAATTCCAATGGGAATGATTCCAAGGAGGACACCCGGCCCACCCTCGAGGGCAGACCCAACAGTGGTAACAGTGGTGGGTAAGTACCGGGCCGACGAAGCCGCTGCCGGTCAGCGCGACCACCACGGCCGCGACGGGCAAGGCCCGCCTGAGGAGCGTGCGCATGATGAAGTTTCCTTTCGGGATTCAGGCCCCGAGCCGCGATCGGCACGGGACATCGCGCTCAACGGTGATCAGCTAGAACATAGCTAAACAAGTGACCGGTCACCATGCCCCAATCAGCGAGATAGGCGACCTATTTGCACACCCGACACCCCCTCCGGTCTCCTCGCAATGCTCCGTTCACGAGGTGTTGGGGTGTCAAGGACGCGCTACGTCCCAGCGAGCCTGTGTCGGCACCCGGGCCGTGCCTGTTGACAGCTGTTGAACCGGCGGCTACCAGCGGTCGAGGGTGAAGTCGAAGTCGTCGCTGGATCCCACCGATACCCACGGAACACTCAAGCGTGGGGCGCAGAGCGGCAAGCGGCGACCGAGCAGGCCTTGGCCGCGATCGGGAACGCTGCCGAGGTGATGGCCCGAGGCTTCGGCCGACGTGGCCAGGGGCGTCATCCACGCCACCGGCGACCTACTCACCGCCCTGGAGAGCGTCACCTACGACCGCTCCGACCGCTCCACCGGTCAGAGGGTGCGGCGGGGCGGCGCGAGTGATCTGTATCAGCGCGCGGCGCGCACCCGTACGTCGTCCAGCTCCGGGAATGGGACCTCGTCGCACTTGATCGATACGTGTGAATCTGGACGGCACCGACGCCTCCTCGGCGCGCGCATGATTGCCGTTGCTTCGAAATTCATGCACAGAGCCACGTCCCAGTTGAATAACTACGTTTGATTAGATTCGATGAGGGGTATTCGAGGTCATGAGCACAATCGTGATTGTCGTTGTTCTCGTTCTTTTGCTTGGTGGCGGCGGTTGGGGATACTCCCGTCGTGGGCGCTAAGCTCGCATAGCAGAGCCCCGTACCATCGGGGGCAAGCTCGACGGACCGATGCGCACCGCCGCCTCCAAGACGTCCGGCTGGATCAGTCCGCCGGCGCCGAGCGCTCCGTGGCATGAATCACCCGGTGGCTGAGCCCCGGCGATGATCATCGCTCGCGTGGTTTTCGGTGTCGGTGACCAGTTGGTGGGCGACGTCGGCGACTTTGATGTTGGAGTTTTGAGAGAGTCGGACCAGCTGTTCGAAGGCTTGCGGGGCGGTGAGCCCGTCGCGCTGCATCAGGATGCCCTTGGCTTGACCGAGTACGTCCCGGTTGATCAGGGCGGCGGTGAGGTGATGCGCGTGGGTGACTCCGGCCAGGGCGATCGCGGCGTGCCGGGCGACTAGCTCCGCGATGGTCTCCGAATAGGTGAAGGCGTCGGACTCGGCCGCGTAGAGGTTCAGCGAGCCCAAGATTTCTCGGTGAACGGCCAACGGCAGCGACAGCATGGCCCGTACTCCGAGCTCGACAGCTCGGTCCGCGAACGTGGGCCACGGCTGATCTGGCTTGGTGAAGTCGGGGACGCCGATGATGCGCTGTTGCTGGATCGCGCTCAGGGTGGGGCCATCACCGAGGTCTTTTTGCAGGTGTTCGATCTCGATGACCAGGGAGTGCGTCGGTGCCTCGACGGTGACTCGTCTGCCTTCGATGAGAGAGATCCCTGCCCAGGTCGTGCCAGGGACGAGATCGGCTGCCGTGTGGCTGATCACGCGCAGGGTGTCGGCGCGGTTGTCCTCGTCCTGCAGGCGCAGGGCGAGGATGCTCATCCGCTGCGCCAGGTCCTGCCGAGATTCGTCATCCATGGCCTGTCCCGTTCAAGTTGCGGGGCGCCGAACGACTGCGGAGTCCTCGAGGGTTGAACACCCCGCTGACCGTCGCGGCGAAACATGCAGCGCGTGACGAGCCACCCCTGAGCTGGTTCGGCCCGGGGAGACGTCTGTTCGAAGTCGCGGCGGCGGCTCCGTCAGAGAGAGTAGGCCGCCCTCCGACACGCGTCAATAAATACGTACTTTTAACATCGTGTGGTTTGACTCACGGGTTATGATGCGCGGGATGTCTCACGTTGAGGATCAGGGCAGCTGGACGCTGTTGACCGCGCACGGGCGCGCCTTGGTGGCGATCGCCCAGGATCCGAACGCCCGGATGCGAGACCTGGCCGAGGTGGTCGGGGTGACCGAGCGCACCCTTCAAGGGATCGTGGCCGACCTCGAGGCGGCGGGATACGTGGCGCATACACGGGTCGGGCGGCGCAACCGCTACACGGTGCACCTGGACCGCCCGTTCCGACACTCTGCCCAGGACGGGCACTCAGTCGGCCCGCTCCTTGATCTACTCGCCCAGGGCCCGGCGACATCTGGGTAGCCCCCGCGCGCGGCACCGTGAAAAGCGGCGGGAGGCCGCGGCGGCGGGTACGGTCCCGCCTCACCGCACGCCGACAGGCCCCAGAGAATCATGACCGAACCTGAGGCGGTGGGGGTTTGCGCTGTTGAGCATGGGGGTAGCTCCGTGCGACATGGCAGGACACTGGGGGCCCGGCTTGAGTGACCCGGATGGTGAACTCACTGCCGTGTGGCAAGAACGCATCGAGGTACTCGAAGCGGCCATCCAGCGAACTGAGACGACCGTGGCAAGGTCCCACGAGTTGCTAGCGCAAGCCGAGTCCCGGCTCGAAGCGTCACGACAATCCGTGCGGCGGGGAAAGCGGTAGTAGAGCGGCGAGGGAAGCCCCGAGATCAGTGTCAGCGCTGATCAGGATTCGGGAGGTCGCGGACGTGCACCGGGTCCCAGCCTGGGCGTGCTGACCGCCAGCCGGTCCGTATAAAAGAAAGGGCCGGCCCAGCGAGATCGCTGGGCCGGCCACTAGAGGTGGAAAACTTACACTTGTCTTGACTCCGATGTGCACCGAAACGTCGCGGTGACCACCTCCATCCAGACGATTCTTCAACCTCTGGTGATCCCTTGCGAACCTCGGCTTCGCGCCCCGCTGGTGCCGGCGCTTCCGCGTTGCCCGCTTGCACTGCGTCACAATTTCTAACAACTCCGCGCTTGTCTGTCAACCCCGCGCTTGCTGCTCCCGTAGCGTGTCGTCCGATCGTGACAGGGATCCCGTCCGAGCCGCGTTGAGGTGCCTATGTGCGCTGGTCAGACGTGGTCAAGCGCATGGCAGAGAGCGGGTCGGACACCCGGGTGCGCGGACCATGTCGCGGCTTTGCCGGGGAAAGGAAAGGGGGCCGGCCCAGCGAAATGCGCCGGGCCGGCCCGCTCGGAGGGATAAACATGTCCGGGCTTGACGGAGGAGGTAATACCATCGCTTACCGCCTACCTGCGGACCTGTTCCTCAACCTCCCACAATCCGTTGCACACCGAACTATTGCGCCGCCCCGTGGTGGCGCTTCCCGATGGCTGCTCTCTCGCTGACGGCGCATTTTTTAACAACCGCCGCCCAGGGGTGTCAACCCCCAGCCCGCGGGCACCGGAGCCCACGAGACGAGCGCGCGGATACCCGCGCCGAAAGGTCGCACGCACCACTGCCGGGAGGGCGCGGCGGGAAGGAACAGTTGATCGCAGTCGGGGGCGGCGCACTCCCGGATGTCCACCACGCGTGGGCTCCTCGATAGGTCAACGATCGCGGTGGCGAGCACGTCGTAGAGGGCTTCAGCGTCTGAGGAGCCAGGCCAGGGCGCATCCCCGTACGCCTTGTCGGGTCCGGTGTTGGGCCACCGGAGCACCTCGCCCGACGCAGGCTTGGTGGGGGTTCGCAGGGCCGCGGGGAATATGGTGGGGCCCCCGGTGGAGTGCGCGGTGATGTGTTCGCCGGCCCGCGCGGCGTTGACCACCATCGCCGCGGCGGTGCGCAACACCCGGACGTGGCCCAGTGTCGCCGCGCGGCGCATGGACTCGGTGATCGGGCCGTGCAGCATCGGCTCGATCCGATGCCGTTGATAGTTCAACCATTCGCGCCACCAGCGTGTGCTGCAGAGCAGGTCCACGCGTTGGCCCGCGACACTCAACTCGGTGTTGATCAGATCCAGGGGGAGCGGCTCGCCCAGCAACGGAAAATGGGGCCGCTCGGCGTTGCGGATGCGCGCCATCAACCTTCCTCGCCGTCGAGGGCCAC
>DATAYB010000719.1:0-15280 GCA_036272795.1 Pseudonocardia sp.
AGCTCGACGGACCCGGGGTCCGGCAGCGGTGTGATGATCTCAGCGGTCACGCTTGCACACGATCACGCGTCTGGACTCACCCCCGGTGAGAACCGGATGACGCGTCGTAGACCGGTTGCGGAACGGTCGGTGCTGGTCAGCAGCTCCGAGCCGCATCGAGCGTGCCGGGCCGCCGCCGCTGCGCCGACCGGGTGGGTCAGGCGCGGGCGCGGTTACGGAACGCAGGGAACAGCGGCAGTTGGGTGGGGCCGTCGCCGAGCCGGGTGCGCAGGGCGGCGACCATCGAGTCGGCAAGCTCGGCGGTGCCCGGCCGGTTGCCCACGACGGCGTCCTTGGCGAGCACGGTCCAGTAGTGGGCGAGGGCGAGCAGCGCGCGCGGCGAGCGGGTGGCGTCGCGGCCGATCAGCGCGTTCTCGGCCAGGCCTGTGGGCAGTAGCTGCATGGTGCACTGCCACACCCACAGCAGCTGGGCGTCCAGCAGCCGGGCGGCCAGCCGGGTCGGCTCGTCCAGGTCGGGCCACACCGGCACCACCTCGGAGCGCCAGGCCGCGAGCATCGCCTCGGGCATACCGGGCGGCATCGCGAAGCTGCTCTCACAGCCGGGGAACGGCACCCTGGTGTACGCCGCGTCCAGCATCACGTCCCGGAAGCAACCCCACTCGAAGTCGACGAACTTGACGCCCTTGCTGGTCACCAGGTTGTTGTCCGGGCAGGTGTCGGACGGGCTGAACGCGCGGTACCGGGTGCCGCCGAGCAGCCGCGCGGTGGCGTGCGCCTCGCGTTCGGCGGTCGGGCTGACCACGACCCCGAGCTGCGCCGCGACCAGCTCGGGCATCGAGGCGAGCGCCATCCGGGCCTCGTCGGCCATGGGGTCTCGCCAGGACCGCACCCCGAGCCTGCGCAGCAGCGCGTCGAAGTCGTGCTCCCGCCCGGCGGTCACGGCGTGCAGCCGGCCCAGCGCCCTGGCCCAGGTCAGCAGGCAGCGCTCGGCCGCCGCCGCGTCGCTGCCGAACAGCTTGTCGGCCAGGGTGGACGAGCGGCCGAGGTCCTCGAGCACCAGCAGCCGGTTCGCCGGGTCGTGCGCCACGAGCTCGGGGCTGGGCCGCTCCCCGGACAGCGCGGTGAACAACTGACAGCTGGCCGCCTCGTGCCGGAACCGGTCCGCCCGGCCGGGCGTGGCGCCCCGCTGGTAGTGCTTGATCACGAGGCTGCGGGGCAGGCCGAACGGGTTCGCCGCGACCCTGGCCCGCAGCACCACCGAGCGCGCGCTCCCGCCGAGATCCTCCGGATCGGCCAACGTCACGGTCGCCCCGTGCCGGCGTGTGAGTAACTGCTCGGCGAGATTGAGCGCGCGTACCACGGCCACTGGGGTCGTCGAGTCGGCCGGCCGAGGACCGGCGGCGGGACGGATCATCGCTCCTGACATTACTCGCCGGACAGCCGCCGACCCACCTTTCCGGGCCGACGGGCCGATCGGGAGAACCAGAGCACCGCAATGGCGGCCAGCACGATCCCGACCAGGTTGACCAGCAGCTGGAGCACCGAGGACAGCGCGCGGTCCCACCGGCCCTCCACAGCACCGACGATGGCGAATGCGGCGGCCGGCACCGTGGTGACCGAGATGAACACGCCGACCAGCGCGCTGGACTTCGCCGAGGTCAGCGAGAGCATCCCGGCGGCCCCGGCAAGCAGCGCCACGATGAAGGAGAACGGGCCGACGGTGTAGATGAAGTCCACCTGCGGCAGGTTGTCCAGCTGCAGGCCCTTGAGCAGGCCGCTGAGGTGGAACAGCACCCAGACCAGCGCGGTCACCACCATCGCCGCCGGGAAGCCGACCAGCAGCGCGACGGCCGCCCGCCTGGCCAGGTCGCCCCGGCGCGCCACCACGCCGACCGCCAGCGCGGCCAGCGGCCCGAACTCCGGACCCAGCACCATCGCGCCGACCACGGTGACCGCCGAGTTGGTGACCGCGCCGATCGCGGCGAGCAGGCAGGCGATGGTCAGGAACGCCAGGTAGCTCACGGTCAGCCGCGAGTCCTCGCCGGTGCGGGCGATCAGCTCTTCCCAGATCACCGCGTCGGCCGGGTCGCCGGGCACCGCGGCCTCGGCGTCGTCCGCCGCGTCGGACAGCACCGTGTCGATGCTCTCCAGCGTGATACCGCCACCGTGGTCGATGCCGAGGTCGGTCAGCGCCGCCAGCACCTGGTCGGTGCACTCGCGGGTGAGCACGGCCTCGATGACGTCGCCGGCCGGTGCCACGGCGGCGCCCGGCAGCACGGTCAGGTGCGCCGCACCTGGCTCGTCGAACAACACCCCGCACACCTGCTCGGACCGCTCGGCCGGGCAGAGCACCCTCAGGTGCAGCACGCGACGGCCCTAGCCGGCCGCCGGCGCCGACCCGGTGCCCCCGTCCTTACCCGGCTTGGGCTGCTCGGGCTTGGACTGCTCGGGCTTGGGCTCGGGCTTGGCGTCGATGCCGGCCTCCTTGCGCTGCTCCGCGGTGATGGGGGCCGGCGCCGAGGTGAGCGGGTCGTAGCCGCCGCCGCTCTTCGGGAAGGCGATCACCTCGCGCAGCGAGTCGGCGCCGGTGAGCAGCATGCAGGTGCGGTCCCAGCCGATCGCGATCCCGCCGTGCGGCGGAGGGCCGTAGTTGAACGCGTCGAGCAGGAACCCGAACTTCTCCCGCTGCTCCGCCTCGTCCATGCCGAGCAGCGCGAACACCCGCTGCTGCAGGTCGGAGCGGTGGATACGGATCGACCCGCCGCCGATCTCGTTGCCGTTGCAGACGATGTCGTACGCGTAGGCCAGCGCCTGGTCGGGGGCCTCCTCGAAACGGTCCATCCACTCGTCGTTGGGCGAGGTGAACGGGTGGTGCACGGCGGTCCAGCCCAGCTCGTTGCCCTTGTCGTCGCGGATCCGCTCGAACATCGGCGCGTCGACCACCCACACGAACGACCAGGCACTCTCGTCCACCAGGTCGCAGCGCTTGGCGATCTCGTTGCGGGCCGCGCCGAGCAGCCCCCGGGCGTCCGAAGGGTGGCCGGCGGCGAAGAAGATGCAGTCCCCGGGGCCGGCGCCGACGGCCTTGGCCAGCCCGTCCCGCTCGGCCTCGGAAAGGTTCTTCACGACCGGGCCGCGCTCGTCGACCGTGCCGTCCTCGCCGATCAGCACGTAGGCGAGGCCTCGGGCGCCGCGCTGCTTGGCCCACTCCTGCCAGGCGTCCAGCTGGCGGCGGGCCTGCGACGCGCCACCGGGCATCACCACGGCACCGACGTACGGGTTCTGGAACACGCGGAAGCCGGTGTTGGCGAAGTACTCGGTGAGGTCGGTCAGCTCGAGGTCGAAACGCAGGTCGGGCTTGTCACTGCCGTAGCGGTTCATCGCCTCGTGGTAGGTCAACCTGGCGATCGGGCGCGGGATCTCGTAGCCGGCCAGCTCCTTCCAGAGCGCGGCGACGATCTCCTCCCCCAGCTCGATGATGTCGTCCTGGGTGACGAAGCTGGCCTCGACGTCCAGCTGGGTGAACTCGGGCTGGCGGTCGGCCCGGAAGTCCTCGTCCCGATAGCAGCGCGCGATCTGGTAGTACCGCTCCAGCCCGGCGACCATCAGCAGCTGTTTGAACAGCTGCGGGCTCTGCGGCAGCGCGTACCAGGAACCCGGGCGCAGGCGGGCCGGCACCAGGAAGTCGCGGGCGCCCTCGGGGGTCGACCGGGTCAGCGTCGGGGTCTCGATCTCGACGAAGTCACGCTCGTGCAGCACGGTGCGAGCGATCCGGTTGGCCTCGCTGCGCAGCTTGATCGCGGCGGCCGGGCCGGCGCGGCGCAGGTCCAGGTAGCGGTACTTGAGCCGGATCTCCTCGCCGACCTCGGTGTGCTCGTCCAGCGGGAACGGCAGCGGGGCCGACTCGCTGAGCACGGTCAGGTCGGTGGCGGTGACCTCGATGGCGCCGGTGGGCAGCTCGGGGTTCTCGTTGCCGGCAGGGCGGACCGAGACCTCGCCGGTCACCCGAACGCAGAACTCGGCGCGCAGCCGGTGCGCCCGCTCCGCCATCTCGCCCTCACGGAACACGACCTGGGACACCCCGGAGGCGTCCCGCAGATCGATGAAGATCACCCCGCCGTGATCGCGACGGCGGGCGACCCAGCCGGCCATCGTCACGGTGCTACCAGCGTCTTCGGCGCGCAGCGCGCCTGCGGGGTGGGTACGAATCACGATTTGTGAGGTTAGCTGGCCGCCCCGGGGGGTCGGCCAGCAGGTTTCACTACCGGCGCCCGCCCGGCCCGGACCCGCCGCTCCGGCCCGGCCTGTTGTTACCGAACTGCACAGGAGGCAGGTTTTCGGGCCGGAAAACCTGCCTGTGGTGGAGTTGGGTCACAACAGGCCGGGCGGCGGCGGGCGCGGCCGAGCGACCAGGCCGGCTGTGGGTTGGCGGGCTGTGCGTTGGCGAGCTGCGCGGAGAGGCCCATGCCGCTCGCGCCGCGTTGGCGCGTGGTCGGGCCTGGTGGGGCAGCGGGGGCGGCGCGCCGGGACGTGCGCCCCGGCCTGTCCCCGGAGCGCCCCCTGTCCCGGCCTGCCGTTACCGAGCTTTGCACCAGGCAGGTAAGTCCGGGCTCGAACCTGCGTGCTGTGCAGCTCGGCAACGCCGGACCGGGGTCAGCCGGAGCGGTCCGGGCCCGCCTTCGTCAGCTCGATGCGCACCAGGACGCGGCGGTCGCGCACCATGGCGGCCCGGTAGTCGTCCCAGTCGGGGTGCTCGCCGGAGATGCCCCGGTAGTAGTCCTCGAGGCCGGGCAGCGCGTCGGGCAGGGAGACGACCTCGGCGCGGCCCTCCAGCTGCACCCACTCGCCGTAGAACTCGTCCGGGAACGCGCACACCCACACCCGGGGGTCGCGCCGCAGGTTGCGCACCTTGAACGCGGTCTCCCGGCTGCTCACGATGACGTGCCCCTCGGCGTCCACCCCGACCGTCACCGGCGACAGCTGGGGCGAGCCGTCGGACTTCAGCGTCGACAGCACCGCGCGGTGCCTGGTCCGCACGTACTCGCGTGCCTTCTCGAGATCCATGCCCCCAAACGTAGCGCCGTGGCCGGGGTCGTGTCGGCTACGCGGGGGGCGTTCCGGTGTTGCGGGCGGCGATCGGCCGCAGCACCGCGTACAGGGCGCCGGCCAGCAGGAAGCCGACCAGGAAAGCGATGTCGCCGAGCCCCGGTACCGCCTTGGCGATCACACCGGTGAAGTCGGTCTGGTTGGAGAACAGCGGCACCGACACCGCGATGCCCACCACCATGGCGACCGGGCCGGCCCAGTTGCGGTACCACTTCGCGTAGAGCAGCTGGTCGATCGGCTGGCCTCGGCGCAGGTACTGGTCGGTGAACATGACGCCGAGCCACGGCCCGATCCAGTACGCGATGACCAGTAGGAAGCTCTCGTACTTGGCGCCGGCGTCCTGCAGCCCGGACCACGCCAGCAGGAACCCGACGATCCCGAACACCACCGCGACCATCGCCCTGCGGAACATCAGCGGCAGGTTGATGCCGAGGGTGAGGAACGACATCGCGCCGGAGTAGATGTTGATCACATTCGCGGACACGGCGCCGAGCACGATGGCCAGCAGTGTCAGTGCGGCGAGCCAGCCCGGGAGCTCGCCGGTGAACGCGCTCGTCGGGTTGTCCGACATCCCGCTCGCGGTCACCGAGGCGGCGCCGACGATCTCCAGCACCATGCAGGAGATGAACACGCCGAGGCCGGCGAACAGCCCGGTCATCCTGGCGCTGACGGCGGCGGGCAGGTAGCGGGTGTAGTCGGCGGCGTACGGGTTCCAGCCGGCGGCGTAGCCGAACGCGGCGCCCGTGGTGAGCAGGAAGCCGCCCGGCACCGGGTGGCCGGCGACGGCCGGGTGCGCCTTGGCGAGCAGCACCACCGACGTCACCAGGAACACCACGCCCAGGAAGATCAACGCGTACTTCTCGAACGCCTGCACCAGGTTGTGCCCGAAGAACGCCACCAGCACCTGCGCGACCACCACGATCACGAGCGCGAGCAGCGCCGGCATCCCGGTCAGCGTGCTCAGCGCGAAGGCGCCGCTCACGCTGTTGACCGCGAACCAGCCGACCCCGGCGGTGATCGCGTTCAGCCCGGCAGGCAGCGCGTTGCCGAAGAAGCCGAAGCTGACCCGGCTCAGCACCATCTGCGGCACCCCGTGCCGGGGCCCTCGGGCGGACAGCACACCGTGGGCGAGCGCGCCGAGCACGTTGCCGATCAGCAGCGCCGCCGTGGCCTCCCAGAAGCCGAGGCCGAACACCCCGACCGCCAGGATGCCGAGGAAGACGGTGGCGAACTCCAGGTTCGGTGACGTCCAGGTCCACAGCAGCTGCAGGGGGCTGCCGTGCCGGTCACCGGCCGGGATGAACTCGACACCGCCGGGCTCGACGGCGGCGATCCGATCGCCGTAGACGCCGGGCCGGACGGGTTCGCCGGCCACCGCGCCGGTCGGGTCGGGGGACTCGGTCCTCAGCTCAGCCAACGGAGATCGCCGCCAATTTCTCTCGGAGGTAGTCGCCCCAGACCACGGGCGGGTAACTGGTCCGGCCGATCGGCGGTGGCAACGTCTCGATCACCGCGTCGTGGTCGGCCTCGTAGAAATAGACCAGGGACATCAGCTCCTCCTCCGGTGCGTCGGCCGGGGGCACGAGTACCCGGTGCCGGGTGGAGCGCCACCGGTCGCCGGTCCAGCGGGCCATCAGGTCGCCCAGGTTCACGGTGAACGCGTCCGGGTCGAACGGCGCGTCCACCCACTCGCCCTCGGCGGTGTAGACCTGCAGGCCGCCGAGGCCTGGCTCCCGGTCCAGCACGGTGACCGTGCCGAAGTCGGTGTGCGGCCCGATCCGGAACTGGCCAGGCTCCGGCTGGCCGACCTGGCGCAGCGCCGGGTACCAGTTGATGTTGAAGCCGAACGTCGGGTGCGTCAGGTACCTCGTGAAGTGGTCGGCGGGCAGGCCGAGCGCCACCGCGCAGACCGACATCAGCTCGTCGGACAGCGCCCGCATCCGGCCCAGGTACTCGGTGAGCTCCCGGCGCAGCTCGGGCACTTCGGCCGGCCACACGTTCGGCACGAACCACTGGCCGTCGACCTCGGTGTCACCGATCGGGTCCTCGGCGGCGAACGAGTACGACTCCTTGAGGTCGGCCGGCGTGGCGGTGCCCTCGGCGTACCCGTTGGCCTCGGCGCCCGGCGGGATCCAGCCCCGGCCGCCGACCGCCACCGCATACCGGGCCTTCACCGCAGGCGGCAGGGCGAAGAACCGCCGCGCGCCGGCGCGCACGCGGTCCCGCAGGTCACGCGGCACGCCGTGGCCGGTGACCAGCAGGAAGCCGGCGGTGCGCAACGCGTCGTCGACCTGGCGGGCGACCTCGCGGCGGCCGTCCTCGGTGCCTGCGAACCACGGAGCCAGGTCAATGCTCGGCACGTACCCGGTCACGCGGGCTTGCCGCCGATGTCCTCGAACCACAGGTCCGGCCGGGCGGCGATGAACTCGGTCATCAGCGCGATGCAGGCCGGGTCGTCCACCGTGGTGACCCGTACCCCGTGCTCGGCCAGCCAATCCTGCCCGCCGTGGAACGTGCGGTTCTCCCCCACGACGACCTCGCCGATACCGAACTGGCGGACCAACCCGCTGCAGTACCAGCACGGCGAGAGTGTGGTCACCATGATCGTGTCGGCGTAGTGCGGCCGTCGCCCGGCGTTGCGGAACGCGGCGGTCTCCGCGTGCATCGACGGGTCGTCGTCCTGGACCCGGCGGTTGTGCCCGCGACCGAGCAGCTGGCCGGACCGGTCGAACAGGGCCGCGCCGATGGGCACCCCACCCTCGGCGAGGCCCGCCTCGGCCTCCGCACGGGCCACGGCGAGCAGCGCCGCCAGGTCCGTAGTACTGAGCTGAACCATGGGTTCATACCCTCGGTCAGCCGACCCGCTGATGCAATGGTCCGAGTGCTTCGATCGGGTAAATTCGGCCGAAGTCCCTTGCCAGGCAGCCGGATGATCTCCGCTACAGCAAAGTCAGCTGCTCACCTCGATTTCCCGCCCCCGCCGGACCCAGCGCTCCGGCCGGCAGGCTGCCCTCGGCATCCCCGGGCAACCCCCGACGTGCCCCCGGACCGGCCAGGCCGTGCCGGCGCAGCAGCGGCGCCACCCGCGCGGCGAGCTCGGCACGGTAGCGCCGGTCGACGTAGGCGCCCCGGGCGTAGAGCCGGCGGTACGGCTCGAGCAGCGCCGGGTACTCCCTGGCCAGCCAGCCCAGGAACCACTCCCTGGTGCCGGGGCGCAGGTGCAGCGCGAGCACCGTCGCACCGCTGGCACCCGCCGAGGCGATCTGCCCGAGCAGTGCGTCGAGCGCCTCCTCCGAGTCGCTGAGCAGGGGCAGCACCGGCGCCACCATCACCCCGCAGGACAGCCCCGCGTCGGCCAGCCCGCGGACCAGCTCCAACCGGGCCGCCGGGCTCGGCGTGCCAGGCTCCAGGCTGGCCTGCAGCTCCCGGTCGGCCAGCGCGATCGACACCCCCAGCCCCACCGAGACGTCGGCCGACGCCGCCCGCAGCAGCGGCAGATCCCTCGCCAGCAGCGTGCCCTTCGTGAGCACCGAGAACGGCGTGCCGGACCGGGCCAACGCGGTGATCACCCCGGGCATCAACCGGTAGCGGCCCTCGGCGCGCTGGTACGGGTCGGTGTTGGTGCCCATCGCGACCGGCTCGCGACCCCACCGCCGTGACCGCAGCTCGTGCTCCAGCACGCGGCCCACGTTCACCTTCACCACGATCTGCCGGTTGAAGTCCTCCCCCGCGTCGAGCTCCAGGTACGTGTGCGTGTTGCGCGCGAAGCAGTAGGCGCAGGCGTGGCTGCAGCCCCGGTACGGGTTGATCGTCCAGCCGAACGGCATCTGGCTGCCGCTCGGTACCTTGTTCAGCGCGGAGCGTGCCTCCACCTCGTGGAACACCATGCCGGCGAACTCCGGGGTGCGCACCGAGCGCAGGAAGCCCCCCATGCCGGGCAGCACCGCGTCGGAACCGACCCCGTCCTCGCCCACCCGCTGGATACCCCATCGCATGCCTTATTCGAACACATGTTCGATCCAAGCGCAATCTCGTGGACCAAACTCCGTAGCCTCCGGTGCCGGCCGCTGACTAGCGTCGGTGCACGTGCGGGGGGCGCTGGGGTGGGTGGTGGAGGCCGTGGTGCCGGCCCGGCTGGGTCGCGGCTTCCGTTGGTTGATGGCCTCGTCCTGGGTGAGCAACCTCGGCGACGGCCTGGCGTTGGCGGCGGGGCCGCTGCTGGTGGCCTCGCGGACACACGACCCCGTGCTGGTGGCCATGGCCGCGCTGCTGCAGCGGCTGCCGTGGCTGGTGTTCGGGCTCTACGCGGGGGCACTGGCGGACCGGTTGGACCGGCGGGTCGTAGTGATGGTCTGCGACCTGCTGCGCTCCGGGGTGCTCGTCGGGCTCGCCACGGTCATCGTCACCGGGCGGGCCGACATCACCCTGGTGCTGGTGGCGATGTTCGTCATCGGGGTGGCCGAGGTGTTCGCGGACTCGGCGACCGCCACCCTGTTGCCGATGCTGGCGCCCCGCGCCGACCTCGGGATCGCCAACGCGCGGCTGGCGGCCGGCACACTCACCCTCAACCAGTTGGCCGGCCCGCCGATGGGCGCGTTCCTCTTCGCCGCCGGGGCCGCGGTGCCGTTCACCGTCCAGGCGAGCGCGGTGGCGCTGAGCGTGGCGCTCGTCGCGCGGATCGGCACGCCCCGGGGCGGCGTGCGCGGCGAGCGCGCGCATCGCACGTGGGGCGACGTCGTGGAGGGCTTTCGCTGGCTGCTCGGCCATCGGGCGGTACGCACGCTCGCGCTCGTCATCCTGGCCTTCAACGTCACCTGGGGCGCGGCCTGGTCGGTCCTGGTGCTCTACGCGACGCAGCGGCTGGGGATGGGGCCGGTGGGGTTCGGGCTGCTCACCACCGTCGCGGCCGTGGGCGGGCTGGTCTCGACGGCCGGCTACGGCTGGCTGGAACGCCGGACCAGGCTGGGCACGCTGATGCGAGGCTGCCTCACCCTCGAGGTACTCACCCACCTGGCACTGGCAGTCAACCGGTCGGCCGCCGCCGCGCTGGTGATCATGTTCGTGTTCGGTGGCTACGCATTCGTGTGGGGCACGGTGTCGGCGACGGTGCGCCAGCGTGCCGTACCGACCGCGCTGCAGGGCCGGGTGGGCAGCGTCTACCGGGTCGGACTCTTCGCGGGCATCGTGATCGGGCAGGCGCTGGGCGGGTTCCTCGCCGGCTGGGGTGGGCTGACCGCGCCGTTCTGGTTCGCCTTCGTCGGCTCAGGGCTCACCCTGGCGCTGTTCTGGCGCTCACTCGCCGCCATCGCGCACGCCGACCGGGCGGCCGTCGACGATCCCCGCTACGACGGCGGCAGTGGCGCGGCGCCGTAGGTCTTGAGCAGGCCGTTCATCTCGCCAATTTCCGTGCCCTGTTGGAATACCATTTCCCCGGCGGACTGGCGTACCGCGTCGAGTGTGCCGTGCGCTGCGGCGTACTGAGCCATCGCTACGCCGCCCTGGTGGTGGCGGATCATGAGCTGCAGGAACAGCACATCGAAGTCATGACCGGTTTTCGCCCACAGATCGGTCAGCTCTTCGGGGGATGCCATACCCAGCATCAGCGCGTCCGGGTGCATCGACATCGGCGCCAGGTGACTCATCCCCGCATCCGACGCCTTGTCGCCGGACATCCACGCCATCGGGGTGGACGACTCGGCGGGCTGGCCCCACAACCGGAGCCAGCCACGCATGGCGCCCAGCTCTTGCGATTGGGGCCCGAGAATGGAGTCCGCGAGCGCGGCGACCGCCGGGCCCGCCCGGCCACCGGCCAGACCGGCCATCAGGACGGCCTGCTGGTGATGTGCCGCCATGTCCTGACAGAACCCGATATCAATGGCACTCGGCAGCTCGGCGCCCTGGGGCATGGCCGACATCGAGCTCGAATCCGAGGTAACCCGTCCGATCAGGAATGCACCGACCAGACCGGCAACGACCCCGAGCACCGTAAGAACGGCGCGCCACCTCATCCCCCACCGCCGGTCATCGCGGCCACGCATCGTCGGAAAGGCGCAGCGCGTAGAAGCCCGACCCGGCGTCCGTGTACCAGACCACATGCCGCTCCGAGTCGAAGGCCGGCTGCGAGAACGCCAGGTTGCCGGGCAGGAGACCCGCGATCTTTCCCGCCCTCGGAGGTGCCAGGAAGTACGCGACCTCTCGCGGCCTGGACGGATCGCTGATGTTGAACACCCTCAAACCGGAGTTGAGGAACGAGCAGGCGACGATCTGCGGGTCCCTCGGCTGAGGAACCGCGCAGTAGTGCGCGCCGTAGCCGAGTGCCTGGTTCGGCGGAAGCGGGGTCGGGTCACCGTCGGCCGCCCGATGCGCGTCACGCATGTTCACTTCCAGGCGAAGGTTCGACGCAATACTGGGTTCCGCCGGGTTGTCTATGTTGATGATCCGGGCCGCCCCGACGGCGTCGTCCAGTTTTGCGGGGTTGAACCGGAACGCGAACTCGTCGAACTCCAGCAGGTAGCGATGGCCATGGCTGGTGAACGCCGCGGTGTTCTGCGGAATGGAGGCCGTCGACCACGTCATACGGCTGATGTCGTGAACGTGCGGCTGCGCTGCGCGGTCCTGGATATCAGTGACATCGAGGAGACCGACGTTCCCGTTGATCGGGTCGGTCTGGTAGAGCGTATTGCCATCGTCGGACAAGCTCAGGCCGTGCGCGTAATATGCGCCGCGCCAGATCTCTCGTGGCTCGCGCGGGTTCCGGACATCAATGGCATAGATGTAGCCCGCCGCCCCGGCCACCCAGAATGTATTGCCGTCCGGGCTGAAACCACTCTCGTGCCCGTTCACGATCGGCATCTGTGACTGCAGTACCGGGTGGCGACAGTCCGCACTCACATCGTAGATCGCCACGGTCCCGGGCGCAGTCGCGGCATTACCCACATCGGCAGCCAGCAACCCCCGGCTGGTGTTCAGGTTCAGCGACTCGTGCGGCGCGAGCATCGCCAGCGCCGTGAGTACGGCCGTCTGCACCGGATGGGCGGGGTCACCCATATCCAGCACGACCACACCGAGGGACGGCCCGGCGCCGGCGCTGACCAGGTTCGCGGGAGCCATCAGGGAGGTGTCGTAGTACGCGCAGGTGCGGCCCTGCTGGTCGCTGTACCGCCACACCCGGAAGCCGCCCGGCGTCAGGCGGTGGCCGACCTCGCGCAGGTTGCAGGTCCACCCCCGGTCCGCCCCCGGGGAGTTCATGTCCGCCGCGGTGACCCGCCCCTGCACGCCACCGAGCGGGTGGGAGTCGCCATCACAGTCCGCCCGCGGTGTCGGCTCCAGCCTCGGCCCCGGAATCAGCTCCGCCGGCTTCGTGTCCGCGATCTGGGAGGGAGGGATCGCCCCGAACATCGCTTCCAGGTCGTTGGCCGGCAGCGTCGGCCCGGTGACTCCCGGCAGGGCGGGTGGCCCCGGGAGCGCGGGCAGCCCCGGGTTCGAGCCGAGCGGCAGCGGCTGACCATGCCCAGAGCCGGACCCATCGCCAGCGCCAGGACCGTCGGAGGTCTCCACCGCAACACTGCGCGTCAGGTGGTCCTGCGCGTGCGATACCGGCAGGCCAGGAGCCGCGAGCACCGCCACCGCGGTCGGTATCGCGCACAACATTCCCGGGCCGAGCCCAGCCCAACCGCGTCGTGCCACGCCGCCGCCCCGTTCCGTCGTTGGAAGGTCGCTCTACGGGGAGCCAAACGAGGCGCGTGACCGGACGGGTACGGGTCACCGGCGATCACGCCGGCCGCGCAGCGATCCAGGTGTGGTCGAGGCCGGAGCGGTCGGGGACGCCGACCGGCAGCGCCGAGGAGTCGATGCCCATGGTCAGGATCTCGAGGTGGTTGCCGAACGGGTCGTTGAAGTAGAACGACCCCTGGCCCGGTGGGCCGGGGCGGGTGGGCCCGGCGATCGGGACGGCGTGATCGGTGAGGTGCTGTACCCACCACCCAAACGAGGCGGGTTCGACATGGAAGGCGATGTGCGGGTGCATCGGGGCCGCGTCGGTGGGTGTGCCGGCCGGGTACTCGAACAGGTCGATGGTCGGGCCGGCGCCGAGGACAACCCGGAGATGAACCCCGTGGTTGGCCACGACGTCCCGACTGGACCAGCCCAGCCTGATCAGCATCGCGGCGCTGATCCGCATGCTCACCCGGCCACCGAGCACCCCCACGTAGAAGGCCTCCGCGACGTCGAGGTCGGAACACGGCACCGTCACGTGGTCGACCCGGACGACAGCATGTTCGCCGGTGGCCGACGGAGTCGCGGACAACAAGGCCTCCTCGCACAGCGGTAAGTCGGACATCGGCTACTATTCGCTACATGTCATATGTAGTCAATACAGCTGGCATGGATCAAATTCCTGAGCCGGGCCCTCGGCGTCGCTACGCGTCCGAGGTGCGCCGCGCCCAGGCCGAACGGACCCGAGCGGCCGTGCTCGACGCCGGACGCGAGCTGATCACCGCTCAGGGCTACGCCCGCACCACCATGCGGCAGGTCGCCGAACGGGCCGGAGTCGCCGTCGAGACCGTCTACCTGCACTTCCGAACGAAACCCGCCCTGCTCAACGCACTGCTCGACCTCGCGCACGGCACCGGCGAGCAGGTCCCCGTCGCCGAGCGCGACTGGGTGCGGGCGGTCCGCGACCAGCCCGACGCGACCCACATGCTCGACGCGGTGGCCTCAGGCCTCGCGGCGGTGTACGAGTCCCACGTGCCGCTCTACCTCGCGGTGCGCTCCGCCGTCGACACCGACCTGAGCGCCGCCCAGTTGTGGGCCACCCGGACCGGCGAGCGCCTCGCCGGGATGGCAAGCCTTGCCGAGCATCTGACCGCCACCGGGGAAACCCGGCCGGGGCTCGACCACGACGAGATGCGCGACCTGCTGTTCACCCTCGCCTCCCCGGAGACCTACGGTCAGCTCGTCCTCGACCGGGGCTGGACCCCAGCACGCTACGCGGCCTGGCTCGCCCGCACCCTGGGCCAGCAACTCCTCGGTTAGCCCGGCAACGGCCCGGGCCACTCGGATTCCGCTAGCCCCAACCGCCGGATCCCATGTCGTCCTGTTGATCACCAAAACCACATTAGCCCGCTCACGCAGTTGGTCGAGAGAGCCGCGCAAACCAGTTCGCACCACTTCCTGCGGTTTCGGCAAGAAACTTCTGCGAGCCGGGCGAGATCCGGCCAGATCGAGGGCCGGCCGCTCATGTCGGGCGACCAGCCGCGTGCGGTGGGCCTGCGCGATCACCACAGCCACGTCGACCGCCGCGCTGCGCCTTGGCCGGATCCTTGGGGTCCTCGTCCTTGTGGCCGCCGCGAAGGCGTCCATAGGTTGGGCGCATGGGCGAGATCAAGTGCGGGCGCCGCGTGCTGGTGGTCGGGCATCCAGGCGTGCACGGCACCGAGCTGTTCGGGGTCCGCGACATGTTCGAGATCGCCTCCCACCTGGGCGTCCAGGCCGGCCACAGCCCTACGTACCGGGTCGAGGTGGCGACCTCGGACGGTGCGCCACTCGATCTCGGTCGAGGGCTGAGCCTGAGCGGGGTCGTCGCGCTGCGGACGGACACCGAGCGGATCGACACGCTCGCGGTCATCGGCGGCATGACCGCCCGGGACGTCGCCGCGACCGACGACGAGCTGATCGTGGCCATCCGCACGGCGGCGGGCCGGGCCGAACGGGTGGTATCGACCTGCTCTGGCGCCTTCCTGCTCGCCGCCGCCGGGCTGCTCGACGGCCGTCGGGTGACCACACACTGGGACTGCGCACAGCGGCTCGCCGAGGAGTACCCGACCGTCGACGTGGAACCGGACTCGATCTACCTGCGCGACGGGAACATCTGGAGCTCCGCCGGCGTGACCGCCGCGTTCGACCTGGTGCTGGCGCTGGTCGAACACGACTTCGGCCCCGATCGGGCACTGGAGCTGGCCCGCCAGTTCGTCGTCTACCTGCGCCGTCCCGGTGGGCAGACCCAGTTCAGTGTCCAGCTCGCCTCGCCGCCGGTCCGCCGCCAGCCGATCCGGGAGGTGCAGGAATACGTGCTCGCCAACCCCGGCGCCGACCTCTCCGTGGATGCCCTCGCTGCCCGCGCACACCTGAGCACCCGCCACTTCACGCGACTGTTCCGCGCCGAGGTCGGCATGTC
>DATAYB010000720.1:0-4325 GCA_036272795.1 Pseudonocardia sp.
TGCGCACGGTCCTCGACCCCGATGGCCGGCGCGAGAAGGAGGTGCCCACCCCGTGAGCGAACCGAGGCTGGAGACAGCGCTGACCAGGCTGGTCGGCGTGCGGCACCCGGTGGTGCAGACGGGCATGGGTTGGGTGGCCGGCCCTCGGCTGGTCGCGGCGACCGCCGAGGCGGGCGGGCTGGGCATCCTGGCCTCGGCGACGATGACGTACCCGGAGCTGGCCGCCGCCGTCACCGAGACGAAGGCGCGCACCTCGGCGCCGTTCGGGGTGAACCTGCGCGCGGACGCTGGTGACGCCCCCCAGCGTGTCGAGCTCCTGATCAAGGAACGGGTCAAGGTCGCCTCGTTCGCGCTGGCCCCGCGCCAGGAGATGATCGCGCGCCTGAAGGACGCCGGCATCGTGGTGATCCCGTCCGTCGGCGCCGCGCGGCACGCCGAGAAGGTCGCGGGCTGGGGTGCCGACGCCGTGATCGTGCAGGGCGGCGAGGGCGGCGGGCACACCGGCGGGGTGGCCACCACGCTGCTGCTGCCCTCGGTGCTGGACGCCGTGGACATCCCGGTGGTCGCGGCCGGCGGGTTCTACGACGGGCGGGGGCTGGCGGCCGCGCTCGCCTACGGTGCCGCCGGGGTGGCGATGGGCACCCGGTTCCTGCTCACGCGGGAGAGCACGGTGCCCGAGGAGGTGAAGCGCCTCTACCTGGGCTTCGGGCTGGACGGCACGGTGGTCACCACACGTGTGGACGGCATGCCGCACCGGGTGCTGCGCACGGAGCTGGTGCGGGGGCTGGAGGGTGCCGGGCCGCTGCGCGGGCTCGCCAGGGCAGTGGCCAACGCGGCACGTTTCCGGAGCGTGTCCGGACTGTCCTGGCCGGCGATGATCAGGGAGGGGCTGGCCATGCGGCACGGCCGCGACCTCACGTGGGCGCAGGTCCTCATGGCCGCGAACACGCCGATGCTGCTGCGCGCCGGCCTGGTGCAGGGCCGCACCGACGCAGGCGTGCTCGCCTCCGGTCAGGTGGTCGGCGCTCTGAAGGACCTGCCCAGCTGCGACGAGCTGATCTCCGACATCGTGGCGCAGGCCGCCGGGATCCTCGCCGCACTCGCCCCGGCCGCCGCCCCCGACACCGGCCCGGCCCTGCACCACTGACCGGGCGTAGGACCCAACCGCCGTGGGCTGTCGTGTCTACTGGGTCTCCGCGCGGGTCTCCGCGTATCCCCGGAGTGAGTGGAGTCGGCCTGCTGTGATCGGCATCGAGGACCTCGAGGACGCGGCGAAGCGGATCAACGGGCACGTCGTGCGCACGCCGACCGTGTCCAGCCCGGGACTGTCTGAGCTGCTCGGTGCCCCGGTGACGGCGAAGCTGGAGCTGTTGCAGCGCGGCGGTTCCTTCAAGGTCCGGGGTGCCACGGCGAAGCTGCTGGGCATGACCGAGGCCGAGCGCGCGGCCGGCGTGGTCGCGGTGAGCGGCGGTAACCACGCGATCGCGGTGGCGCTGATGGCCGGCGCGCTGGGTGTGCACGCGACCGTCGTGATGCCGCGTACCGCGCCGGCCAGCGCCGTCCGGATCGCCACCGCCGCCGGCGCCGAGGTCCGGCTGACGGACGGCATGGACGCGGCGTTCGCGCTCATGGAGCAGCTCCGGGCGGCCGGCCGCACCCTGCTCCACCCCTTCGACGACCCGGTGATCGTGGCTGCCCAGGGCACCGTCGGGCTCGAGCTCGCGGCGGACGCGGGTGAGCTCACCGACGTGCTGGTCAGCATCGGTGGCGGCGCGTTGATCTCCGGGGTGGCGACTGCGCTGCACGCCCTCCGACCCGGGGTGCGGATCTGGGGCGTCGAGACCGAGGGCGCGAAAACCATGTCCGACGCGCTGACCGCCGGCGGTCCGGTGCCGACGCGGCTGTCCTCGGTGGTCACCACGCTGAGCGCGCCGGCGGTCTCCCAGCTCACCTACGAGCACGTGTCCGCGCTGGTCACCGAGGTGCTCGTGGTGTCGGACGCCGACGCCGTGCGGGGCACGCTCGAGCTGGCCGAGCACGCGAAGGTGTGGGCCGAGCCCGCCGCCGGCTGCCTGCTGCCGGCCGCGCGGCGGGTGGTCGAGCGGGTCGGCGGCGACGCGCGCCTGGGCCTGGTGCTCTGCGGCGGCAACGCGACGGTCGACGACGTGCTGGGCTGGGCGGACCGCTTCGGACTGCGCTGACCGCTGCCTCGGTGACGTGATCCTGACCGCTTGACAGCCCGCCCGCGTCGGGCGCACCATTCTGAGTACAGGTGTTCGCAGATTGGGGGACGCGGTGGCGCGCAACGATGCGGAGCTGGCCGACGCGGTGTTCGGGGTCAACCTGATGGGAGGGGTGGCCAACGTGATCATGCAGCTGTCCCACCCGGCGGTCGGCCACGGCGTGGTCGAGAGCAGGGTGGACAGCGGCAACGTCTTCAAGCACCCGGTCAAGCGCGCACGCACGACGTACTCGTACCTGGCGGTCGCGACCATGGGTAGCCAGGCGGAGAAGGACGCCTACCGCGAGGCCGTCAACGTGGCGCACCGGCAGGTCCGCTCGACCGAGCACAGCCCGGTGCGCTACAACGCGTTCGACCGTGACCTGCAGCTCTGGGTGGCCGTGTGCCTGTACCGCTGGCTGGAGGACGGGGCCCGGCTGTTCGGCCAGCCGCTGGACCAGGTCGGCCGCGAGGCGCTGTTCCAACAGGCCGCCGCAATGGGCACCACCCTGCAGGTGCCCGTGGAGATGTGGCCGGCGGACCTGGCCGCGCTCGACAAGTACTGGGACGAGCAGCTGCCGACGAAGGTGATCGACCCGACCGTGCGGGCCTACTTCAACCGGCTGCTCGACCTGGAGATGTTCCCGCGACCGATCCGGCTGGCCGGCGCGCGGCTGCACCGGTTCGCCGCCTCGGGTTACCTGCCCCAGCACTTCCGCGACCAGCTGGGTATCCGGTGGAGCGGCCAGGACCAGCGCCGGTGGGAGACGATGATGCGCGGGATTGCCGCCGTCGTCCGGCCGCTGCCGAGGACGCTGCGCCAGTTCCCGTTCCCTGTGTACCTGTGGGACCTGCGCAGGCGGATCGCCCGGCACGGCCGGCTGGTCTGACTCCCTCCCGAGCTCAGAGGCGTTCCAGGATCGTCACGTTCGCCTGGCCGCCGCCCTCGCACATCACCTGCAGGCCGTACCGTCCGCCGCGCTGCTCCAGGGCGTTGAGCAGCGTGGCGCAGAGCTTCGTGCCGGTGGCGCCGAGCGGGTGGCCGAGCGCGATCGCGCCGCCGTGCACGTTGACCCGCTGCGGGTCGGCGCCCGTCTCCGCCAGCCAGGCCAGCGCCACGCTCGCGAACGCCTCGTTGATCTCGAACAGGTCGATGTCCCCGATCCGCAGGCCGGCCCGCTCCAGCGCGTACTTGGTGGCCGGGATGGGCGCGGTGAGCATCAGCACCGGGTCGCTGCCCCGGGCCGAGACGTGGTGCACCTGGGCCCGGGGCTTGAGCCCGTGCGCGCGGACCGCCCGGCCGGACGCGACCAGGACCGCGCTGGCACCGTCGGAGATCTGGCTGGCGGTGGCCGCGGTGACCCGGCCACCCTCGGTCAGCGCGGTGAGCCGGGCCATCCGGGCGGCGCTGGTGTCGCGGCGGGGTCCCTCGTCCACGGTGACCGCGCCCTGCTCCGTCGTGACCGGCACGATCTCGCCGTCGAACGCGCCGCCCTCGATCGCGGCCAGCGCCCGGTGGTGGCTGCGCAGCGCGAACTCCTCCATCTCCACCCGCGAGATGTCCCACCGGTGCGCGATGAGCTCGGCCGCCCGGAACTGCGAGATCTCCTCGCCGCCGTAGCGCTTCTCCCAGCCGACCGAGCCGGTGAACGGGGTCGGGAAGCCGAACTGCTCGCCGACGGTCATCGCCGCCCCGATCGGCACCGCGCTCATGTTCTGCACCCCGCCGGCAACGACCAGCTCCGCCGTGCCGCTGGCGACCGCCTGCGCGGCGAAGTGCAGGGCCTGCTGGCTGGAGCCGCACTGGCGGTCCACGGTCACCCCGGGCACCTCCTCGGGCAGCCCGGCGGCGAGCCATGCGGTGCGCGCGATGTCACCGGCCTGCGGCCCGACGGTGTCCACGCAGCCCAGCACGACGTCGTCCACCGCGGCCGGGTCCACCCCGGTGCGCTCCAGCAGCGCCACCATCACCTGGCCGGCGAGGTCGGCGGGGTGGATCGGGGCGAGCGAGCCGCCGCGCCGGCAGACCGGGCTGCGTACCGCATCGATCAGGTAGGCGTCCACGTGCTCTCCTAGGCGTGTTGGCTGCTCACCGAGACGACTT
>DATAYB010000721.1:0-3248 GCA_036272795.1 Pseudonocardia sp.
CGCAAGCGTGACCCGCGCGTGTTCTGGAAGCTGCTGGGTACCGCCGTCGGCAACCACCTGCGCCTTGCCAGGGAGTTCCCCCGGCTGCGCCGGACCTATCGGGACGCGTTGCCCGAGCTCACCGGTCCGGAGCAGTGGACCCGGGTGTACCACGGCTGAGCGTGGGGGACACGGGAGAGGTGGTCGAGTCGTCGGGGGCGGGTCCGGCGACCGGCACATTGCCGCGCCCCGGCCCGCGACCGCCGACCTCGCTGGCGGCCGACCCCGGTGAGATCCGGGCGCTGACCGGGCTGCGGCTGTTCGCCGCGGGCTGGGTGGTCCTGTTCCACTTCGAGTTCACCCAGGGCCACCTGCTGGCCAGGGCGCTCGCGCCGATCTACCCGGCGGTGACCACCGGCGCGATGGGCGTGGACCTGTTCTACGTGCTGAGCGGGTTCGTGATCGCCTTCACGTACCTCGGCAAGCTCGGGCCGCACTGGCGCTGGCGGGCCGCCGGCAAGTTCATCTGGGCCAGGGTGTGCCGGATCTGGCCGGTGTACGCGCTGGTCACGACGTTGTTCGGGGCGTACCTGGCGTTCAAGATGGTCCGGCTGTCGGATCACGCGCCGGCCTACCAGAACGTGCAGCCGACGCTGTCGGTGAGCTCGTGGCTGCAGCAGCTGGGCATGGTGCAGATCTGGTTCCGGCCATGGCACGACGGCGCCTCCTTCGTCGGGCCGGCGTGGTCGATCAGCGCGGAGTGGCTGGCGTACGTGCTGTTCCCGGTGTCCGCGCTGCTGCTGTACCGGCTGCGCAGGCTGCCGCGCTGGCTGCTCGGCGGGTTCGCGATGCTGCTGATGCTGCCGGAGTCGGTGCTCTGCCTGCACACCGGCAGCCCGTACTTCCCGTTCAGCTGGATGGCCCGGATCCTCACCGGCTTCACCGCCGGCGTGCTCGTCTACCTCGTCGTGCGCGACATCCAGCGGACCGACCGGGTGCGCCGGGTGGCCTCCTGGCTGGGCTGGCTGCTGGTGGCCGCCGTGATCGGTGGTCTGTGGTTCGGCGCCGCGCTCGGCCCCGCCCCGGAGGGCACCGAGCGCGGCGGCGTGGTGCTCGTGCTGTTCCCGCTGCTGGTCGGCGCCCTGGCGCTGGCCGGGGGGTCCCGGTTCGGAGTGGCGCGGCTGCTGTCCACCCGGTGGGCGGTGTACGGCGGGCGGATCTCCTACAGCCTTTACCTCGTGCACGTGCCGATCTTCGAGGTGTACTGGGCGGTGATGCAGCGGATCCCGGCCTTCCACAAGGACGGCACGCTCTCCACCGTGCTCACGCCGCTGGTGTTCCTGTCCGCCTTCGGCACAGCGCACCTGCTGTTCCGGCTGGTCGAGGAGCCGAGCAGGCGGGCGCTGCGCCGGCTTACCAGCGGTCCACGTGCAACACCTGCTCCAGCGGCGGACGCACCGCCGGCCGGAAGGTCTCCCCGGTGAAGTAGGCGGTCGGCAGCAGGGCGGCCTGCCGGACGGTCGGCGGGATGCCCAGCAGCTCGCCGATCTCGCGCTCGAAGCGCAGGTGCAGCGTGGTCCACGCCGAGCCGAGCCCGCGCGCCCTGGCGGCCAGCATGAAGCTCCACGCCGCCGGCAGGATCGAGCCCCACAGCCCGGCCTGGTTACTCGCCGGCAGGTCCTCCGACCCCGTCTCGATGCATGGGATCAGCAGCACCGGCACCCGGCCCATCACCTCGGCGAGGTAGGAGGCGCTGTCGCCGACGCGCTGCTGCTGGGCGGCCCTGGCAGGGTCGTCGGCATGCAGCCCGCCCGCGTAGGCGGGTGAGCTCGCGTAGTCGGCGAACGACCGCCGGTAGAACTCCCCGACCTCGGCGCGCAGCCCGGCGTCGGTGACCACCACGAACCGCCACGCCTGCCGGTTGGACGCGCTCGGTGACTGCAGCGCGAGCTGGAGGCACTCCTTGACCAGCCCCAGCGGCACCGGGCGGTCCAGGTCCAGCCGCCTGCGCACGGAGCGGGTGGTGCTCAGCAGCTCGTCCGGCGACAACGGCAGCACGCTCGTTCCAGTCATACCCCGATCTTGCCGCGAGTCGCTGGATTCCGCGGGCCGAGTCGCTGGATTCCGCGGCCGTTGGAGCGCGTCCGGCGGCGGGCGTCGATTATCGTCGCCTCCGTGCTCACCCGTTGGTTCGCTTCGCTCGCCGATCGGTTCTTCGCGGCGGACCACGGGCTGCTGCGGTTCCGGTTCGCGCTGCGTGCGGTGCTGTCGGTCGTGCTCGCCGCCGCCGTGCTCGCCGGGCTGCGGCTCCCGGTCACCGCGGTGCTGCTCGGCTGCGTGGCCGCGATGGTCTGCTCGACGTCGATGCGCACCGGCACCGCCAGCCAGCGCGCGGTCAACATCGTGCTGTTCGCGCTGGCCATGTGTGTGTCGGTCACGCTGTCGTCGCTGCTCGCGCCGTACCGGATCGTCAGCGATGCCGTCTTCGTGGTGGTCGTGTTCATCGGGGTGTCCCTGCGGCGGTACGACCAGCTGGGCTCGAGCATCGGCATGGGTACGTTCATGGCGTACTTCTTCGCCGCGTACCTGCACATCGCGCCGGCCCTGCTGCCCGTGATCTACCCGGCGGTGGCGGTCGGGGCGGGGTGCTGCGCGGTGATGTCGCTGCTGGTGTTCCGGGACACGCCCGCGAAGACGCTGGACCGCACGATGACGTCCATCCGCGCCCAGGTGGCCAGGCTGGTCGACGTGCTGGCCGGGCTGCTCGAGGACGGTGTCCGGCTGCCGGAGGGCCAGGACCTGCCCCGTGCGGTGGCGCGGGAGGCCACCCGGATGCACGAGACCACGCTGCAGATCGAGGACAACGCCGACCTGCTCGGGCTGGACCCCCGGTGGCAGCGCGAGCTCGTGGACGCCGAGCTGTCCACCGACCGGCTGGCCAGGGCCACCGTGCGGGCGCTGTCCGACGACCTGGACGCGGACACCCGGGCCAACCTCGCGACCGACCTGCGCAGCCTGCACCGGTTCCTGGACCGCAACCCCGGGCCCGCGCTGGCCCTGGACATCGACGAGCTGCTGCTGCGGATCGCCCGCTACGACATCCTCGGCGACCCCAGCGCGCTGGCTTCCACCCCCGAGCACCACACGCTGCTGGTCCGCAGGGCGATCCGTGAGCTGCTGCTGTCCATCGTGCAGATGCGGCGCACGACGCTGCGCCTGCAGACCGAGGCAGGTGCCGGTTCGCGTGGCTCCGCCGGCTCCGGCTCCGC
>DATAYB010000722.1:0-3754 GCA_036272795.1 Pseudonocardia sp.
GCCGACCGCGCCCATGCTGACCTCGCAGGGGGAGTCCTGCTACGAGGGGCTGACGCTGCTGGCCCGGCTCAGCGAACGGGCCGGCAGCTTCGAGCTCCCCCGGATGTGCCGGGTGGCGGAGTCGGTGACCTACGAGAGCCCGCGGGGCATCGTCAGCATGGAGTCCAACCACCTGACCCAGCAGATCTACCTCGCGCGGGCCTCCGGCATGGAGTTCGACGTGCTGTGCCAGATCAACGAGCGGTAGCGACCGGCTCGGGCAGCGTGGTCCCGGGGTTTGTGGTTACCGATCGGCTCGGGCAGCGTGGTCAACGATCGACTCGGGCAGCGTGGTTACCGATCGGCTCGGGCAGCGTGTGAACGGGAGGTGCTGACCGACTGGGGCAGGGTCGGCGCCGCGAGGCTGTTGAGCAGCTGGAGCAAGGTCGGCCCGTGCTCGCCCAAGGGCGCCAGTATCTCGGCGTCGATGCGGTCGACCAGTGGGCGCAGCCGCTCGTGCACCTCACGTCCGAGGGCCGACATGTGGACCAGCACACGCCGCCGGTCGGACTCGTCGACGACCCGGTAGACCAGTGCGGCGTCGACCAGCCGGTCGGCCAGCTTGGTCAGGGTGGCTCCCGGTACCGCGATGGCGGCGCCGATCACCGACATCGTGTACCCGTGCCCGTCGGCGAGCAGGTCCAGTACCCGCCACTGGTCGACGGTGAGCCTCTCCGGAGCGAGCGTCTCGTCGAGCCGCCGCGACACCTGTCGCTCCACGTGGCCCAGCACGGCGGCCAGTCCCGGGCTCCGCGATCCCGCCACCGCACACCGTCCCCTCGCGACCCGCTGGACTCACTTCCGATGTGAACAGTCTCAGAGTAAACCTTCTCCAGCGCCACGCCGTCCAGCCGGCACGGCGAGCTCAGCCTGCCCGGCACGTCCAGCCGCAGTGCGAGCCCGCCGCCCTCGGCACTTCGCACACCGCGCCTCCACTTCGCACGGCGTGCCTCCACTTCGCACGGCGTGCCTCCACTTCGCACGGCGTGCCTCCACTTCGCACAGTGTGCGGAGTATGCGAGGTGAGAGGACGCCGTGCGAAGTGCGGACAGGCCACGGGGCGCGCTGTTCGATCCGCGGCGAGCACCGTGCGCGGCGAGCACCGTGCGCGGCGCGGACCGCCGGCGTTACGTGGTGGCCACGCCGGCGGGATGCACAGCTACCGCGGTTCGGTGAGCCGTTCGAGCAGTGCCGTGGTGGCGGGCTGGTCGAAGTGGCGCGCCCAGTCCAGCGGTGTGCCGTCGAAGCGGTGGTCGTGGACGTACGGGTCGGCGCCGAGGTCGAGCAGCAGGCGCGCCAGCTCGACGTTGCCCTCGCCGGCGGCGTGATGCAGGGCGGTCTCCCACTCATCGTTGCCGGGCGCGTCGGCGCGTGCTTTCGCGGACACGTCCCAGCCGAGTTCGGCGGCAAGGCGCACCGAGGCGGCGTTGTCGCGGACGGCGGCCCAGACGACCAGCCCCGGCCGCCGTGCCCGGGCGGTGGCGAGAGCGTCGGCGCCGAGCTGCCCGACCGCGCCACGATCGCCCGCGAGTACCGCGGCGATCACCTCGTCCTCCGGGGACAGCGGCATGCCGCCCACCCCGCGTGCCTCCAACAGCCGCACCACCTCGAACTGGCCACTCGTCCGCGCGGCCTCGTAGGCGGTCTGCCGGCGCACGCCGTAACCGTCCAGGCGGGTGGTGAGATCGACCCGGTGGTCGGCCAGCAGGGCGACGCGGTGCGTGAACCCGTGTGTGGCGGCCCAGGCGAGCTGACCGTGCAGCAGCTGCTCCGGGCTCGGCGCCCGCCCACCGAGCCGGCGCCGCCACGGCCCGCCGTCGCCGGTGCCGAGGCCGAACTCGAACAGCAGCTCCAGGTGGTCGTCGGCCGGGGTGAACATGCGGTTGTAGAGCCCCTGCGCGTCGTTCGGGTCGGCGCCCGCCTCGAGCAGCAGGCGGGCGAGCGCGTGCTCCTGAGGGTGTCGCGGCTGCGCCTCCGGTCCCTGCTCGCCGTACCCGAACACGCCGGTGAGCAGCGTGAACGGGGTCGGCAGGCCGTGCCACAGGAACCCGGTGTCCGGGTTGGCGCCGTGCCCGAGCAGCAGTCGGGCGGTGCCGACCACGGCGTCGCGGCCGAGGTTCGTGTCGTGGCGGGCGTAGGCGAGATAGGCGATCGGCGGCCAGCGGTGGGGGCCGCCGGGGCGCGCGGCCAGCCCGGCGTCGCGCCGCAGGAGCCTGCCCACGGAGTCGGCGTCCGCGCGGGCGGCGGCGACCCATATGTCGTCGCTACCGAGGTCGGGGTGCTCGGCGATGACCTCGGCAGCCGAGCGCTGCAGCGGGCCGTCGGCGGAGCTGTAGGTCAGGCAGGCGCGGCGCAGGAACTCGGTGCCCGGGTCGGTGGACGGCGTCGCCTCGTCGGGCGCCGTCCGGTACTCGGCGATCACACCGAGGTACCTGGTCAGTGCGGGCCAGCTCGGGAACCGGTGCCGCCGTGCGACCACCAGCTGCGCCGCGCTGAGCAGCCAGCCCTGTGGGGTGACCGGACCTGGATGGAACTCGGCGGCGAGCGCGAGCGCCTCGGGGTTGCCCGCGCGGACCGCGCGCTGCAGCTCGCGGGCCTGCTTGCGCAGCTGCCCGAGGTCGGGATCGTCGGGCAGGTCAGTACTGGGCACGGTGGCCTCCTTCGCCAAGCCCGCGGTCCGCGACGCGTGGCCGGAAGGAGGGTGATTACCTGCTGCCGGGTGGTGCTCCTTGGTGGGCTCTGCCCTTCCCGCGGACCGGTGGCGCCCAGGAACGCCACCACCCACACTACCGGGATCCCCGCGGGGGCCACCGCCCAACGCGGGCCAGCCGTAGCCGTAGCCGTAGCGCGCCGCCGCCAGGTCACAGTCGTGTCTACTTCCAACGACAAGTCGGGCGAGGCTTGCCCCGAGAAGTGAGTGGCGGCAATGCCGATCCGTGCGAACGGATGTCCGCCTCTGGCGACAGGTCGGACGGCTGAGCGGGCCGCTTCCGGCGACAGGTCGGACGGCCGGCACGCCCGGGGCCGTTGGGTGCGGCCCCGGGCTGGAGGCCAGGAGGTGGGGCGGGGTCGCCGTCAGGCGCCGGCTGACGCGATTGCCGCCTCGACCAGTTGGGCGACGATCTGGGCGAGTGCCTTGTGCAGGTCGGGGTCGGCGAGCCGGTCGTCCTCGGTGAAGGCGTCGTGCGCCTGCCCGACCGGAAGCTCGGCGTCGACCACCTTGGCGCCGATGGTGGTGAGCACCTTGCGCAGTTCCGCCTGCGCCCAGACCGCTCCGAACAGTCCCGTCGACGCACCGATGACCGCGACCGGCTTGCCGCGCAGCGAGTTGTCCGGGAACGGGCGGGACGCCCAGTCGAGCGCGTTCTTCAACTGACCGGGTATCGAGCCGTTGTACTCCGGCGTGGCCAGCAGCACCGCGTCCGCGGCCCCCACCGTGGCCCGCAGCGCGGCGACGGACTCCGGGGGCGTCTCGCCTTCCTCCTCCTCGAGGTACGGCGGGATGTCGCCCAGCCCGGCGTAGAGCTCGAAGGTGGCTCCCTCGGGCAGCTCGGTGGCGGCCACCTGCAGGAGTCGCCGGTTGTGCGATGCCTCGCGCAGGCTGCCGCTGATGCCCAGGATCTTCATCACGGCCTCACTCATCTGTGAACTCGTCTCCGACCCTGTGCTCGTCTCAGGCCTGCTTGACCAGCTCGACGTGCGCGGACAGCGTGAC
>DATAYB010000723.1:0-10499 GCA_036272795.1 Pseudonocardia sp.
TGGCCGGTGCCGTCCAGGTAGTAGCTGGCGCATCCGCCGGAGTTGTACACCGTGGGCGCGAGCGCGCGTTGCAGCTCGTCGTTGAACCGCCGGTGCACGTCAGGGCGGATCCGCAGCGAGGTCCAGTTCCGCCTGGCCATCGTGGTGACCGCGTCCGCCACGTACCGGGCCTGCGCCTCGATCGTGCCGAGCACCGAAGCGTGGCCAGGGGCGATGTTGGGGCCGAGGAAGACGAACAGGTTCGGGAAGTCGGCGATCGTGGTGCCGAGGTATGCCTCCGGGGCACCGCCGGCCCAGTGCTCGGCGAGGCTGCGCCAGGCGCCGTCGAACACGTACCGCGCGACGGGCGGCTGCGTGATCTCGAACCCGGTGCCGAAGATAATCGTGTCCATCTCGGCGGCCGCCCCGTCGGTGCCCACCACGGCGCCCGAGGTGACCGTCGCCGCCGCCGGGTGCACGTGCACATTCGGCCTGGTCAGCGCCGGGTAGTAGGCGTTGGACACCAGGATCCGCTTGCAGCCGAGGGTGAAGTTCGGGGTGAGGGCGGCGCGCAGCTCGGCGTCGCGTACCTGGGCGAGCAGGTGCAGCCGGGCCGCGCTCTGCACCCGGCGCATCAGCGAGTCGTGCCGGAACGCCACCCCGACCGCCTCGTGCACCGCGTAGATGCCGAACCGCACCGCGCGCTCGGTGATGGGGGCGGCGCGGAACGCGTACTGCACCGCGCGCGGGATCGGGAAGTCGACCTTGGGCAGCACCCAGGACGGCGTGCGCTGGAAGACGTGCAGCTCGGCGACCCGACCGGCGATCTCCGGTAGGAACTGGATCGCCGACGCCCCGGTACCGATCACCGCGACCCGCCGGCCGGTCAGGTCGTGGCCGTGGTCCCAGCGGGCGGAGTGGAACGCCGTGCCGGTGAACGTGTCCAGCCCGGGCAGCGGTGGCAGCGCCGGCTCGTGCAGCGGCCCGGGCGCGGCGGCCAGCACACTCGCCGCGTACTCGCCGTCCGTGGTGGCCACCCGCCACAGCTGCGCGGCCTCGTCCCAGCGTGCCCCGGTCACCCGCACGCCGAAGCGGATGTCGTCGTAGACGCCGTTGCGGCGCGCGCTTGCCTGGAAGTAGCGCTGGATCTCCGGCTGGCGGCCGTAGAACCGGGTCCAGTACGGGTTCGGGTCGAACGAGTACGAGTACCACGCCGACGGCACGTCGCAGCCGCAGCCGGGATACGTGTTCTCCCGCCAGGTGCCGCCGACGTCGTCGCCCTGCTCGAGCACGGTGAAGTCGGTGACACCGGCCGCCCGCAGTGCGATCGCGGTGGCCACCCCGGACGGCCCCGCGCCGATCACGAGCACCCTGACCTGGCGTGACGCCTCCCCGCCCGGCATCAGACAGTCCAACCCTGCGCCCGCCACAGCGCCCGCGACGCCGGCGTGACCAGCCCCAGCTCGTCGTACACCGGGATGAACCGGTCGATGCACTCCTGCAGCACGACCCGGCCGTTCGGGTTGGCCCGCGCGGCGCGCATCGCCTCCCGCACGTCCAGCCCGGCGTCGGCGTACATCTGCGGCGTCCGCATGGACCGGGACACCAGCCCGACGCCGACCGCGACCGCCCCGGCCAGCGCCTCCCGCCGCACCCTCGGCAGCCGGGGGATCAGCCGGAACAGCTCATCGCGTGCGAACCGCATATGCCGCGCCTCCTCGACCACGTGGATCCGGAACGTCTGCCGGCACAGCGGCTGCACGGTCTCGTCACGCAGCCCGTAGCGCTGCAGCGCGTCGAACATCTCCTCGACGAACAGCACGGCGACGTACGCCAAGGGCTCCGTGGAGAACGCGCGCAGCAGGTCGGTGGCGAACCGGTCCACGGGGTTGAACGCGTACGGCCCCCGGTCCAGCTTGTCGAGCATCAGCGAGAACATGGTGGAGTGCCGCGTCTCGTCGCCGAGCTCGGTGAGCGCGTAGCGCAGGTGGTTCGACCTCGGGTGGTAGCCCAGCGAGTGCCGGGCCAGCATCTGCATGAACAGGGTCTCCACCCAGATGCCGAAGGCCAGGTTGTTGGCCAGCTCGCAGCGGGTCAGCTCGATCCGGTGCGAGCGGCTCATCCGGTGCCACAGGTCGGTGCCGTAGAGCGTGGACAGCCGCTCCGGCAGGAAGAACGTGTCCGGCAGCCAGTCCTCGGCCCAGGCCACGTCCACGCGGGGGTCGAAGCTGTGCTTGACCGACGCGTCGAGCAGCTTGGCCGCGGTGGCCTCCCGGTCGGGCACCTGCCGGGTCCGGGGCCTGGCCGGGGTGGTGCCGGTCTTGCGGATCGCGCTGGTCATCGGGTCCTCGATTCGCGGGAGTCGCGGCGGGCCGAACGGGTCCGGGCATCGGCCGTGTCATCGGAAGCACTGGTTCCGAACAGGCCACTACCTCCGAAGAGGCCGCCTCCGAACAGCTCGCCGTCCAGCAGCCGCCGGCCGAGCCGCTCCAGCCCGGCCATCGCCGGCTCGTTGGTCACCTTCAGCGCGAGCCGCAGCAGCGGGGTCGCGAAGTGGTAGGCCCCGTAGGTCGCCCACGCGCCCGGGGTCACCGGCAGCACCGGCACGTCGTGGCGCACCGCGAACTGGATCCGCCTTGCGACGAGCTCCGGTCCCGGCGCGAACCGGCCGAACACGTCCTGCGCCAGGCCGCCGCGCCGGGTGCCCTCGGTGGGGTTCAGGCCGACGAACCGGGTGGCGGCGTAGATGTTGGTGGCGATGAAGCCGGGGCAGATCGCGCTCACGCCGACGTTGTGCGCGGCCATCTCGGGGCGCAGTGCCTCGGACAGCATCAGCACGGCGGACTTGGTCGCCACGTACGCCGGCAGCAGCGGGCTCGGGGTGAACGCCGCCGCGCTGGCGATGTTCACCAGGTGGCCGCGCCGGCCAGGCGCCTCGCGGTGTCGTTGCGCGAGCTGGCGGCCGAACACCCTGCAGCCGTGCACCACACCCAGCAGGTTCACGTCGACGATCCGGCGCCAGTCCTCGGCGGAGTGCTCCAGGAACGGGCCGCCCATGCCGATGCCGGCGTTGTTCACGACGACGTCCGGCACGCCGTGCTCGTCCCGCACCGCCGCGCCGAACTGCTCCCAGGCGTCGGGGTCGGCCACGTCCATCGTGTGTGCCTCCGCCCGGCCGCCGAGCTGGCTGATCCGCAGTGCCGTCTCGGTCGCGGCCGCCGGGTCGAGGTCCGCGCAGATCACCACGGCCCCTCCTGAAAAGGAACCGCCGCCGGGTCCGGGTCTGCCGAACAACTCGGCGGTCGCCCGCCCGATCCCCGAGCCCGCGCCGGTCACCACTACCAGCTCCGGGTACTGACCTACCGCCACACTGATCACCTCACTGTGAGCAGAACCGCGCGCTGAGCCTCGCGCAGGGCTGATTCGTGCCAAGCTGAATGTAACATTGGTCAATGGTGAAGTGGAAGCATTAGGGTCTCCCTGCCGGGCACGCCGCCGACCGACGGGGTGGCGCACGGCAGGCCGAGCGCGAGGGAGTCGATGGCGGAGTACCGGATCGACGAGCTGGCCCGGTTCGCCGGGACGACCAGCCGCAACGTGCGCGCCTACCAGGAGCGCGGGCTGCTGCCGCCGCCGCGCAAGAAGGGTCGCGTCGGCATCTACACCGAGACGCACCTGGCCCGGCTCCGCCTGATCACCTCACTGCACGACCGCGGCTACACGTCCGCGCAGATCACCGAGCTGATCGCCGGCTGGGAGCAGGGCCGCAACCTCGGCGAGGTGCTCGGTCTCGAAGAGGCGCTGAACAGCCCGTGGACCGACGAGATCCCGACCTACCTGCCGATCGAGCAGGTCCGCGCGTTCCTGGCCACCGACCTGGACGCCGACCCCGAGCTGTTCGCCCGGATCGTCCGGCTCGGCCTGCTCCGCCCCGAGGGCGACCAGGTCCTGGTGCCCAGCCCGCAGCTCGTCTCCACGGTCGCCGAGCTGGTCGGCCGGGGCTTCCGGCTGGCCGACCTGCTCGCCCTGCACGAGGCGATCGCGCCGGCCATCGACGACATCGCGCGCCGGATGGTGGAGGCCGGCTCGGCCCAGCTGATCGAGCAGCACGGTGAGGCGTGGCTGCCCAGCGGTATCGAGGTCGGCGAGGTCACGGAGCTGCTGCAGCGGCTGCGCCAGCTGGCCATGTCCTCGGTACAGGGCCTGCTCGCGCACGCCATGGAGCGCCACGTGGCCGACGTGATGGGTGAGCACCTGGTGCGCGTGATCAAACAACAGGTGCCTGAGACCCCGTGAGTGGTATTGGTCGCTACAGCGACCAATACCCCTCACGGGGCCGCGCGGTGGGGTCTTCCGTTGGATGGAAGAACGGCTGGCCGCGGCATCACCGGGACGGTCAGGATTACTGACATGGAACGCACTCAGGTCGGCATCGTGGGCGCCGGGCCGGCCGGCCTGCTACTGGCTCACCTGCTGCACGTCGAAGGCATCGACACCGTGATCCTCGAGGCCCGCTCGCGGGAGTACGTCGAGCACCGCGTGCGCGCCGGCGTGTGCGAGCACACCACGGTGGGGCTGCTGCGCGACCTCGGGCTGGCCGGCCGGCTGGACCGGGAGGGGCTGCCGCACGAGGGCTTCGCGCTGCGCTTCGACGGCGCGGACCACCGCATCGGCCTTGCCGAGTTGACGGGCCGGTCGATCACCGTCTACGGCCAGCAGGAGATCGTCAAGGACCTCATCGAGGCGAGGCTGGCCACCGGGCACGGCATCGAGTTCGAGGCGGCCGGGGTGGCGCTGCACGACCTGGAGTCCGAGGCGCCCCGGATCACCTGGACCGACAGCAGCGGTGTCGCCCGCGAGCTGCGCTGCGACGTGATCGCCGGCTGCGACGGGTTCCACGGCATCAGCCGACCGTCCATCCCGGCCGACCTGCTGACCAGCTACGACCACACCTACCCGTTCGCCTGGCTCGGCGTGCTGGCACAGACGCCGCCGTCCAGCGAGGAGCTGATCTACGCGCGGCACGAGCGGGGGTTCGCGCTGCACAGCATGCGCTCGCCCGAGGTCACCCGGCTGTACCTGCAGGTGGACCCGGGGGAGCGGTTGGCCGACTGGTCGGACGCGCGGATCTGGGACGAGCTGGCCACGCGGTTCGCGCTGGACGGCGGCGGCTTCACGCTGCGCGAGGGCCCGGTGCTGGAGAAGGTGATCACGCCGCTGCGCAGCTACGTCACCGAGACGATGCGGCACGGCCGGCTGTTCCTGGCTGGGGACGCCGCCCACATCGTGCCGGCGACCGGGGCGAAGGGCATGAACCTGGCCGTGGCCGACGTGCGGCGGCTGGCGCCAGCAGTGGTCGCGCTGCTGCGCAAGAACGACCCGTCGGCGGCCGACAGCTACGCCGAGCAGTGCCTGAACCGCGTGTGGCGGGCCGAGCACTTCTCCTACTTCATGACCACGATGCTGCACCGCGCGCCCGATGCCGACCCGTTCACCGACCGGCTGCAGCTGTCCCAGCTCCGCTACGTGGCCAGCTCCACGGCGGCGGCGACCAGCCTCGCGGAGAACTACGTAGGCCTCCCGTTCGACTGACCGGCTGCACGCCGCTCGTTACCGAACTCCACAGGAGGCAGGTTTTCGGCGCTGAAAACCTGCCTGTGGTGCAGCTCGGTAACAGGCGGCCGGCTCGGGGGCCGTCAGGCCGTGGTGGCCTGCGGTTCCTCGGCGCGGTCGGTCGGGCCGATCTCGTCGGGGAGGTCGCCGCCCGGCCAGGCCTGCCAGGAGTGCCGGCGCATCGCCCGCATCGCCCGATACTTGACCGAGCCGTGCGTGTTCATCGCCGTCCATGCCGCGCGGGTTGACACGCTCAGCGGCGGGATCCAGTACATCGGGCCGAGCGGGTCGACCGGCTCCGGCGCGGCGAGCGTCACCGTGGCGGCCACGTGCCCCTCGCCGTCCTCGGCGGTCAGCCTGGCCAGCACCGTGCCGTCGCGCTCCACGATCTGCGTCTCGCCGACCATCACCGTGCGCCACGGCACCCCGGGTGCCAGCGGCGTGTCGAAGTCGATCGGGCCGACGTGCGAGGGCATGGCCACCGGCACACCCAGCAGCCGCGCCATCTGCCGGGGCAGCTCGCGGGCGTGCTGGCGCTGCAGCGCGTGCTCCCGCGCCGCCCAGATCCCGAACGGCCCGCGCCAGTTCGTCGGGTAGGACGGCCAGCACATGCCGCCGAGCAGCAGCTGGACCTGCCCGCGCAGCCGCCGCGCGGTGCCCATCCGTGCCCACTCCCAGCCGCACGCCATGCCGACCGGGGCCCCGTCGAGCGCGGCCAGCGTCGTACGCCCCGGGTCGTCGCCTCCGGTGTAGTAGTTGTTCTCCCACATCGTCGGGATGTCCTTGTCGTGCAGGTGCGTGCGGCCGTCGGGCTCGGCGAGCACGTACGTGCCGAAGACGTCCCGGCCCCGGCGCGCCAGGAAGCCGCCGCCGACGACCACCCCCAGCTCGCGCGCCAGCCGCCGGTAGAGCTGCAGCGGCGCCCCGTCGACCGGCCGGGCCACGCCGCGCAGCACCTTGGCGTACACGTTCGGCGACGAGCCGGCCTCTGGCACCGTCACGACCGACGGAGCGTGCTCCCGCACGGCGTCCCTGATCAGGTCCTCCAGCCGGACCAGGTTCCGCTCCACCTCGCCGAGGCGCAGGGCGGGCTGGATCGCGGCGATCTTCACCGTGCGGGACTGGGTCATCCTGTTGCCACCACCGTGTCAGTCGGCTCCGCGACCGGGCGCGGAGCAAGGTCGATCGTGCTGGTCGGGAGTACGTGCGCGGCCTCTTCGGTGCGCAGGACGGGGCGCGTCGGCGCCGGCGGTCGTGGGTCGGGGTGTTCCGACCCAGGCACGACGCGGGTGGACCGGAACCGCCTGCCGAGCAGGTCCTGGCGCACGTTCAGGTGGGTCCGCAGCTCGGCGACCGCCTCGCGGACCGTCGTCGGGACCGGCTTGTCGCTGGTGCCCCGCCGCAGCACGTCCGCGAGCCCGGTGACCAACCTCGGCACGGTCAGCACCTGGGGCAGGGTGCGGCCCCGGCCGAACACGTCACCGATGTCCGGGCTGTTGCCGCGCGACCGGCCGGCCCTGCGGACAATCTCCGTGAGCACCGGTGAGACGGGCTTGACCTCGGTCTCGATGTTGCCGAAGTGGTACGCGTGCACACACTCCAGGTCGCGCTCGCGCTCCCACCGGCGCAGCGCGATGTCCAGCGCGCCCGGGTCGTCCAGCGCGGGGATGGCGAACTCGGCCAGCGCCCGCCCCGACCACAGCGCGTCCCGCTGGCCCTGCCCGATCACCGGGTCCTTGAAGTGGCCGGCGTCCCCCGCCAGCGCCCAGCCCGGGCCGCTGGACGCGCGGAAGTAGGCCGACGTGTCGCCGGTGGCCCGCAGCCTGGTGAGGTTGGTGCAGCCCTCGACCCGCGCCGCCATCGAGGGGTGCTGGGCGAGCTTGCGCTGCCAGTAGCCCTCCTGGTCGTCCATGGCCTCGGCCGCCTCGCCCGCCGCCCCCATGAACAACATCAGCATCTTCGGGCCCGGCGCCGACGGGAACAGGAAGCCCATCGAGTCGCCGTCGCGCCACTGGTAGATCGTCTCGCCCTCGCGGGTGCCGTACCTCGGGTCGTCGGCGTAGCGGAACACCAGGCCCCGGCCGTTGCGCGAGCCCCGGTACGGCCGGAACGCCCCGACCGAGGCGGCCACCGAGGAACGCCGGCCGTCCGCGCCGATCACGAGCTTGGCCTCGAGGTCGAACTGGTTGCCCGCACTGTCGGCGTACCGGACCCCGCTGGCCCGCCCGCCGCGCCAGAGCACGTCGACCAGCCGGTGCCGCTCCCGCACGTCCGCGCCGGCGGACCTGGCCGCGTTGACCAGCTCGATGTCCTGGATGGTGCGCGGGACACACATGCAGTAGTCGATCGGGCCGACCTGGCGCCAACGCTCCAGCAACTGCGCGTCGCCGTTGGTGGTCAGCTGCAGCCAGGGGGACTTCGTCGGGTTGCTCGCCAGGATCCCGTCCAGAGCGCCCATCCGGCGCAGCTCGTCGATCCCGTCCGGGAAGAGCAGGTGGGTGGACATCTGGTCGGAAGGGAACCGCGACCGGTCCAGCACCACCACATCGAGCCCGGCCTTGGCCAGGTGGGCCGCCGCGCACGCCCCCGCCAGCCGAGCCCCGATGATCACGACATCGCAACGCTGCGCCATCCGACACCCCCCGGGTGTGATCCGTGGCACTCAGGATGCCGGGTCCGGTGCTGGAGTGCAAGTGCGTTCAAAAATGAATTGGCCTACAATCTGAGGAGGAGCTGGAAGACTTCGGGGAGAGGTGGACGGCGTGACGGAACTGGGAGTGAACCGGCACAGTCCCCGGGTCAGCAGGCGTCGGGCGCGCACCAGGGAACACATCCTCGACGTCGCGGAAGCGCTGTTCGGGGCCGGTTACCAGGCCGCCAGGATGGAGGAGCTCGCCGACGCGGCGGACGTCTCCGTCGGCTCCCTCTACGTGCATTTCGGCAACAAGGCCGGCCTCTACCTGGCCCTCGCCGAACGCGCGCTCGACCAGTTCGCCGCCTACCTCGACCAGGCCTGGCGGCCGGAGTACTCACCACTCGAACAGGTGATGGCCTGTGGTGAGCTGTACCTGCGGTTCCACCTCGAGCACCCGAACTCGTTCCGTTTCCTGGCCTTCGACGGCTTCGGCACCGAGCTGCCCCAGGTCGACGAGGAGCTCCGCCAGCGAGTCGGCGAACGGCTCGACGAGATCCTCGGCGTCTTCCAGGCGCACATCGAGGCCGCCGTCGAAGCCGGCGAGGCCGACTCGAGCTTCGCTCCCCGGGAGGCTGCCCGGTTCCTCTGGGGCGCGTGGAACGGCGTCGTCTCGTTCAGCCTGCGCAACGACCGGATGGCGCTCAGCGACGACGAGATCGCCGCGTGCCTGCGGCTCGGCCGGCGGATGGTCAACGAAGGGCTCACCGCGCCCGGGTTCCGCGATGCGCAGGGGAGGTCGCGCGCGCGGTTGGTCGATACCGGCGTTGTGGCTGGCGGCGTGGTGGCTGGCGGCGTGGTGGCTGGCGGCGTTGTGGCTGGCGGGGTGGCCGCGGCGCGGGATGGCGCAGGGGGTCGCCGCTTGCGGCCCTGAGTGGCGCGACTTGTCGTTGGAATTAGACATGACAGGTGGGACTTGTCGTGTGTATTAGCCGTGACAGGTGGGGTGGCGGGGTGACTTGTCGTTGGAAATAGGTACGACATGTTGCTCTTGTCGTGGCAAATAGCCGCGACGAGTGGAACGGTGGACGGGCAGGCCCGACGCCGGCGGGTCGGGTGGCCTGTGCGGTAGTCGCCGGGTAGTCGCCGGGTGGCGCTGGCTGGCCGGTGTTGGCGGGTGCTCCGGGCGACTTGTCGTTGGAACTAGACATGACAGGTGAGACTTGTCGTGTCCAGTGGCCGCGACAAGTGGGCCGGTCGGCGACTTGTCGTTGGAATAGACACGGCAAGTCGGGCGGGGGCTGCGACCCAGAGCGGCCCCGGCCGCCTACGGCGTAGCCACGACAAGCGGCACGGGGACGAGAGCGCCGGGGCGTTGGCGGGTTGGTGGTGGCTGGCGGGTGCCGGTTGTCGCCGGGTGACGCTGAGTGGTCGGTGTTGGCGGGTGCTCCGGGCGACTTGTCGTTGGAATTAGACATGACAGGTGGGACTTGTCGTGTGAATTAGCTGCGACAAGTGGACGCGCGGAGCGACTTGTCATTGGAAATAGTCACGACAGGTGGCTCTTGTCGCGGCTAATGGCCACGACAAGTCGGACGGATCGGGTGGACGCAGGACGTTGCGCCCCCGGCAGTGGGCCACGTCCTGCACCACGCGGCCCCTAGCGCCGGTCACCCACGACCCGGTGCTGGTCACCTACGACCCGGTGCTGGTCACCTACGACCCAGCGCTGGTCACCTACGCCCCGGTGCTGGTCAGCCACGCCCCGGTGCTGGTCAGCCACGCCCCGGCGCCGGGGGACGGTGGCCTAGTCCTTGCCGATCTGTAGGACCAGTTTGCCGAGGTTCTCGCCGTGGAAGAGCTTGAGCAGGGTGGCGGGGAAGTCGCCGACTGAGCCGGTGACGACGTGTTCTTTGGAGCGCAGCTTGCCGGCGCGCAGCCAGCCGGCGATCTCCGCGCCGGCCTGGGCGTACCGGCCCGCGTAGTCGAAGACCACGAAACCCTCCATGCGCGCCCGGTTCACGAGCAGGCTGAGGTAGTTCTTCGGACCCTCCGCGAGGCCGCTGTTGTACTGGCTGATCGCGCCGCAGATGACAACACGGGCGCCGCGCCGCAGCCGGGCGAGCCCGGCGTAGAGCACCTCGCCGCCGACGTTGTCGAAGAATACGTCGACACCGTCCGGCGCCGCCTCGCGCAGCCGCTTGCCCAGCCCCTCCGCCTTGTAGTCGACCCCCGCGTCGAAGCCGAGCTCCTCGGTCAGCATGGCGACCTTCTC
>DATAYB010000724.1:0-8721 GCA_036272795.1 Pseudonocardia sp.
GACGAGTGGGAGTAGGTGGGGGTATGTGAAGCCCTTGCTGGCGGCGAAGGCGCTCTGTTCCTGGTAGGACCAGACGCAGCCGAGCATCCAGACGGTGCTGACGGCGACGAGCGCGGTGCGCATCGGCAGCGAGGCGCTGAAGCGGCGCCACCGCCCCGGCGGACGATCCGGCGCACGGTTCCACGCGGCGTCCGGATCCGGCATGGAGATCCCCCAACTCCGCTACGTCTCACGGTCAGCACTCGTCGTCCTACTGTAGGGGCTGCCCCAGGCGTCTCTCCAGTTGACCGAGACGGCCCTGAGATGGCACAGGCCCCACACCCTCGTCAGGTCTGTCGCAGGAACCTCGCCATCCGTTCCAGTGCTTCCTCCAATAGTGGTAACGCGGTGGCATACGAACAGCGGATATGTCCCTCGCCCGGGGCGCCGAACACGTTGCCGGGCACCACGGCGACGCCTTCGCTGTGCAGCAGCCGTTCGGCGAAAGTCTCCGAGTCCAGCCCGCTCGAGCGGATCGACGGGAACGCGTAGAACGCTCCGCCGGGCTCCGGGCAGTCCAGCCCGATCTCGCGCAGGCCCTTCACGAACACCCTGCGCCTGCGGTCGTAGTCGGCGACCATCTCGTCGACCTCGTCGCCGGCCGACGTCAGTGCCTCCACCGCGGCCAGCTGGGAGACGTGCGGCGCGCACAGCATCGTGTACTGGTGCATCCGTAGCGCCAGGTCGGCGATCGGTTGCGGAGCGCACAGGTAGCCGACCCGCCAGCCGGTCATCGCGTGCGCCTTGGAGAAGCCGCCGAGCACCACGGTCCGCTCCATGGCGCCGGGCAGCGAGGCCAGGCAGGTGTGCGCGCCGGTGTAGGTCAGCCGGTCGTAGATCTCGTCGGAGATCAGGTACAGGTCGTGGCGCTCGGCGAGCGCGACCAGCGCGACCAGGTCCTCGCGGGTCTGCACCGCGCCGGTCGGGTTGGCCGGCGAGCCGATTAGGATCGCCTTGGTGCGCTCCGTGACCGCCGCCTCGATGACGTCCAGCCGCAGCCGGAAACCGTCCTCGGCGCTCGTCGGCACCGGCACCGGCCGTCCACCCGCGAACGAGACGCACGGCTGGTAGGCGACGTAGCAGGGCTCCGGGACGATCACCTCCTCACCGGGCTCGAGCAGCACCCGCAGTGTCAGGTCCAGCCCCTCCGACACGCCCGCGGTGATCACGCAGTTGCCGTCGGGGGCGTACCGGGCGCCGTACCGGCCGGCCAGCTCGGCGCAGATCAGCTCGCGCAGCTTCGGCAGCCCGGCGTTCGAGGTGTAGGTGGTGGCGCCGTGCTCGAGGGCGTAGATGCCGGCCTCGCGGACCCGCCACGGGGTCACGAAGTCAGGCTCGCCGACCCCGAGCGAGATCACGTCCGCGCGCTGCGCGGCGATGTCGAAGAACCGCCGGATACCCGAAGGGGGACAGGCCGAGATGACGCTGTTCAGCGGTTTCACGGTCGCCGGCCCCTCACGGCACGACCGGCAGCCGGTGGTCGGTCTCCGGCTCGAGGAAGGCGTCACCGTCGCGCTTGTACGTCTTGAGCACGAAGTGCGTCGCGGTCGCGCTGATCCGGTCGATGGTCGACAGCTTCTGCGAGACGAACTCGCTGACGTCCCGCAGGCTCGTGCCGGTCACCGTGCAACGCAGGTCCTGGCTGCCCGACACCAGGTACACGGAGAGCACCTCGGGAAACCGGGAGATCCGCGCCGCCACGTCGTCGAAGCCCACGCCGCGCGCCGGCACCAGGGAGACGTCGATGAACGCGGTGATCGTCTCCGGCAGGTCGGTGGGGCCCGCGCTGTTGTAGCGGTCCCAGTCGACCACCGCCTTGTACCGGCGGATGATGCCGGCCGCCTCCCACGCGCTGATCCGCTCCCGGACGGTCTCCTCCGGGATGTCGGTCATGGTGGCGATCCGCTCGGGGGTCGCGTGCCCGTCTCGGGCCAGTATCTCCAGGATCTCGCGCACGGCCCGACCTTAACCGGCGATCGTGCGCTCCTCGGAGCTGACGGTCAGTCGGTACCCGACCCGGGGTGGTTCGCGGCCAGCCAGCGCCGGGTCAGCTCATCGGCCTGCCCGCGCGGCATCTCCAGCACCCCGGGCTCCTGCTCGTCGTCGACCGCGGCGAGGTAGGCGTTCATCTCCCGCACCGCCCGGTCGGCCCGCCCGGCCGCCTTGTCCGCCGCCGCGTCCTCCAGCGCCCCGCTGAGCACCGCGGCCACCCAGGCACCCGCGAGGTCCAGCAGCAGCGCGAACACCGCCCGGTCCAGCCGCGCGGGTGGCCCGCCGCGCCGGGTCCGGGTGCGCCGGTCCAGGTAGGTGCGGGTCTCCGGGTGGTCGCGGACGCGGGCGGCGATCCGGGTGGCCCGGGTCGCCCACGCGGCGCGCGAAGCCGGGTCGAGGTCGCGGTCCAGCCCGACGGCGAGCCCGCGCAGGTACGTGCGGTACGCGACCCGGAGGCTGCGCCAGCGCCCCTCCCGCTCGGCGGCCCGCTCGCGCTCCGGGGTGACCATGGCCAGCAGGTCGAGCCCGCGCAGCACCTCGTCGGCGTCGTCGGACTCGATCAGGAAGGCCGCGTAGTCGTGGTCCAGGTAGGTGCGCTCGCTCTCGTCGGCGATCAGCTGGTCGCGCAGCTCCCTGGCGACCACCCACCAGCGGCGCATGTCGGCCGCCAGCCGCTCCGGCCTCGGCTCGGCCACCATGCCCCGGCTGGCCGCCCGGCGCGCGTTGTTCAGGTCGAACAGCACCAGCTCCAGCAGCTCGATCAGGTCGGCCTGGCCGTACCCGGTCCGCCCGACGCGCTCGATCACCCGGTCGACCGTGGCCACCAGCTCCGCGTAGTACGGCAATGCCCTGCCCAGGGTGGCGTCGTAGGGCAGCTGGTAGCCGAGGCCGAACACGACCAGCCGGTCACGCAGCGGATCATCCTCGTCCAGCAGCCGGCGGGCCGCGTCGACCAGCGTGGCGCAGCGCCGTACGCACTCGTTGCGGTCGCGGCGCCTGCCCAGCGCGGTCATCCCGCCGATCCAGCCGGCCGCCCGGATCGCGTAGTAGTGCGCCAGCAGCACCGCGCGCCGGCGCAGCAGGCTCTCCCCGGCCCAGTCCAGCGGCTCCAGCTCGGGCAGCGCCATCACGCGCTCGTCGTCGGTGCGGTCGCCGGCTCGTGCGTCCGGGCCGACGTCGGGGTTGGCGTCGGGGTTGGCGCCGGGGTGGCCCAGATCGAGCCGGTCGGCCAGCGCGGCCAGCATCACCTCGATCTGGCGCTGCCGGGGCACCACGACCTCGATCCAGGGGTTGCGGTCGGGCGGGCGGCGGATCCACAGCCGGCACCTCGGCGCGCCCGGTGCGCTGCCGGCGAGCTGCGTCTCACTGCTGTCGCGCAGCCGCACCACCAGCCGGCTGCGCGCCTCGGTGCCGCCGGAGCTGTCACCCGTGCTGGTGTTCAGGCCGTCCTGCTCGAAGCGGGACAGTGCCATCGGGCGCAGGTACGGGCGCTGTTCGGGGTCGGGGACCGGCTGGCCGAGCGAGTTGAACAGGGCACCCTGCGCGACCAGCGAGTCCCACAGCTGATAGACGACCGCGAGGTCCCTCGGCGGGTCCGGCGGGTCCACCGTCGGCCAGCCGTGCTCGACCCTGGCCACCTCGCGGGGACCGGTCTCGTCGGACTGCACCATCGCCGAGGGCAGCAGCAGCGCGCGCTGGATGATGCCGGCCTGGATGCCGTTCAGGATCAGCACGGGCTGCGCCTGGAACACCTCCTGCACCATGCACTGCGCGACCGCGATGAGCAGCAGCTGGTCGTCGACGTTGGCCAGGAGGTGCTCCATGGCGCCCAGTACGGCGTCGGCGACCGGCTCGAGGACTCGGTTCGCGCCGGTCAGCACGAGTGCGGCCTTGGTGTCGGGGCCGTAGCTGGCGAGCGCCACATTCGGGATCGGCAGGTACGCGACAGGGGCGGCGCCGACCGGTACGAAGCGCCGGCCGTCCCGGGTGAACACCCCGCTGTCGCTGATCAGCGGGTCCTCCGAGCGGGCGGCCACCGGGGCGCCGAGGGTCAGCTCGGTCATCGTCAGGTGGCTGTAGTCCGACAGCCAGGCCCGCCCACCGCCGGCGTCCTCCGAGCTCTCCGGGTCACCGGCGATACCGCTCAGCGCCGCGATCTTGCGCGCGATCCGCAGCTCCATCAGGCCGCGCGCCCCCATCTTCGCGGGCGGCATCTGGGCGGCGAGATGCATGGTGGCGGGTCCCCCGGTGGCTTCGGTGTTGCCGGTGTTGCCGGTGTTGCCGGTGTCTCCGGCGCGCGGTTGCGGCGAGTGTGCGCGCCCGCCATGTGCATACGCAAGCTTCTGGCGATATGACATGTACTGACTGAGAGTAAGACACTTTTAAGGTGTTTTCACCTGTTAGGCAGATTTCATCCGGGTAGGAGGATGCGACCATTGGTCGTACGGACCACCCGTTCCGGGAAGGAGCCCTACGATGTCGACCTTCTGGATGATCTTCGGTTACGGCTTCCTGATCTTCCTCGCCTTCCAGGCCGGCAGGTCGGCCGACGCGGCCCGCGAGCGCCACCTGCGCAGGCAGACCGCCGAGGAGGTGCGCCGGCTCGCGGAGGAGCGCCGGCGCCTGGAGGTGGAGCGTGAGCGGTACCAGGAGTTCGTCCAGCGGCGGCGCCGCGAGCGGGCTCAGCGCCCGGACGACGACGTCCCGCCGGGCGGCGCCCCGCCGATCGCCGCCTGACCCACCGCCGGTGCCGGTGTGGCCCGACCTCGGGCGTCGCCGGCGCCTGGCCGGCACCTAGCGCCGGCGCCCCGCGGGTTGGCGTCCCGCTGGCCGGCGTCCGCTGACCGGCGCCGGCTGGCCGACGCCCGCCGCCGCCGGCCGCGTGTTACCGAACTGCACAGGAGGCAGGTTTTTCCATGATCAAATCAGCCTGGTGTGCAGTTCGGTAACGCCAGGCAGGCCGGCGCCCGGCCCGGCCCGGCTCGGTTCGGCGGGGCCGGGCCTGGCGCCCGTGCGCCGCCGCCCGTGTGCCGGCACCGCGCGGAGTGACCGCGACGCTCCTCGTTACCGAACTCCACAGGAGGCAGGTTTTCGGCGGCCAGAACCTGCCTCCCGTGGAGTTCGGTAACAGGAGGCCGGGACGGCGGCACGCTGGACTGACGGGGGGCTGGCGTAGCGTCGGCTCGGTGAGTGGCCCGATGAACGGCGGCGACGGCCTGTTCGACCTCGATCTCGACCGACCCTCCAGCGGTGCGTCGGTGTCCGGCCCCGGGTTCGGCGCCGTTTCGGGGGCCGGGGCGGGCGACGCGGAGCACTCGGCCACCGCTCCGCTGGCCGTGCGGATGCGCCCGAAGGTGCTCGCCGAGGTGGTCGGGCAGGGGCACCTGCTGTCGGAAGGGGCGCCGCTGCGCCGGCTGGTGGAGGGCGCGGCGCCCGCGTCGGTGCTGCTCTACGGCCCGCCCGGGACCGGCAAGACGACCATCGCGCGGCTGATGGCAGGGCACAGTGAGCGGCACTTCGTCGCGCTGTCCGCGCTCTCGTCCGGGGTGAAGGAGCTCCGCGCGGTGATCGACGAGTCCCGCCGCAGGCTGGACCGCACCGGGCGCACCACCGTGCTGTTCATCGACGAGGTGCACCGCTTCTCCAAGACGCAGCAGGACGCGCTGCTCGGCGCCGTGGAGGACCGGCTGGTGCTGCTGGTCGGGGCGACCACGGAGAACCCGTCGTTCTCGGTGGTCGGGCCGCTGCTGTCGCGTTCGCTGGTGTTGAAGCTGGAGTCTCTGCCCGACGCCGATATCGGCGCCGTGCTGGACCGTGCCGTGGCCGACCCGCGCGGGCTGGGCGGCCGGTTCGTGCTGGCGGACGAGGCGCGCGCACAGCTGGTCCGGCTGGCCGCCGGGGACGCGCGTCGCGCCCTCACCGTGCTCGAGGCCACCGCCGACGCGGCCGCAGCCCTGGGCCCGGCTGCTGGCGCCCCGGCGTCGGAGGGTGCGGACTCCGATGGCGCGGACTCCGCTGCCCCGGAGTCCGAGAGCGATGACGGGACCGGCGGCACGGCCCCGAGCCGGCCGGTGATCGACGGTGAGATCGTGCGCACCGTGGTCGAGGAGGCCTCGGTGCGCTACGACCGGGGTGGCGACCAGCACTACGACGTGATCAGCGCGTTCATCAAGTCGATCAGGGGCTCGGACGTGGACGCCGCGCTGCACTACCTGGCCCGGATGATCGTGGCCGGCGAGGACCCGAGGTTCATTGCGCGGCGGCTGATGGTGCACGCCAGCGAGGACATCGGGATGGCCGACCCGACCGCACTGCCCCTCGCGGTGGCCGCCGCGCAGACCGTGCAACTGGTCGGCATGCCCGAGGCGCGGTTGGCGCTGGCGCAGGCCACCGTGCACCTGGCGACAGCGCCGAAGTCGAACTCCGTGATCATGGCCGTGGACGCCGCGATGGCCGATGTGCGGGCCGGTGCCGTCGGCGCGGTACCTCCGCACCTGCGCGACGGCCACTACGCCGGCGCCGCCCGCCTCGGTAACGCGATCGGCTACCGCTACCCGCACGACGTGCCGGACGGAGTGCTCACCCAGCAGTACCCGCCGGACGAGCTGGTCGGCCGCGACTACTACCAGCCGGCCGGGCGGGGCGCCGAGCGCGCGCTGGCCGAGCGCGTGCCCAGGCTGCGGCGCGTCATCCGGGGCGAGTAGCTCCCGGCCGAATCCAGGCCGAGTCGCCGTCCGAGCGCAGGCTGCTTCACTCCGGCGCCCGGCCACCGCGCCGCGTCGAGCACAACGACCGTGTGTGGCTACCGCGCCGCGCGGCCGAGTAGGGCGAGCGTGCGCGGCCAGGGCGCGGTGTCGGCCGCGGCGGGCAGGACCGGGGCGAACGCGGCGCCGGGCTCCTCGCGTGCCGGACCGGTCGGGACGAACTGGGCGACTCGCAGCGTGGCGTCGACGAGCTCGTCGTCCGGCTGGTAGTCGACCCCTAGCGCGGTGGCCACGTCCCAGCCGTGCACGACGGTGTCCAGCAGGTGGAACCCGATCACCACGCCGGCGGGGAACGGGTACTCGGCGCTGATCTCCGGCAGTAGCACCGGGCGCGCCAGGTCGGCACCGGCGAATGACCTGGTGAGGAGCTCAGCGGAGGCGGCCCACTCGGCGGCCGGGTCGGGGGCGGGCGGGCGCGGGGCGAACGCGTCCAGTGGGGCGTCCCCCGGGCCGGCGATCGCGGTGGCGAACCCGTGGTTCTGGCCGATCATGTGCGCGAGCAGCGCGTGCAGGTCCCACGGTGGGCAAGGTGTGCCCCGGGTGGCGTCGGCGGGGCCGACCCGGTCGACGACGGTGGTGGCGAGCTTCAGGGCGCGCTGATGCAGTGGGCGCGTATCGATCATATCCATGGGTAGACTATCTACCAGAGTAGATGAATTGTCCAGCGGTTATCGTCCACCCATGACCGGGCAGCGGCACGACCTCGGCGCAACTTTCGTCCGGCTGGCCCGGGCACTGGTGGCCGCCGAGCAGCCGGTGCTCGACGAGCTGGGCATCGAGATGTGGGACTACGTCGTGCTGGTCGCCCTGCGGCACGGCCCGGTGCACACGCAGGCCCGGCTCGCCGCCGCCACCGGCCGCGACACCACCCGCCTGATCCCGATCCTGGACCGGCTGGAGGCGCGCGGGCTGCTGCGCCGGACCCCCGACCCGGCCGACCGGCGCAACCGGATCGTGCGGCTCACCGACGCCGGAACTGCGCTGGTCACCGACTGTCAGGCGGGAATCCGGCGGATGGAGGCCAGGCTGCTCGCCGGCCTGCAGGACGACGAGCGCGCGGCGTTCATCACGCAGCTCGAGCGCGTTGCGGACCTCATCGCCGGCCCGCGCGACGGCCTCTAGCCCCGCCCGGGCCCCGGGTGGCGCGCCCCGAGCAGTGGGCGCGCACCGCGCTCCGCGTAACGCCGACCCGAATCGGTGATCATCAGGACGGGAGGGCTGTTTCGGAGGTGCCGCAGCAGCCCTGTGGTCCTGATGATCACCCGGGGCGGGCGGGAATCAGAGGCGCGAGCCGGGCAGGGGACGGCGGGGGCGAGTGTCAGGGGGCGAGTGTCAGGGGGCGAGTGTGATGCCGAGTGCGGGGACGTTGGTGCCCGCGCCGGAGCTGAACCGCTTCCAGCTCGCCGGGTCCGACTCGTTCGTTGCGCGCAGCTGCACCGTGCCGCTGGTCGCCCCGGACGCGACCCACGACTTGACGAGGTCGGTCAGGTTCACGCTGGTCCAGCCCGGTTGGCAGTGCGCGTCGTGGCCCAAGGTGGCAGTGCTGCTCGCCCAGGAGCGCTCGGCGGCCGGCTGGTTCGCCCACCGCGTCGCCGGCCCGACCGCGGGGCTGGACCACAGCTCCCACCCGCTGGGCTGGCACGACGACGACCAGTCCGCGTAGAGCCGCAGGGTGGCCGCCATGACCCGCTGGCCACGCAGCCGCGACAGGTCCCACGACAGATACGCCCTGGCCACCGAGTGGCCGTCGTAGCTGCCGAGCTTGAGATCGGGGTCACCGGAGAGGTCCGAACTGAGCACCGTGCTCTGTACCGTCGTGCCGAACGGCAGGGTCGCCTTGCCGGCGCCGGCGGTGTTGGCGACCACCCGGCTCAGCACCGACCGCACCGCGATCGCCCCCGGTGGTCCCGCCATCAGCTCGGGCGCG
>DATAYB010000725.1:0-14797 GCA_036272795.1 Pseudonocardia sp.
CTGGTTCCTGATGGCGTCGCCGATCCTGCGCGGCGGCAACCTGGTCGTCACCGAACAGGGCATCCGCGAGGGCGTCCGGCAGGCCATCCTGCCGCTGTGGAACACGTGGTACTTCCTCGCGCTGTACGCCAACGCGGCCGGCAAGGAGGGCAGGGTCCGCACCGATAGCCCGCACGTGCTGGACCGGTATGTGCTGGCCAAGACGGCGCAGCTGGTCGACGACGTGACCGAGGCGCAGGACCGGTACGACATCGCCGGTGCCTGCGGGATCGTCCGCGACCACGCCGAGGTGCTGACGAACTGGTACGTGCGGCGGTCGAGGGAGCGGTTCTGGGCCGGTGACCAGGACGCCATCGACACGCTGCACACGGTGCTCGAGGTGACCTGCCGGGTGGCGGCGCCGCTGCTGCCGCTGACCGCGGAGGCCATCTGGCGCGGCCTGACCGGTGGCCGCTCGGTGCACCTGACCGACTGGCCCACGCGGGGAGAGCTGCCGCACGACGTCGAGCTGGTGGCCGGCATGGACCGCGTCCGCCAGGTCGCCTCGGCGGCGCTGTCGCTGCGCAAGGCGAACAAGCTGCGGGTGCGCCTGCCGCTGACCCGGCTGACCGTGGCCGCCGCCGACGCCGCCGTGCTGGAGCCGTTCGCCGACATCCTCGCCGACGAGGTGAACGTGCGTGAGGTGGAGCTGTCCACCGAGGTGCAGCGGTACGGCCGGTTCGAACTGACGATCAACGCCAGGGTGTGCGGGCCGCGCCTCGGCGGGGATGTGCAGAAGGTGATCAGGGCGGTCAAGGCCGGCGAGTGGCAGCAGTCCGCCGACGGCACGGTGAGCGCGGCCGGCATCGACCTGCTGCCCGGCGAGTACAGCGAGCGTCTGGTGCCCGGTGAGGCGGCGGCGGGGGAGTCACTGGCGACCGCGGCGCTGCCCGGCAACTCGGGGCTCGTCCTGCTGGACACCGAGGTCACCCCGGAGCTCGCCGCCGAGGGACTGGCCAAGGACGTCGTGCGGCTCGTGCAGCAGGCGCGCCGGGAGGCGGGCCTGGACGTGTCCGACCGGATCGCGGTGACCCTGCAGGCGCCAGCCGACGTACTCGACGCCGTCCGCGCGCACCAGGAGTTCCTGGCCAGCGAGGTGCTGGCGGAAGCAGTCGCGTACGACTCGGTCGCCGAGCCCACGCTGGCCGCCCCGGTCACCGGCGGCTCGGAGGTCAAGGTGCACGTCGCCGCCGTCTGAGTGTGGTTGCATTCTGATCACGTTTGTGGCGGCGGGCCCGGTGGATGTGCCTGGGTCCGGCGCGGTCGCGCCGATACTGGGGCGAAGCCGATCATCAGTCGCACGGCTCGAGCACGCGTCGCTGCTGTGTGACAGATGAGGCGCAGGGTTGCTCCGGTCAACCAAGCTTGGCAGTCTTGGTGATCAACGGGTGTGCGACGGTGAGCGCCGCCGCCCGGGGAGTGCCGTGCGGCACGGTGGTACGGCATGGATGTGACCAAGGAGGATCCAGGTGAATCGAGCCCTCTACTCGGCGGCAATGGCCGTCGTCGCCGTGCTGGCGACACTGTTCGTCACGACCGGGACTGCCGCGGCGGCGACCCCGAGCCTGGCCGGCGTGCACGCGTCGTCCTACCTCTCCCCGGAGCGCCACTACCGGCACTGGGACTGGGACCACGACGGCAAGAACTACGGCGGCCATCACCACGCGGACGCCACGGAGATCAACGACGACTACTTCGGGGGCAACTTCGGCGGCTCCGGTGGGGGCAGCTACCTGCTGTGCCCGAACGCGCCGGCGCCCGGCGTGAGCGGCTGGGCCTGCCACCGCGTGTACCTCCGCTAGCTCCACGAGGTTCGGATCGGCCCGGGCCGGTCGAGGTCGGTTGAGCCGGCCCCGGCCGGCCCGTTGCCGTGTTCCCGCCGGTCGGTTCTTGCCGGCCGGGATCGGCTCCGGGCCGGTGGTCACCGGTCGACTGGGTTGAGGTCGGTGGCCGGCGAGTGGCCGATACTGGGGTCGATGCGGATCGGGATACGGGTCCGGCCCGGGGCCAGGGCCGATGCGGTTGGCGGCGGTTGGGACGGCCCACGCGGGCGCGCGCTGCTCGTGGCGGTGCGGGCCAGGGCGGTGGACGGCCAGGCCAACGCGGCCGTGGTCGAGGCGCTCGCCGTCGCGTTCGCTCTGCGCCGGGGCGCGGTAGCGATCACCGGCGGCCACCGGGGCCGTGACAAGGTCGTCGAGCTTTCCGGCGACCCCGACGCACTGGCCACGCGCCTGGCCGAACTCCTCACGCCCTGACGCCGCAACGCCGTCGGTGGTGGCGTACCCCCGCCGGCCGGCCTCTGGTTACCGAACTGCACAAGAGGCAGGCTGTCGATGCACGGTGGCGTGCCTACCCGGCCTGTGGTTACCGAACTGCACAAGAGGCAGGTTTTCGGCGCTCAGAACCTGCCTCCTGTGCAGTTGGGTAACGGGCGGCTTCCTGCTGGGCCAGCCCGTGGCAGCGTGCGCCGACGGAGCTGAGAGCCAACCGCCAATCGCGCAGGAGGCGGCCGGCGTGGCCGCGAGCTGGCTCGTGTTGGTGTCGGGAGCTGGCTTGCTTGCCCGCCCGGGCGGCACTCGGTGATCGTCAGGACCGCAGGGCTGTTCGCACCGTGATCGAATGACCTTGACGTCCTGATGATCACGGAAAGACCGTGCGGTCGGGCTCTGAGAACCTGTCTCCTGTGGAGTTCGGTAACACGCGGCACCCTGGGCGCGGCCTGCCGGGCGCCGCCGGGCGCCGCCTGGTGCGGCGTGCCTGGTGCGGCGTGCGGGCACGGGGTGTGGGGTGGGGCGGCCGGTCATCGGTGCTGGCATGCTGAGGCCGTGACGGGTATCGGGACAGCCGCCGACCGCTGGCGCGAGCTGCAGGAGGCGCGGGCCATCCCGCCGGAGATCTTGGCCAATGCGCCGGAGAACCCGTGGCGACACGATCCTGAGCACTTCGGCGCGCCCGCCGTGCCCCACGACACCCCCTCCCGGGACGCTGCGATCGCCCTGCTGGAGGCCCCCGGACCACGCCGGGGGCCGCTCTCCGTGCTGGACGTGGGCTGTGGTGGCGGGTCTGCCTCGCTGGCCGTCGCGGACAGGGCCGGGCTGCTGATCGGCGTGGACCAGAACCCCGGCATGCTCGAGGTGTTCTCCGCCGACTGCGACCGGCGCGGCCTCGAGTACAGCACGGTGCTCGGGGAGTGGCCGGCGGTCGCGGACGCGGCGGGGATCGCCGACGCCGTCCTGTGCCACCACGTCGGCTACAACACCGTCGAGTTCCCGCCGTTCCTGGTCGCGCTCACGGCGGCCGCCCGGCGCGGCGTCGTCATGGAGCTCACGGCGCAGCACCCCATGGCGTGGCTGGATCCGCTCTGGGTGCGGTTCCACGGCCTGCACCGGCAGCCACCGGCGACCGCGGATGACGCCGTCGCCGTGCTCAAGGAGCTCGGTATCGAGCCGACCGTGGTGCGCTGGGAGCGCCCCGCCCGGCTGCCCGAGGACCCGGAGTGGGTGGCCCGCCGGCTGTGCCTGCCGCGCGAGCGCGCCGGCGAGATCGCCGAGGCGCTGGCCGACCTGCCGCGCCGGCCGAGGGCCACCGTCACCCTGACCTGGTAGCGGCGTCAGCCCGACCTGAACTGTCCGCCTGTCCCGAGTGTCCGCCTGTCCCGAACGCCCGCCCGGTAGCTGGCCGGACGGAGTTCAGTGTCCGACGGGCGCGGCGGAACCGGCTCCGAGCAGCCGCCGGCACACGCGCACCCAAGCTGACCACCGGACCGGCCGTGCCGGCGGGTCGCCGACCGCGTAGCCGGCCCGGTCCAGAAGCTCCTTCAGGACGGCGTCGTGCAGCCACCGGATCACCAGTGGCCAACTGAGCACGCCGAGGCCGACCAGCCGGCCGACCAGGTCGTGCCGGAGCACAGCCGTCCCGGGGCGCGAGCCCGCTCGGACCTCGAGCGAATGCGTGCCCTGCAGCGGCGTCGGCTCGGTGAACGCGAAGACCACCCGCCGGCCCGGCTCGTACTCGGCGACCCGGTAGCTGATCGGGCCGTGTCCGCCGGTCACGCCGACGCCGAGCGGGCCCCGCAGCACCATCGGCGGCCACCGCCGTGGCCAGAGCGGTCCGTTCGGCTCGGCCACCCGGTCCAGCAGGTCGCCCAGCTGCGCCTCGGTGGCGCGGAACTCGCGCTGATGCACGTTGTTGACCATGATCGCCCTTCCATACGGAACCGTACGGTCGAGCCATACGCTACCGTACGGAACGTGCCGAAGGAAGCCAGACTGAGCCGCGACGACTGGACCGCCGAGGCGTTGCGCACCCTGGGTGCCGGCGGCCTGGCGTCGGTCGCCATCGAACCGATCGCCGCCAGGCTGGGCGCCACCAAGGGCAGCGGCTACTGGCACTTCAAAGGCCGGGCGGATCTGGTCGAGGCCACGCTGGCGCGCTGGGAGGCCCAACACACCGAGGCGGTCATCGTCCAGGCGGACACCGGCCCCGGCCCGGTGGACCGGCTGCGTGAGCTCCTCCGGGTGGCGCTCGGCCGGTCCGGGCCGTTCAGTGTCGAGCTCGCCCTGATGGCCTCCTCGGACGATCCGCTGGTCGCGCCCACCGTGCGGCGGGTCACCCAGCGCCGGCTCGACTACCTGCGGTCGCAGTTCCGCGAGCTTGGGTTCGACGAGGCGCGGGCCGACCGGCAGGCCCTGCTCACCTACACCACCTATCTCGGCCACGCCCAGCTCGCCCGGACGGCCCCCGGCGCGGTGCCCACGGGCGGCCCCGCACGGGCGGCCTATCTCGAGTCGGTGCTGGCCACGCTGCTCGGTCGCGAGACCCAGGCGCCCCCGCCGGGCTGACCCGGTGCTCGCGCCCCCCGGCCACCGCGGTGAAATGACCCCGGTGAAATGAGCAGGTCAGGGGAGGGGGTGCACACGTGGTCTCCCTCGAGGCGATGCTCGGCGTCGGCGCCGCCGTCGTACTGGTGAGCGTGGTGGCGGTGCGCGCCTCGGTACGCCTCGGGCTGCCCTCGCTGCTGCTCTACCTCGGGATCGGCGTGCTGCTCGGCGAGTCGGTGCTGGGCTTCCAGTTCGAGAACGCCGAGCTCACCGAGTCGCTCGGGCTGGCCGCCCTGGTGCTGATCCTCATCGAGGGCGGACTGACCACCCGGTGGCCGGACGTGCGGCCGGCGCTGGGCCTCGGCGTCTCGCTGTCCACGCTGGCCGTCGCGGTGAGCATCGGGGTCACGGGCACCGCCCTGCACCTGCTGCTCGGCCTGGACTGGCGCACCGCGTTCCTGTGGGGCGCCGTGCTGTCCTCCACCGACGCGGCTGCGGTGTTCAGCGTGCTGCGCGGGGTGGGGGTGCGGCGGCGGCTGTCCGGGGCGCTGGAGCTGGAGTCCGGGCTGAACGACGCCCCCGTGGTGATCGCGGTGGTGCTGCTGGCCTCGCCGGGACCGCTGCAGTGGTGGAGCCCCGCACTGGTGGTGTACGAGCTCGCGGTGGGCGCGGCGGTGGGGGCGGCGCTCGGCAGTGGCGGGGCGTGGGCCCTGCGCCGCGCGGCCCTGCCCGCGACCGGCCTGTACCCGCTGGCCACGGTCGCGGTGTGCGTACTCGGCTACGCAGGCGGCCAGTGGCTGCACGCCTCCGGCTTCCTGGCCACGTACCTCGCCGCGCTCATCCTCGGCAACTCCAACCTGCCGCACCGGGGCGGGGTGCTCTCCTTCGCCGAGGGCACCGGCTGGCTGGCGCAGATCGGGCTCTTCGTGCTGCTCGGGCTCTACGCGTCCCCGAGTGCGCTGGGCGGTGCGCTGGGGCCCGCGCTGGTCGCCGGTATCGTGCTGCTGCTGCTCGCGCGGCCGCTCTCGGTGGTGGTGTCGATGCTGCCGTTCCGGCTGCCGTGGCGGGAGCAGGCGTTCCTGTCGTGGGCGGGGTTGCGCGGTGCGGTGCCGATCGTGCTCGCGCTGATCCCGGTGACGCGGGCGCCGGACAGCGCGAGCGCCCGGCTGCTGGTCGACGTCGTGCTCGTGCTGGTCGTGCTCCTGACCCTGCTGCAGGGCACCACGCTGCCGTGGGTGGCCCGGCTGCTGCGGGTGTCGCGGGACGCCGAGGCCACCGAGATCGAGGTCGACTCCGCGCCGCTGGACGAGCTCGGCGCCGACCTGCTGCAGATCCGGGTGCCGGTCGGCTCCCAGCTGCACGGGGTGTACCTGCGCGAGCTGAGACTGCCCAAGGGGGCGCTGGTCAGCCTCGTGGTGCGTGCCGGCGATGGATTCACCCCTGTACCGGACACCCGGTTGCAGGAGCGTGACCAGCTGCTCGTGGTGACCACGGCGGCCGCCCGGCGAGGGGCGGAGCAGCGCATCCGGGCGGTCGATCGGGCCGGCCGGCTGGCCCGGTGGCGCGGGGAGTCCGGCCGGTCGTAGACAATTGGACTATGACCATGTCGTCCGACCCCGAGGCCGCCGAGGAATACCCGGGGCCCGGCGGCGGTCCCGCCTACTCCGGCAGGCCGCTGCGCGTGCTGACCCTGGCAGCGGTGGCGGCCGCGGTCTGGGCGATCGACCTGAAGACCAAGATGCTCGCGGTGGACCACCTGGAGTGGCAGCCGCCGCTGCGCATCCTCGACGGCCTGGTCTACCTGCAGCTGGTGCGCAACCCGGGTGCCGCGTTCGGCATGGCCACCGGCATGACCTGGCTGCTCACCCTGATCGCGGCCGGCGTGGTGATCGCCATCGTGCGCGTCGCCGGCCGGCTGCACTCGCGGGGCTGGGCGGTGGCCCTCGGTCTCGTGCTCGGCGGCGCGCTGGGCAACCTCACCGACCGGGTGTTCCGCTATCCCGGCATCTTCCGTGGCTGGGTCGTCGACATGGTCTCGGTGTTCGCCCCGGACGGCCGGGCGTGGCCGGTGTTCAACGCGGCCGACTCGGCGATCTGCACCGGCGGGGCGTTGCTCGTGGTGCTCGCGCTGATCGGTATCGAGCTGGACGGCTCCCGAGGGCGGCGGCGGCACGAGCCTGACGACGAGGTCGGCGAGTGAGCGACACCCGGGAGCTGCCGGTGCCGGACGGCTTGGACGGCATGCGGGTGGACGCCGGGCTGTCCCGGCTGCTCGGGCTGTCCCGCACCGTGGTGGCCGGGCTGGCGGAGGACGGCCAGGTCCGGCTGGACGGGAGGGCCCTGGACAAGTCCGACCGGCTGGTCGCCGGCAGCTGGCTGGAGATCACGCTGCCCGCGCCGGACCGGCCGGTCGCCGAGCCCTCGGCGGCTGTGCCCGGACTGACCCGGATCTACGAGGACGACGACATCGTCGTGGTGGACAAGCCGATCGGTGTGGCCGCGCACCCCAGCCCCGGCTGGTCGGGGCCGACCGTGACCGGTGGGCTCGCCGCGTTGGGCGTGCGGCTGTCCACGTCCGGCGCCGAGGAGCGCAAGGGCATCGTGCACCGGCTGGACGCGGGCACCACCGGGATCATGGCGGTGGCGAAGTCCGAGCAGGCGTACACGGCGCTGAAGTGGGCTTTCAAGGAGCGCGAGGTCACCAAGCGCTACCACGCCATCGTGCAGGGCCACCCCGACCCGAGCCGGGGCACCGTGGACGCGCCGATCGACCGGCACCCCCGGCACGACTACCGGTTCGCCGTGGTCGCCGGCGGCAAGCCCAGCGTCACGCACTACGACACCATCGAGGCGTTCCCGGCGGCCAGCCTGCTCGACGTCAAGCTGGAGACCGGGCGGACCCACCAGATCCGGGTGCACATGTCCGCGCTGCGCCACCCCTGCGTCGGGGACCTGACCTACGGCGCCGACCCCGCGCTGGCCGAGCGGCTGAACCTGAGCCGGCAGTGGCTGCACGCCCGCCAGCTCGGTTTCGCCCACCCCGCCGACGGCCGCCCGGTGGAGTTCACCAGCCCCTACCCGGCCGACCTTCGGCACGCCCTCGACGTGCTGCGGTCCGATGGCTGACCCCGGCCGGGCGGTGCATGGCGGTCCGGAGGCCGGCGCTGTCGAGGTCGAGTCCGAGATCGGGGCGGCTGACGAGGACGACCCGCGCCGGCCGATCTGGCCCGCGCTGCTCTGCGTTCTGCTCGTGGTGCTGGGGGTGGCCTGGGTGGCCGGCCGGCAGTCCCTGGTCGGCGGGCCCGACCGGCCGGCGTCGCTGGACGCCGTGCGGCTGGGCCCCGATCCCGGTGCGGCGGTGGCCGCCTACCTGGCCGGGCTGCCGGCCCGCTGGCCGGCGCCGGGTGCCCCCGCTGTGCCCGCGCTCGTCCAGTTCGGCACCGAGCAGGACCTCAGCTGGGTGGCCCGGCTGGTGTCCTCGGCGGGTCCGGTGACCGCCGTGTTCCACGTGCCGCTGCCGAGGGTGCAGACCGCGCTGCGGTTCGAGTCGCTGCCGGCGGTGGACCTCGCCGACCCGGTCGCCGGTACCGAGCGGCGGCTCGCGCTCGCCAGGCAGTCCGCCGCCCGGGACGCCGCCGCCGAGGCCGGCCGGCTGACCGGGCGGCCCGCCTCCGTGGCCCGGTACGAGGCCGCCGCGCTGGCTGGGACCACGGGCACGCCGGCCCCATGCCGCTGCGTGCTCGCGGTGCTCGTGGTCGGCGACCGGGCCGCGCTGTCCGGGCTGGCAGGGCGGCCGGAGGTGCGAGCCGTCGACGCCGCCCCGGAGGGCACCCCGCCGACCGGTGTCGCCCTCGCCCCGCTGCTGCCCGAACAGACTCAGCTGGCCGCCGCGGTCCCCGACGACGGCCCGGTGCCGAGCCCGCCCGCCCCCTGACCGCCGGAACTTGGGCTGCGGGGTTGCGAGCCAGAGCCCGGCCGTGCCTGCCTCCGGTGACCGAGCTGCACAGGAGGCAGGTTTCCGGCGCTCACAACCTGTCTCCTGTGCAGCTCGGTAACAACAGACAGCCGTGCGCCCTGACGGGAAGGCGGATGACGTACGGGCACGGCGTCAGTCGACGCTCGCCGGGAACCGGGCCTTCGGGTCTAAGGTCGTCCGTCCAGTGGGGCGTTCCCGGGAGGAGATCCGATGGCGACGAGCTACGACTCGGTGAGTGAGCTGGCGGCCGCCCTGCGCGAGGCGGCGGCGGCGCACGGTGAGCACGAGAAGCGGACGGGCGAGGAGGACCCGAACTGGCCGGACTGGTACGCCGAGTACATGGTGCGGGCGCGGGCGGGCGAGGAGCTGCCCCTCTGAGCGGGGGGTTCGGGACACCGACGCGAGGACCGGGCGCCGGGCCAGGGCGGCTGGGGTCAGGGTGTGAGGCGGTCCCGGACGCTCTCGGCGAAGATCCGGTAGCTCTTGCCGACCCGGACGTGTTCGATCTCCCCGGAGTGCACCATCCGGTAGATGGTCATCTTCGACACGCGGAAGATCGCGGACACCTCGGAAACGCTCAGCAGCTCCGCGTGCACCGGGCGACGTTGTTCGGTTGCCTCGCCGATTGGACTCATGGCATACAGTATTCGGAATGTGACTGACGATTGCTAGTGGGTCACAGGTTGCACTCTCAGTCGGGTGGACTCTCGAGCCATGCCCGGAATGCAATACCAGCGTGAGCTGATCTTCGCGACGCGACACGCCGGGAATGGCGTGAACAGGGCCTTCGGATCGGCCCACTCCCGTTGCCACGGACTGTCGGACCCCGGGATTACATTGGGGTCGTTCCGGTGGGGTCGTTCCGGCGAGCTGGCCGGCGCGCGGGGAGGAGTTCGGTCTCTGATGTCGAGCCCGTCGGTCCCGTCCGCTCGCCCCGGCGGCGACAGCTTCGTCCACCTGCACACCCACACCGAGTTCTCCATGCTCGACGGGGCCGCCCGGCTGGACGACCTGTTCACCGAGACGGCCCGGATGGGCATGCCCGCGCTGGCGATGACCGACCATGGCAACGTGTTCGGGGCCTACGAGTTCTGGCGCAAGGCGAAGGCGCACGGCATCAAGCCGATCATCGGTATGGAGGGCTACCTGGCACCGGGCAGCCGGCACGAGCGCAAGCGGGTCACGCTGGGCGGGGCGGGTGCGGCGGCCGACGCCGACAACCCGGGCGAGATGTACACCCACATGACGTTGCTCGCGGAGAACACCGAGGGCATGCACAACCTGTTCCGGCTCTCCAGCCTCGCCTCCCTCGAGGGTTACTACTACAAGCCCCGGATGGACCGGGAGCTGCTGGAGACCTACGGCAAGGGCATCATCGCCACCACCGGCTGCCCGTCGGGCGAGGTGGCCCGGCTGCTGCAGCAGGACCGGTTCGACGACGCCTGCCAGGCGGCCAGCGACTACCGCGACATCTTCGGCAGGGAGAACTTCTACTGCGAGCTGATGGACCACGGCATCGCGATCGAGAAGAGGGTCCAGCGGCAGCTGTTCGAGCTGAAGAAGAAGCTGGACCTGCCGGGCCTGGCCACCAACGACCTGCACTACACCTACGCCGATGACGCCAAGTCGCACGAGGTGCTGCTCTGCGTGCAGACGGGCAAGACGCTGGCCGACCCGAACCGGTTCAAGTTCGACGCCCAGGACTTCTACCTCAAGTCGCCCGCCGAGATGCGCCACCAGTGGGACCCGATCTTCCCCGAAGCGTGCGACAACACGCTGCTGATCGCCGAGCGGGTGCACGTCGAGTTCACCGAGGGGCAGGACCTGATGCCCCGGGCGCCCGTGCCGGAGGGTGAGACGGAGCAGAGCTGGCTGGTCAAGGAGGTCGAGCGGGGCCTGTACCGGCGGTTCCCGAACGGGGTCACCGAGCAGTACCGCACGCAGGTCGACTACGAGGTCGGGATCATCATCCAGATGGGCTTCCCCGGCTACTTCCTGGTGGTCGCGGACCTGATCCAGCACGCCAAGTCGGTCGGCATCCGGTGCGGCCCCGGCCGGGGCTCGGCGGCCGGCTCGCTGGTCGCCTACGCGCTGGGCATCACCGACCTGGACCCGATCAAGCACAAGCTGATCTTCGAGCGGTTCCTTAACCCCGAGCGCATCTCGATGCCCGACATCGACATGGACTTCGACGAGCGCCGCCGGGGCGAGATGATCCGGTACACCACGGAGAAGTACGGCGAGGACCGGATCGCGCAGATCATCACCTACTCCACGATCAAGGCGAAGGCCGCGATCAAGGACTCGGCGCGCGTGCTGTTCGGCCAGCCCGGCTACTCGGTCGCCGACAAGATCACCAAGGCGATGCCTGCGCCGGTGATGGGCAAGGACATCCCGCTGGCCGGCGTGTTCGACCAGTCCCACCGGCGGTACTCCGAGGCCAGCGAGGTGCGCGCGCTCTACGAGGCCGATCCGCAGGTCCGGGAGATCCTGGACACCGCCCGCGGCCTGGAGGGCCTCAAGCGGCAGTGGGGGGTGCACGCGGCCGGCGTGATCATGTCGTCCACACCGCTGATCGACGTGATCCCGATCCAGCGCCGGGAGGCGGACGGCGCGATCATCACGCAGTTCGACATGGGCGCCTGCGAGGCGCTCGGGCTGCTCAAGATGGACTTCCTCGGCCTGCGCAACCTGACGACCATCGACGACGCGCTGGAGAACATCGAGCACAACAACAAGCCGCCGATCGAGATCGAGTCCGTCGCCCTGGACGACCCGAAGACCTACGAGATGCTCACCATGGGCGACACGCTCGGCGTGTTCCAAATGGAGGGCGGGCCGCTGCGCGACCTCCTGCGACGGATGGCGCCCACCGGGTTCGACGACATCTCCGCGGTCATCGCGCTCTACCGGCCGGGCCCGATGGGCGCCAACGCGCACAACGACTACGCCGACCGCAAGAACGGCCGTCAGCCGGTCAGCGCGATCCACCCCGAGTTGGCCGAGCCGCTCAAGGACATCGTCGGGGAGACGTACGGCCTGATCGTCTACCAGGAACAGGTCATGGCGATCGCGCAGCGGCTGGCCGGCTACACGCTCGGCCAGGCCGACCTGCTGCGCCGCGCGATGGGCAAGAAGAAGAAGGAGATCCTCGACAAGGAGTACGACGGGTTCGCCAAGGGCATGGCGGACAACGGCTACTCTCCGGCCGCGGTCAAGACGCTGTGGGACATCCTGCTGCCGTTCTCCGACTACGCGTTCAACCGGGCGCACTCGGCCGCCTACGGGGTCGTCGCCTACTGGACGGCGTTCCTGAAGGCGAACTACCCGGCCGAGTACCTGGCCGCCCTGCTCACCTCGGTCCGTGACGACAAGGACAAGGCGGCGCTCTACCTGTCCGAGTGCCGGCACATGGGCATCACGGTGCTGCCGCCGGACGTGAACTCCTCGGTGCGCAACTTCGCCCCGGTCGGCGGTGACATCCGGTTCGGCCTGGGTGCCATCCGCAACGTCGGCGCGCACGTGGTGGACGCGATCGTCGAGGCCCGCCGGGAGAAGGGCGCGTTCACCGACTTCTCGGACTTCCTGCGCAAGGTCGACGCGGTGGTCTGCAACAAGAAGGTCATCGAGTCGCTGATCAAGGCGGGCGCGTTCGACTCGCTCGGGCACCCGCGCAAGGGCCTGCTGCTCGTGCACACCGACGCGGTCGACGCGGTGATGAGCACCAAGCGGGCCGCCGAGAAGGGGCAGTTCGACCTGTTCGGCTCGCTGGACAGCTCGGCCGGGGACACCGGCGGTGCGTTCGCCAGCGTGTTCGACATCCCGGTCCCCGACGAGCACTGGAGCAGCAAGCACCAGCTCACGCTCGAGCGCGAGATGCTCGGGCTCTACGTGTCCGACCATCCGCTCAACGGCGTCGAGGCGCTGCTCGCCGCCAAGACCGACACTGCGATACCCGCCATCCTCGAGGGCGACGTCGCGGACGGCGCCCAGGTCACCGTCGGCGGCATCCTGGCGTCGGTGAACCGCCGGATCAACAAGAACGGCGAGCCGTGGGCGTCCGCGCAGCTGGAGGACCTGGCCGGTGGCATCGAGGTGCTGTTCTTCCCCCGCACGTACACCGCGGTCGGCGTTGATGTTGCCGAGGACGCCATCGTGCTGGTCAAGGCACGGGTGAGCCGGCGCGACGACAAGATCTCGCTGATCGTGAACGACCTCGCGGTGCCCGACCTGACGGCCGCAACCCCGCCGGTGCCGCGGTCGAGGACGCCGTCGTCAGCCTCTGCCCCGGCGCCTGAGGGGACTCAGCGACCAGGCGAGGCTCAGCCGGTGGCCGGCCCCTCGGTCGAGCTGAAGGTGCGGTCGGACCTCTACACCCCGGCCACGGTCGCCAGGCTGACGGAGCTGCTGGCCCGCCACCCGGGCGGCCACGAGGTGCGACTGCGGCTGTTGAACGGCACCAGGGCCACGGTGCTGAAGCTGGACGACGTACCGAGGATCAAGCCCAACGCGGCCCTCGCAGGCGAGCTCAAGGCGCTGCTCGGCCCCGACTGCCTGGGCTGAGCAGCGCGCCGGGTCGGGTTACCTCGGCTGCTGCGTGGTCGGGCGTGGGCCGGAGCGGTGCCGGCCCTTGGCAGCCGGTTGCAGGGCCCGCACCCTGGCCAGTGCGCCGGCCACGGTCTGGGTCTGCGGGTTGTCCGCACCGAGCACCCGGGAGTACTCGGTGTAGGCGCGGTCGTAGCGGGTGATGGCCTCGTCGAGCTGGCCGGCGTACTCGTGCGCGTAGGCGAGCGTGTAGCGCGAGGCGAGCGTGTCGGGGTGGTCGGGGCCCAGGACGTGTTGGCGGGCCTCCAGGACGTCCTCGGAGAGCGGAATGCCCTCCGAAGCGCGCCCGGCGGCCACGTAGGCGATCACAAGGTTGTCCGAGGCGGCCAGGCTGTCCGGGTGGTCGGGGCCGAGCAGGGTCTCGCACTCGGTGCGGATGCTGTCCGCGAGCTCGACTGCGCGCGTGCCGTCGCCGACCGCGCTGAGCTGCCGGGTGGCCCACTGGCGAAGGCCCAGCACGCGCTCGGTGGCGTCGGCGGACAGCGAGGCGGACACCGAGCCGGCGTTGGTGGACAGTGCGGCCACGTGCGCGACGAGCAGGTCGCCCTCGCCGCGCCGGTCCCAGGCCTGCTCCTCACCGAAGGTCAGCCGGCCGAGCAGGTCGGCGGCGTCGCCGATGGCGTGGGGCAGGACCTCCTCGGCGCGCAGCCGATCGGTGATCACGCGGCGGACCAGCTCGTGCAGCATCACGCCGTCGTGATCCATCCGGGTGGCCACCAGCGACCATCGGGTCAGCTGGTTCAGGGTCTCGTCGACCTCGCCGGGGTCAGCGGCCTGGTAGAGCAAGCCGCGGCTGGCTCCGGCGGGGGCGAGCACGGCGAGGAGGCCGAGCAGGCGGCGGGTCAGCAGGTCGTTGTCGAAGCCGGCGCCCTCGAGCGCGATCAGCGCGGCCTCGGCGGCGCCGGAGGGGTAGCTCTCCTCGTGCCGGGAGCCGTCCTGCCCATCGCCGAGCAGCTCGCCGGCGTCGACCGAGTCGAGCCGGTCGAGGTAGGTGTCCTGGCTGATGCCCTGCTCACGCACAGTAGCCGAGGCGAGGTCGACCGTGGCGGGCAGCCGGCCCAGCTCGCGGCACGTGGACTCGTCGAGCCCGGACTGCGAAGCGAGGTCCCCACCGGCGGCGAGGTCGAGTCGCAGCTCGACGCCGAGGGTGTCCGCGTCCGGGGCGCCGGAGGTCACGATGACCCGCCAGCCGGGCATGGTCGGCAGGTAGGGGCGAACCGCCTCCACGTCCACGACGCCGTCGAACACGATCACAGACGGCTGGGTACCGGTCGGCGGGTGCTGGCGCAGCCGCTCGACAGCGCGGGAGCTGCCCTCCTCGGGCACGCGCAGGCTCATCGCGTCGGCGAACTCCAGC
>DATAYB010000726.1:0-8628 GCA_036272795.1 Pseudonocardia sp.
CGGACGGCCGGGGCGGGCGGGTCACCAACGGGCCCCGGATCAACGTGATCACCGACGCTGCCGACCGCGACCCGATCGCCGGTACCCCGCACCACAAGGACATGCCGGTCCGACTGGAGCCGGCGACGGAGTCCGAGCAGGCCACCGCGCAGCGCGACAGCGAACGCGTCCGCGAGGTGGTCCGGGCGGCCACCGGGCGCTGACCCGGCCGGCTGCCGGGGGTATACGACCCGTTGACGCGGGCGTGGTGCACTGCTCGGTGGACCCAGACCGCGCCCAGGAGGCCCCCCTTGTCCGAGTACACCCCCGGTGACGTCGAGGCAATGCGGCTGGACGCCGAGCCGATGCGGCTGGACGCCGACGCGCTGCGGCTGCCCGAGCTGCTCCGCCCCGCCATCGAAGCCGCCGCCGACGAGGCCGAGGCGCTCGGACAGCTCCCCGACGACCTGGTGAAGGAGCTGCGCGAGGCCGGCGCGCTGCGGCTGCTCACGCCCCGCGAGCAGGGCGGCCTCGAGGTGTCGCTGCACACCGCGCTGAGCGTGTACGAGCAGCTCGGCCGGATCGACACTTCGGTGGCGTGGGTCGTCTGGAACGCCAACTTCGGCTTCGTGGCCACCCTGCTCAGCGAGGCCGCGACCGCCACCATCTGGCCCGGCGACCACGAGCCGGTGCTGGCGAACGCCGGCAGCCCCGGACAGGCGGTGGCGGTGGACGGCGGGTACCGGCTGACCGGCACATGGAAGATCGTCAGCGGCATCGACTCCGCCGACTGGTTCATCCCGGTGGCGGTCGTCATGAACGGCGACGGCCCGAGGCTGACCGAGGCGGGTGGGCCGGACGTGCGGATCTGCCACGTGCCGCGCGCCGACCTGACCATCCGGCGGACCTGGCACGTCACCGGCTTGCGCGGCTCCGGCAGCAACACCGTCGAGCGGCGCGACGTCCTCGTACCGGCCGAGCTCACCGCCGGCATCGACGACCCGCCCCGGATCGACCGGCCGCTCTACCGCGTGCACCCGGTACTGCTGGTGTTCGCCGGCTGCACCGCGGTCGCACTGGGCACCGTCGCCGAGGCGATCGACGAGCTGGCCCGGCTGGCGCCGAGCAAGCAGACGCCGTTCGGTGGGCTGCTCGCCGACCAGCCACGGGTGCATGGCACGCTCGGCCGCTGCGAGGTGGCCCTGCGCGCCGCCCGCAACCTGCTGTTCTCGGTGGCGCGGGACCTCGACCTGGCCGCCGCCCACGGCGAACCGGTCACCTTGGAGATGCGCGCCGACCTGCACGGAGCCATGGCACACGCGGCGGCGGTGGCCCGGGACGCGCTGGTCGCGGTCTACGAGGCGGCCAGCTCGTCCGCGCTCTACGTCGGCGACCGCATCGAACGCCTGCACCGCGACGGCATGGTCGCCCTCCAGCACGCCAACCACTCACCCGTCTTCTTCGAGGCAGTGGGCCGCGTCCGCCTCGGCCGCGACCACGCCATGCCCCTCTTCTGACGTCGTGAGCAGCGATGGTGGCGATAGCGACCATCGCCACTCACGACCCCTACCGGGCGAGCACCCCGGCGGCGATGGCCTCGAGCTGGCGGGCCGACGAGCCGAGCAGGATCCGGCGGGCCCTGGCGCGCTTGAGCAGCACGTGCGAGGGGTGCTCCCAGGTGAAGCCGATACCGCCGTGGGTCTGCAGCGCGTCGGCCGTGGCCGCGTCGGCCGCATCGCTGGCCGAGGCGAGCGCCGTGCGCGCCGCCAGCTCCACGGACCCCGAGGCACCGTCCGGCACCGCGTCGAGCCGGTTGGCGGCCGCGTGCACGAGGAGCCGGGCGGCGTCCAGCTGCACGTACCGGTCGGCGAGCATGTGCTTGATCGCCTGGAAGGAGCCGATGGCGCGGCCGAACTGGCGCCGCTCCTTGGCGTAGCTCACGGCACCGTCCAGTGCGCGCTGCCCGGTGCCGACGAGCTCGGCGGCCAGCACCGTGAGCAGCTCCGCGACGGGCAGTTCGACGCGCGGCAGCACGACGGCCGGCGCCCCGTCGAGCGTGACCGAGGCGAGCGGCTCCTGGACGTCCAGCGAGTCGACAGCAGCACGCCGCACACCAGGCCCGGCGAGGTCCACGAGCAGCGGCGTGCCGGCGGCGTCGAACCCGAGCAGCCCGTCGGCGTCCATGCCGAACGGCACCGCGCGCAGCGTGCCACCGACCACCGAGCCGGCCAGCGTCAACGCCGAGGACCTGCGACCGGGCACCACCGGGGCCGGCCACGTCTCCCACGCCGGCGCCACGACCACCGCGCCCCCGGCCAGCCCCGGCAACACCTCGGCCGCCGCCCCACCGGCCGCCGCGCACCGGGACAGCACGGCGCCGGCCGCCGCGGTCCCGGTGAACGGCACGGCGGGCACCGCCGCGCCGACCTGCTCCGCCAGCACGCACTGGTCGAGCACACCCGCGCCGGCCCCACCCCACGCGTCCGGCACGGTGAGACCGAGCAGCCCCAGCTCGCCGAGCGCCCCCCAGAGCGGCCGGTTCAGCGCGACCGGCAGCGCGTGGAAGTCGGGCGGCAGCGGGTCCTTGCGGGCCGCGTCGGCGAGCAGGCGAGCGGCGGTCCGGCTCAGCTCGCGCTGCTCCTCGGTGAGCCCGGTCAGACCGTCCGCCATGTGTGTCCTCCTCGCTGAGACTGCCTGACCCAAAGCATTGACTAGTGAGTCCATCTACGCAACTGTTCTGTTCAGGGGCACACAAGGAGGTAGCCGAGTGGACGAGTTCCGCGCGGAGGTACGCGAGTTCATCGCCGGGTTGGTACCGCCCGGCTGGCGGGGCATCGGGGCACTGTCCCGAGACGAGCACGCCGAGTTCCTGGTCGCGGCGCGGGCCGGGCTGGCCGAGCGCGGCTGGGTCGCGCCGGCCTGGCCCCGCGAGTACGGCGGCGCCGGGCTCGGCGCCGGTGAGCTCGTCGTGCTGGTCGAGGAGCTCACCGGGGCCGGTGTCCCGTTCAGCTCGGACAACGACGCGTTCGGCATCAGCATGCTGGGCAACACGATGCTGCGGATGGCTTCCCCCGAGCTGTGCCGGCGGTTCCTGCCGAAGATCGTGTCGGGCGAGTACGTATTCGCCCAGGGCTTCTCCGAGCCCGGTGCGGGGTCGGACCTGGCAGGCCTGGCGCTGCGTGCCGAGCCGGACGGCGACCGCTGGGTGCTCAACGGGCAGAAGCTCTGGTCGTCGGGAGCACACCGGGCGAACTGGATGTTCGTGCTGGCCAGGACGAACCCGGCGGCCGCCCCGCACCGGGGCATCAGCATGCTGCTGGTGCCGCTGGACCAGCCGGGCGTCGACGTCCGGCCGATCCGGAACCTGACCGGCGACGCCGACTTCAACGAGGTGTTCTTCGACAACGCGACGACCGAGCTGGACCTCGTCGTCGGCGAGCTCGACCGGGGCTGGTCGGTGGCCATGACGCTGCTCGGCTTCGAACGTGGCGAGACGGCGTTGCACGCGCCGATCCGGTTCGCGAGCGAGCTGAACCGGCTGATCGAGCTGATCCGGGAACGCGGGCTGGACACCGACCCGGACATCCGCCGCCGGCTCGCCTGGTGCCACGTGCAGGTCGAACAGCTGCGCGCGCACGGTGCCCGCACCGCGGCCGCGCTGGTCGCCGGGCAGGAGCCGGGTGCCGAGGCCGCGTCGTTCAAGCTGCTCTGGAGCGAGTACCACCGGGTGGTCACGGAGCTCGCGGTGGACGTGCTCGGGCTCGACGCGCTGACCCCGTCCGGGCGCCGGTCGCCGAACTGGTTCCAGACCGACGACCCGGGCGCGCCGAACTCCTCCGCGTCGTGGACCACCGTCTACCTCAACGCCCGCGCCGGCACCATCTACGCCGGCTCCTCGCAGGTGCAGCGCGGCATCGTCGGCGAGCTGCTGCTCGGGCTACCCAAAGAGCCCAAGCCGGTACCGGCGGGCTCCGGGGCGTCCCGATGATCCTGCGCAGCCCGTACCCGGACGTCGAGATACCGGCGGTCGGCCTGCCGGAGTTCCTGTTCGGCCGGCTCGACCCGGCGGACGTCGACCGCCCCGCCGTGGTCGACGCGGCGACCGGGCAGGGTTACACGTACGGCCAGCTGGCCGACGCCGTGCACCGGGTGGCCGGGGCCCTCGCCGAGCGTGACATCGGCGCCGGCGCGGTGGTCGGCCTGTTCGCGCCGAACAGCCCCGACTACGCGGTGGCGTTCCACGGCGTGTTGGCCGCCGGCGCGGCGGTCAGCCCGGTCAACTCGCAGTACACCCCGGCGGAGCTCGCCCACCAGCTGCGCGACGCCGGCGCGACGCTGCTGTGCACGGCGCCGGAGGGGTTGGCGCGGGCCCGCATCGCGGTCGCCGAGCCCGGCGTGTCGGTGACGGAGATCGTGGTGCTCGGCGACCCGGGCGGTACCACCGCCGCACCCGGGACCGCCACCGAAGTGCCCGAGACGACCCTGCACGAGCTGCTGGCCAGCGCCGGACCGGCCCCGGCGGTCACGATCGACCCGGAGAGCCTGGCGGCGCTGCCCTACTCCTCGGGCACGACGGGGGTGGCCAAGGGCGTCATGCTGACCCACCGCAACCTGGTGGCCAACCTGCTGCAGCTCGGCCCGATCCATCAGATCGACGCCGACTCCCGGCTGCTCGCGGCGCTCCCGCTCTACCACATCTACGGGCTCACCTCGATCATGAACCAGGGCCTGCGGGGCCGCGCCCTCATCGTCACCATGCCGAGGTTCGACCTGGCCGGGTTCCTCCGGGCGATCGCCGAGTACCGGATCGACCACCTCTACATCGTGCCGCCGATCGCGCTCGCGCTGGCCAAGAGCCCACTGGTGGACAACTACGACGTGACCAGCGTCCGGGTCATGGTGTCGGCGGCCGCGTCCCTGGACGTCGAGCTGGGCAGGGCGCTGGCAGGCCGGCTGGACGCGGTCGTGCTGCAGGGCTTCGGGCTGACCGAGTCCAGCCCGGGCACCCACGGCACGCCGGCCGACCGAACGGACATCGATCCCGGCTCGATCGGGCTGCTGATACCGAGCGTCGAGGCGCGGGTGGTCGACCCGGTCACCGGTGAGGACGCCGCCGAGGGCGCCCCCGGCGAGCTGTGGTGCCGAGGCCCGAACATCATGCGTGGCTACCTGAACAACCCGGAGGCAACGGCCCGATCCATCGACGCGGACGGCTTCCTGCACACCGGCGACCTGGTCACCGCTGACCGAAGCGGCATCTTCCGGGTGGTCGGCCGGCTCAAGGAGCTGATCAAGTACAAGGGCCACCAGGTGGCGCCGGCCGAGCTCGAAGCGGTACTGCTGGGCCATGAGGCCGTCGCCGACGCGGCGGTGATCGGTGTGCCGGACGAGAGCTGCGGCGAGCTGCCCACGGCGTTCGTCGTACGCCGCGACTCGCACCCCGGCCTGGCCGCCGAGGAGCTGATCGCGTTCGTCGCCGAGCGGGTCGCGCCGTACAAGAAGATCCGACTCGTCGAGTTCCTCGACCAGATCCCGAAGTCCGCCGCCGGCAAGATCCTGCGCAAGGAGCTGCAGGTCAGGACCCCCGGCCGCCGCCCCAGCGCACTGAGCGGCCCCGGACGCGCCGTCAGCTGAGCTCGACGACCTCGAGCGCCCGCTCGAGCCCGGCGAAGTCGGCGGCGTTGTGCGTGAGCAACGCGAGCCCGAACCGGGCGGCCGTCGCCGCGATCTGGAGATCCATCCGACGCGGGCGCGGGTTGCGACCGTGGTCGCGCACGGCCGTGGCCAGCGCGCCGTAGTACTCGGCGACCTGCGCGTCGAAGGGCAGCACGTCGTACAACTCGTGCACGAGTTGCAGCCGTTGTCGCCGCCGTAGCTGTTCCAGTGGATCGGGCGTGGCCGAGACGCCGTAGTGCAGCTCGGCCATGCTGACCGCACTCACCGCCAGCTCGTCGGCGACCCGGGCCACCTGCTCGGTCGGGTAGTCGATCAGCACGGAGGTGTCCAGCAGCGCCCGTCGCTGACCGCTCATTCCGACGCGCCCCGGCCGCCGCGCCGCCACGGATCCTCGATGACGTCCGACCCGAACATCTCGTCGGCCGCCGCGAGATCCCGAGCCCACGCCGCGGCATCCAGCTCGGGCAGCTCCGCCATCGCACGCGCCATCGCGTCGACCGGGACGAACCGGCGCCGGGGGCTCTCCCGCTGATGCGGGACGAGATCGGCCACCGGGCGGCCGTTCACGGTCACCACGAAGGACTCCCCCTTGGCCACCCTGCGCATGATCGCGGCGTTGTCGTTGCGCAGGTCGGCCTGGCGGATCATCTCGCTCATAGCGTCATCATAGCGCTTTGGTAGCGCTGAGCGCGGCGGGGGTCCGGATGCCGAGGTCGTCGAGCACGGCGAGCGCCTCGCCCTCGGTGAGCGGGTCGGGCTGGGCCGGCGCGGCGAGGATGTCACCGGGCTCCCCCGCGACCGCCCGGAACGCCTCGGGGTAGACCAGCGCGTAGTCGTCGACGCCCCACGGGTCCAGGGGGTTCGCCACGTGGAACCTCGGCCACTTGGCGCGCAGGTCCTCGGCGGCGGCCGGCCCGAGCGGCGGCAGCGTCAGGCCGGCGTCCTCGGCGAGGTCGGCGACCAGGTTGGCCTCACCGCCGGAGTTGGTGACCAGGTGCAGCCGGCCGCCCCGGGGTCGCGTGCCGGCCGCCAGCACCTCGCCGTACGCGAACAGCTCGTCGAGGTCGGAGGCGATCACCGCGCCGGCCTGGCGCAGAGCAGCGGCCGCGACCTGCCCCCGCGAACCGGCGCACGGCGGCGAGCATGCGCACGGGGTCGGCGAACCCCTCCACGAACGCCAGCACCGCGTCCGTCTCGGGGTCGGCGGAGAAGAAGTCCAGGTAGTCGGCCATCGTGGTGGTGACCTCGGAGCCGCACGAGACCACGGTGCTCAACGGCACGCGGCCACCGGAGCTGACCAGCGCCTCGACCACCGCGCCGCTGTGCGAGAGCACGCCGACCCGGCCCCGGCGGACCGAAGGCGGCACCGTGCCGAGGTAGGGCGCCGCGCCGGTGACGAGGTCGAGCACGCCCATGCAGTTCGGCCCGACGACCCGCACGCCGTGGCTCGCGGCGAGCTCCGTGAGCCCCTCGCCGAGGGTGGTGGCGGCCGCGCCGGAGTCGGTGTGGCCGCGGCCGGGGATGACGAACGAGCGCGCCCCGACCTCGGCCGCCTCGGCAACCACGGCGAGCACGCGATCCGTGGCCACCTGCACGACGACCAGGTCGGGGACCTCACCGAGCGCGGCAACCGAGGCCACCGCCGGCACCCCGTCGACCCGGGTGTGGCGCGGGTGCACGGGCACCACCGGGCCGGCGAACTCGAGGGCCCGGCAGTTGCGCAGCGCGACCCGGCCGGCGAACGTGCGCGGGCTCGCACCGACGACCGCGATCGACCGCGGCCGCAGCATCGGGGTGAGGTCCATGCCGCCCACTCTGCGGCCTCGCCACTGGGGGTGACCATTGACACAACGTCGGTAGGCTCGCGATCTGGTTGACACTGTGACTGTTGTCCGCCCCGCCCGGGGCGCCCACGTTGGGGACCACAGATGCCCACCACCTCGTTGGAGAGAACCGTGTCGCAAGCACCGTCCCGATTCCGCGCCTTTGTCGCCGAGCGCCACGACGCCGAGGTCGTGCGCGAGGTGCGCGAGCTCGACACCGACGCCCTCGGCGAAGGCGACGCGCTGATCCGGGTCGAGTGGTCCGGGGTCAACTACAAGGACGCGCTCGCCACGATCCCGAAGGGCCGCGTCGCCAGGCTCGACACGCTCATCCCCGGTATCGACCTGGCCGGCCATCTCGTCGACCCCGGCACGAGCGGGCTGGCGACGGGCGACGCCGTACTCGCGCACGGGTACGGGCTCGGTGTGAGCCACCACGGCGGGTTCACGGAGTACGCCCGGATCCCGTCCGAGTGGCTGATGCCGCTGCCCAAGGAGCTGACCCCGCGCGCGGCGATGGAGATCGGCACCGCCGGGTTCACCGCCGGCCTCTCGGTCCTGGCGCTCGAGGAGCGGGGGCTCACGCCGGATGCCGGGCCCGTGCTGGTCACCGGGGCCACCGGCGGGGTCGGCAGCGTGGCGGTGAGCATTCTCGCCGGGCGTGGCTACGAGGTCACCGCGTCGACCGGCAAGGCCGACAGCGCACCGTGGCTGGAGGCCCTTGGCGCCTCCGCCGTGGTGAACCGGAGCGAGACCTCCGCCAAGGGGCGCCCGCTGGAGCGCGAGCGCTGGGCCGGCGCTGTGGACTGCGTCGGCGGCGACACCCTCGCCTACGTGCTGAGCACCCTGCGCTACGGCGCTTCGGTCGCAACCAGCGGAAACACCGGTGGCGCCGAGCTGACCACCACGGTCTTCCCGTTCATCCTGCGCGGGGCGAACGTGCTCGGGATCGACTCCGTCGAGGTCCCCCTGGAGCGTCGCGCGGCGATCTGGGCGCGGCTGGCGACCGACCTGCGCCCCGCCGGTGCCGACGCGATCGCCACCTCCGTGACCGACCTGGACGGGCTGGACAAGGCCCTCGACGCCCGGCTGAGCAGCTCGGCACCGGGCCGCACCCTGGTCCAGCTCAGCTGACGTCCGTCCGGTCCCG
>DATAYB010000727.1:0-24028 GCA_036272795.1 Pseudonocardia sp.
GTCGCCGCCCGCGACGGAGGCTGCGCCCACCCGGGTTGCGACAAAACCCCACGACGCTGCCAAGTGCACCACATCATTCACTGGATACACGGCAGCGAAACCAACATCACCAACCTCGTCATGCTCTGCCGCACCCACCACGGCGAAATCCACAAATCCGGCTGGAAAGTACGAATGAGCCGCGGCCACCCGGAATTCATCCCGCCTAAGTGGATGGACCCGTACCAACGGCCCCGCCACAATGCGCGCGCCAGCGTCTTAGTGAGCTAGTCCCCGCGCTCGAATTCGATCGCGCGGCCGCTCATTCTCGCCCGATCGCGGCGAGCGCTCGGGCACGGGCAAAACCGGCGCCGCACGCGGATCGGGACCCGCCGGTCACGTCCCCGACCTCCCTGGCCAGCGGCGCTAGCGGCGGCTCGGGGTGGCGAGTACGAGTCCGCGGCCGGCCTGGCGGCGGTCCAGCAGGGTGACACGGTGCCAGCCGAGCGGCCGATGTCCCGCGCGTAGCCGCGCCACGAACGCGCCACCCCGCCGGACGTGCCGCTCGAAGCAGGCCCGGCTCAGCACCCGTCCCCTGCTGCGCTGGCCCTGCCTGGCCTCCTCCGGGTCGGCGTTCACCCAGACCAGCTCCCTGCGGCGGAACGCGAGCATCGCCAGCGCGACCATGCTGGCCCGGGTGAGCATCGCGGTGGCCGGCAGGTGCACGACGACCGGGCCGACCGCCACGAGGACCGCCAGCACGATCTGCAGCCGGTACCAGAGGTGCACCAGGCCGCGGTAGAGCCGGTAGGGCGTGCCGGTGGGTAACCGGTCCCGCAGCCACTCGCGCACCGGGTCGGAGTCCAGCACCACCGCGCCCGGCGCCGTGATCGGCCGCCGCGCCAGCATGCTGCTCTTACCCGCCCCCGGGATGCCCCCCACCAGCACGAACGACCGTTGGGACACCGCGAGGACGGTGGGGTCCTCAGCCGTCACCGTCACACCGGGATCAACGGCCGGCGCGGGCGGATCGTTCCAGGCCGGAAGCGCCGAGGGGTGTGTGCTCAGGCTCCGTTGCGGTCGCCGTCCGGGTCCAGCAGCTCGGCGGGCGGGTGCCGGTACTCGGCCCACACCGTGTCCGGCGCGGCCTGGTGAGCGAGCTGGCGGAGGGCGACCGCTACGGCGGCGCGACCGGCGGGATCGGTCGCGCCGCCCCGACCCGGGCCAGGCGCCAGGCCGGAGCGCACCGCGCGGACCGTGTCCGCCTTGAGCCTGCGCTGGCCGGCGTCCCCGAACCGGTCCAGCAGCCGCTGGAAGGCCTGGTGGCGGGCGGCGTCGAACGGGATCGGCCGGCCGACGAGGTCCTGCAGCGGGTGCGGCGGGTAGAGCTCGGCGCAGGAGACCAGGCCGGGCGGGATCGGCACGGTCGGCGGGTGCGCGGGGCGGCCCGGCGAGGTGCGCAGCAGGTGCGGCAGCAGGTGGGTGTGCGGGCCGTCCGGGGAGCGGCCGTCGGCGGGCGGGATCGCGGCGTAGACCTCGACCCGGCCGCACGCGGTACCGAACACCCGGTGCGGGCTGGCGGTGGCGATCCGGCCGGCCAGCGTGCCACCGTCGGCGAACAGCGCGGACCCGGCCGCCGCCCGCAGCAGCCCGAGCAGCGCGGGGTCGGCCGTACGCACACAGACGTCCACGGTCGGCGTGCCCAGGCCGAGGTCGAACAGCGCGGCGGAGCGGTCGTCGGGGCGCAGGGCGGCGTGGTCGGGGCCGAGCTCGGTCACCGAGGTACGCGTTGCGCACCGGGCGGCGTCGGCGGGCAGGCAGAGCGCCACGGCGTGGTTCCAGTCGTCGCGGGGGCCGGCCGGCGTCTCGTAGGCCACCGGGCGCACTCCGGGCGGCGCGGCCAGCCGGATCCCACCCCGGTCGGTCGCCACGGAACCCGCCGCCCTGATCACCGCCTCGCCCGCGTCCCTCGCGAACTCCGCGATCGCGCCCCGGGTACCCATGCTCCAGCTCGCCTCGGGCTCGTCCAGGTACTCCTCGACGAGCCGGTCCACCGTGTCGCCGACCATGATCCGAGGCTGCCACCCGCCGACTTCCCCGGCAAGCCGTGTGCGCGCCCGCCCCACCAGGTCAGGAGCTGGCCGCCGCCAGCACGGCCTGCTCGATCCGTCGTCGGACGGGGCGGGGCAGCGTGGCCTGGCCGTCCACCTCCACCAGGCAGAACGAGTCGACGACCGAGGAGCCGAGCGTCTCGACCTTCGCCCACCGGACGTCGGCACCGCAGCTCTCCAGCGCGGCGGCGATCCGGTGCAGCAGGCCGATCCGGTCGGCACCCCGCAGCTCCATCACCACGGCTCCGGTGGCCTCGTCGTCGAACCAGAGCACCCGGGGCCGGACCTGCTCCTCCAGGCCGACGGGTCGCGCGTAGTCGCGTTCCTTGCGGGCCAGCGCCTCCGTCAGGTCGAGCGTGCCGTCCAGCACCCTGACCAGGTCGTCACGCAGCATCGCCGGGTCTGGCATCCGGCCGAAGCGGGGCGACACGGCGAACGTGTCCACCGCGATGCCCCGGTGCGAGCGCAGGTCGGCGACGTGGACCTCCAGCGAGTGCAAGGCGAGCACGCCGGCCGCCATGGACAGGGTCCCGGGCCGGTCCGGCAGCGCGACCAGCACCACCGTCGGCTCGTCGGGGCCGGCGTCGGCTGGCGGGGCTGTGGTGGCACCCCCATCGGCCAGCGCGCGCAGCATGACCTGGGGCCGGTCGGTGGCGGTGGCCTTCGCGGCGAGCTCGCGGCGCAGCTCGTCGAGGGGCTCCGGCTGGCGGATCGGCTCGCCGGTCATCTCCGCGCGACAGTGCCGCACCAGGTCGTCGATCAGGCTGCGTTTCCACGGGCTCCACACGCCCGGCCCGGTGGCCAGCGAGTCGGCCTCGGCCAGCGCGTGCAGCAGCTCCAGCAGCTGCGGGTCGCCGCCGAGGGTCTCGACCACCCGGGTCACCGTGGCACGGTCCTCCAGGTCGCGGCGGGTGGCGGTGTCGGGCAGCAGCAGGTGGTGGCGGACCATCGCGGCGAGCGTGTGCACATCCCGCTCCGGCAGCCCGAGCCGGCGGCCGACCTGGCGCCCCAGTCCCTCGCCGACGACCGAGTGGTCCTCGTCGCGGCCCTTGCCGATGTCGTGCAGCAGCGAGCCGAGCAGCAGCAGGTCGGGACGCGCCACGCGGGTGGTCAGCCGGGCGGCCTGCGCGCAGGTCTCCACCAGGTGCCGGTCCACGGTCCAGACGTGTGCCCGGTCCCGGGGCGGCAGGTCGCGCACGGCGCCCCACTCCGGGAACAGCCGGCCCCACAGCCCACCCCGGTCCAGTGCCTCCACGACGTCGACCAGCGGGCGGCCGCAGCCGAGCAGGGACAGCAGCTCGACGAGCGCAGCCCTCGGCCACGGCATGCGCAGCTCGGGGGCAGTGTCCGCGAGCCGGGTGAGGGTGCCGGCGGCGATCGGCAGCCCGGTGCGCGCGGCGGTGGCCGCCACCCGGAGCACGAGCGCCGGGTCCTTGGCCGCCGCGGCGTCCCTGGCCAGCGACACCTCGCCGGCATGCTCCACGACGCCCTCGTCCAGCGGCCGGCGCACCGGCGCCCGGCGCAGCGCGGCGAGCCCCCGGCGGGGCAGCGCGGACCGGGCCGCCCGCAGCCCCACGTCGACGGCATAGGCCACCGTGCGCGCCGCCCCTGACAGCCCCCTGGCCAGGTCGAACCGGTCCCCCAGGTCGAGCTGGGCGGCGATGTCGTCGGCGTCCTGGGCGCGGAGCACATCGCGGGCCCGGCCGGCGAGCCGGTGCAGCTCGGTCCGCACGTCGAGCAGCAGCAGCCGCGCCTCCGCGACGTCCGGGCCGGCCCGGTCGATCAGCTGCGCGGCGGCGAGGGCGTCGAGCAGGTAGACGTCCCGCAGCCCCCCTCGGCCGTTCTTCAGGTTCGGCTCCACCCGGTGCGCCACGTCGCCGTTGCGCTCCCAGCGGGCGTTGGTCATCTCCACCAGCTCGTCGAAACGGCTGCGGATGCCGGCCCGCCACGACTGCCGGACGGCCGCGTTGACCTTGTCGAACAGCGCCTGCTCGCCGGCCAGGTGGCGGGCCTCCAGCAGGCCGAGCGCGGCGCGCAGGTCGGTCGCGGCGACCTGCACCACCTGGCCCGGGGTGCGGACCGAGTGGTCGAGCCCGATGCCGGCGTCCCAGAGCGGGTACCACATCGCCTCGGCCAGCCGGTCCGCATCCGGTCGGCGGTCATGCACCATCACCAGGTCGAGATCGGAGTACGGCACCAGCTCACGCCGGCCGAGTGCACCCACCGCAACCAGCGCGACGCCGTCGGTCAGCCCGATGCTGGCCGCGCGCGAGGCGAGCCAGAAGTCGTGCAGGTCGACCAGTGCGCCACGCAGAGCCTCCGGCGCCAGCCGGCGCTGCCCCGGACCCGGATGGAGCAGCACCGCCCTGGCCCTGACGAGATCATCGGCGATGCCCGCCGTCGTACTCATCGAACTGTTCCCCCGACCAGTCGAATGATGGATTGAGCAGTGTCAGAGCGCGTCACTACCGCGTTCCCCGGTGCGTACCCGGACCACGGTCTGCAGCCCGGTCACCCACACCTTGCCGTCGCCGATCTTGCCGGTGCGCGCCGCCTGGACGATGGCGTCGACGACCTTGTCCGCGACGGCATCGTCCACCGCGACCTCGACCCTGATCTTGGGTACGAAGTCCACGGTGTACTCGGCGCCCCGGTAGACCTCGGTGTGGCCCTTCTGCCGGCCGTAGCCGGATGCCTCACTGACCGTCATGCCGAGCACCCCGAGCTGTTCCAGGGCACCCTTGACGTCCTCCAGCACGAACGGCTTGATGATCGCCGTGACCAGCTTCATCGGTCCACACCCTCCTGTTCCGTCCTCACGGTCCCCCGCGTGACCGCCCCCGATGCCACGACCCCGATGTCCCCACGCCCCGTCGAGCTGAGCAGGGAGAGGTCGTAACCGCTCTCCGCGTGTTCCGACTCATCGATGCCGGCGTACTCCACCTCCCGGTCCACCCGGAACCCGAGCACCGAGCGCACCAGCCAGGCCAGCAGCAGGCTGACCCCGAAGGCGTAGCACACCGCCACCGCGGCGGCCAGCGCCTGCCGGCCGAGCTGGCCGACGCCACCGCCGTAGAACAGGCCGTTCGCGCCGGCCGAGTTGACCGCGGTGGTGGCGAACAGCCCGACAAGCACCGTGCCGAGCAGGCCGCCCGTGCCGTGCAGGGCCAGCACGTCGAGCGAGTCGTCGTAGCCGAGCCGGTACTTCAGCTTGATCGCCAGCGCACACACGACGCCGGCGAGCCCACCGATCACCAGCGCCCCCCAGGTGTCCACGAAGCCGCAGGCCGGGGTGATCGCGACCAGCCCGGCGATCGCCCCGGAGGCCGCGCCGAGCGAGGTCGGCCGGCCGTCGGTGACCTGCTCGTAGATCAGCCACGTGATCAGGCCGGCCGCGGACGCGGTCATCGTGGTCATGAACGCGTTGGCCGCCACCGCACCGACCGCCAGCGCCGACCCTGCGTTGAAGCCGAACCAGCCGAACCACAGCAGCCCGGCGCCGAGCAGCACGTTCGGCATGTTGTGCGGGCGCATCGGGTCCTTCGGCCAACCGCGCCGCTTGCCCAGGATCAACGCCAGCGCCAGCGCCGACGCCCCGGAGTTGATCTCCACGACGGTGCCGCCCGCGAAGTCCAGCGCCTTGAGCTGGTTGGCGATCCAGCCGCCGTGCTCCGCCGCGTAGCCGTTGAACGAGAAGACCCAGTGCGCCAGCGGGAAGTAGACCAGGCAGGTCCACAGCACGATGAACGCCGTCCAGCTCCAGAACTTGGCCCGGTCGGCGATCGCGCCGGCCAGCAGTGCCGCGGTGATCACCGCGAACATCAGCTGGAACATCGCGAACGCCAACAGTGGGATCCGGTCCGAGGGCGGGCCGACCACCGTGGCCGCGTCCCGCAGCCCGACGTGGTCCAGGCCGCCCAGCAGGCCGCCCCCGATGTCGTTGCCGAACACCAGCGAGTAGCCGAACACCACCCACAGCACGGTGACGATGCCCAGGCACATCAGGTTCATCATCATCATGTTGAGCACGCTCTTCGCGCGCACCAGGCCGCCGTAGAACAGCGCGAGCCCTGGCGTCATCAACATCACCAGGGCCGCGCTGACCAGCACCCATGCGGTACTTCCCGCATTGATCACTTGCGTTGTGAGCACATTCGCCTCCCGAGCGTTCCGAGAGCCGAATGATCACACCCCGTGGCGGCCGGTTCGGCAATGGGGCGATCGCGGTCACTCCATGGCGCACCGCGATCACCCCATCGCCTCCTGACTAGATGGCGTCCGAGCCGCGTTCCCCGGTGCGGACCCGCACGATCGAGTCGACCGGGCTGACCCACACCTTGCCGTCGCCGATCTTGCCGGTGCGGGCCGCCTCGACCACGGCGTCCACCACCTTGTCGGCCTGCGCATCGTCGGTCACGACCTCGATGCGCACCTTCGGCACGAAGTCGACGGAGTACTCCGCACCCCGGTAGACCTCGGTGTGACCCTTCTGCCGGCCGTAGCCCTGCACCTCGCTGACCGTCATACCCAGCACCCCGATCTGCTCCAGGGCACCCTTGACGTCCTCGAGCACGAACGGCTTGATGATCGCTGTCACGAGCTTCATGGCCGGTCAGCCCTCCTTCGTGACAGTTGCGGCGACGTTGGCGTTGACCTTCTCGCCCCCGGAGCCGCCGAGCGCGTGCTGGCCGAGGCCGCTGCTGGCCCGGCCACCGACCGTGGAGAAGTCGTAGGCACTCTCCGCGTGCTCGCCCTCGTCGATGCCGGTGACCTCGGCCTCCTCCTCGACCCGGAACCCGATGGTCTTCTTGATCACCGTGCCGATGATGTAGGCCATCACGAACGAGTAGACCAGCACTGCCCCGGCGGCTATGGCCTGGCGGCCGAGCTGGGTGAAGCCACCGCCGTAGAACAGGCCGTCCTCGCCGAGCGCCGCCGAGTTGACGCTCTTGGTGCCGAAGAAGCCGATCAGCAACGTGCCGATGATGCCGCCGACCAGGTGCACACCGACCACGTCGAGCGAGTCGTCGAAGCCGAACCTGTACTTGATGCCGACCGCGAGCGCACAGACCGCGCCGGCCACCAGCCCGATCACGATGCCGCCGAGCGGGTTCACGAACCCACACGCCGGCGTGATCGCTACCAGACCGGCCACCGCACCCGATGCGGCACCCAGGGTGGTCGGCTTGCCGTCCCGGATCTGCTCGACGACCAGCCAGCCCAGCACCGCGGCACAGGTCGCCACCGTGGTGTTGGTGAACGCAACACCCGCCAGGTCACTCGCGCTCAGCGCGGAACCGGCGTTGAAGCCGTACCAGCCGAACCACAGCAGGCTCGCGCCCAGCAGCACGAACGGCAGGTTGTGCGGCCGCATCGGGTCACGCGGCCAGCCCTTGCGCCGCCCGAGCACGATCGCCAGCGCGAGACCGGCGGCACCGGCGTTGATGTGCACCGCGGTACCACCGGCGAAGTCCTCGGCCTTCAGCGTGTTGGCGATCCAGCCACCGTGGCTGTCCGGCCCGGTGAATCCGTCGAACGCGAACACCCAGTGCGCCACCGGGAAGTACACCAGCGAGCCCCAGACCACGACGAACAGCGTCCAGGCCCAGAACTTCACACGGTCCGCGATCGCGCCGGAGATCAGCGCCGGGGTGATGACCGCGAACATCAGTTGGAACATCACAAAAGCCGTTGCCGGCAGTGCGTCCGGACCAGGCCATGCGATGGCCGGCGGGCCCGTCACGGCCGCCCCGACGAAGTGTCCGATGGTTTTGCCGAGGCCGGCGAACTCGTTGCCACCGACCAGGCCGCCGAAGGCATCGTTGCCGAACGACCAGCTGTATCCGTAGAGCGTCCAGAGTATGCCGATCACTGCCAAGCAGATGAAGTTCATCATCAGCATGTTCAGAACGCTCTTGCTACGGACCATGCCGCCGTAGAAGAACGCCAAGCCCGGGGTCATCAGCATCACCAGCGCGGCGCTGGCAAGGACCCAAGCGGTATCCCCTGCGTTGATCACCTTCTTGCCCTCCTGTCAGCCAGGTTGGCGAGAAGGATCTGCGGGCGATGTTTCGCCGAAAGTCGCTCCATGTTGCGCGCCGGTGAACGAGCGCTCCCCGGTCGTTACGTGCACGTTAAGCGACCCCCTCAACCGGTTCACCCATACGGTGAGCGTGACGGGGCTCACCGAGGGTGAGTCACAGCCACCCCACCAGTCACACCGGGAATTGAGTGTCACTCACCCCCGAACTCGAACCTCGGGGGCGCTCGGGGGTCAGGCGAGCAGGGCGTCCACAAACGCGCCGGGCTCGAACGGGGCAAGATCGTCAGGGCCCTCGCCGAGGCCGACGAGCTTCACCGGCACCCCCAGCTCGCGCTGCACCCGGAACACGATGCCGCCCTTCGCGGTGCCGTCCAGCTTGGTCAGCACGATGCCCGTGACATCGATGACCTCGGCGAAGACCCGGGCCTGGATCACGCCGTTCTGACCGGTCGTCGCGTCGAGCACGAGCAGGACCTCGTCGACCTCGCCCTGCCGGGAGACCACCCGCTTGATCTTGCCGAGCTCGTCCATCAGGCCGGTCTTGGTGTGCAGCCGGCCGGCGGTGTCCAGCAGCACGGCGTCGGCGCCCTCCTCGGCGGCCCGCTTGACCGCCTCGAACGCCACGCTCGCCGGGTCGGCCCCCTCCGGCCCACGCACCACCTCGGCGCCGGCCCGCTCACCCCAGGTGACCAGCTGCTCGGCGGCGGCGGCCCGGAACGTGTCGGCGGCGCCGAGCACGACGGTCCGGCCGTTGGCCACCAGCACCCTGGCCAGCTTGCCGGTGGTCGTCGTCTTGCCGGTGCCGTTCACGCCGGCGACCAGTACGACGGCGGGCCGGCCGTCGTGCGGCAGGGCGCGCACCGAGCGGTCCAGCTCCGGCGCGAGTGCGGCGGTCAGCACGTCGCGCAGCAGCTGGCGGGCCTGCTCGGGGGTGCGGGCACCCTTGGCGGCGATCTCGGCGCGCAGCGTGGCGACCAGCTCGGTTGCGGTGTCCGCGCCGAGGTCGGCCAGCAGCAGCGTGTCCTCGATCTCCTCCCACGACTCCTCGTCCAGCTCGCCGCCGCCGAGCAGCCCGAGCAGCCCCTGGCCGAACGCCGAGCGCGACCCCGCGAGCCGGCCGCGCAGCCGCTCCAGCCGGCCCTCGGTCGGTTCGATCGCCTCGGTCGGGGCGGGCGCGGCCGGCGCGGCAGGGCCCGGAGCCGGGGCCGCCGCGGCCGGTGCCGGCTCGGCCGTCGGCGGGGCGGTCGGGGGCGTGGCGGTCGGGGGCGCGGGGTCGGCCGGCGGGGCCGGCTCGGCAGGGGGCGGGGCCAGCTCGGTGGTCGGTGGAACGGGCTCGGCCGGGGGCACGGACGGTTGGGCCGGCTGTGCGGGAGCCTCCGGGGCGGCGGGAGCCTCCGGGGCGGCGGGTTGAGCCGGGGCGAGCCCGTTCGAGGCAGGGTCGACCGGCGGGGCCGGGCGTTCGGCGGTGCCCGTGCCGGTGCCCGCCGAGAAGGTGATCTGCCCGGTGCCCCGGTAGACCTCGCGGGGAGCCTTCGGGTCGGTGGGCTTGGGCTCGGGCCGATCCGTGCGCAGGTTGACCCGCCTGCGCCGGGCGGCAACCAGGCCCACCACCAACGCGATGACGAGCAGCACCAGCACGACCGCGACGACGATCCACACCACGCCGATCTGGGCGGGAGCCTGGCTGATCTGTCCCTGGGTGAGCTGTCCCTGGGTGAGCGCGGTGCGGGCGGCGAGCAAGTCCATCACGGGTGCCATCCTGACACCGCGGCGGCGAACCGGCGGTGCCGGCACCGGCCGCGGCCCCGACCCCGCCCAACTGTTATCCGGCCGGCAGCCCTCGGCTCCCCCACCGGAGGCGCAGCGGTCAGCCGGCCGCCGGCACGCCGCGCAGGCGCTGGGAGATCACCGTGGTGATGCCGTCGCCGCGCATGCTCACGCCGTAGAGCGCGTCGGCCACCTCCATGGTGGGCTTCTGGTGCGTGATGATGATCAGCTGCGAGGTGGCCCGCAGCTCCTCGAGCAGGCCGATCAACCGGCGCAGGTTGGCGTCGTCCAGCGCCGCCTCGATCTCGTCCATCACGTAGAACGGCGAGGGCCGCGCCCGGAAGATCGCCACCAGCATGGCCACCGCGGTCAGCGACTTCTCCCCGCCGGACAGCAGCGACAGCCGCTTGATCTTCTTGCCGGGCGGCCGCGCCTCGACGTCCACCCCGGTCGTGAGCAGGTCGTCCGGGTCGGTGAGCACCAGCCGTCCGTCACCGCCGGGGAAGAGCGTGCTGAACACCGTCTCGAACTCGCGCGCCACGTCCGCGTACGCCGACGCGAACACCTCGAGGATCTTGTCGTCCACCTCGCGGACCACGATGAGCAGGTCGCGCCGGGTCGCCTTCAGGTCCTCCAGCTGGGTGGAGAGGAACTTGTAGCGCTCCTCCAGCGCGGCGAACTCCTCGAGCGCCAGCGGGTTGACCTTGCCCAGGGTCGTCAGGTCGCGCTGGGCCCGCTGCGCGCGCCGCTCCTGGGTGGCCCGGTCGTACGGCATCGCGGGCGGGGCGACCACGTCCTCGCCGCGCTCCTTGGCAGCCTCGTACTCGGCGAGCTCACCGGGGCCGGGCGGCACGTCCTGGTCGGGGCCGTACTCGGCGGTCAGCTCCTCAAGGCCCATGCCGAAGTCGGCGCCGATCCTCGACTCCAGCTGCTCCACCCGCAGCCGCGACTGCGCGCGCAGCACCTCGTCGCGGTGCACGGTGTCGGTGAGCCGCTCGAGCTCGCCGGCCAGCTGGTTCACCCTGGCCCGCACCTCGCCGACAGCGGCCTCGCCGGAGTCGCGGGCCGCCCTCGCCGACTCGCGCTCCGCCTCGGCGGTGGCAAGCGACACCTCGATGCGCTCCAGCGCGACCTCGCCCGCCGAGCGGACCGCCTCGGCGATCGCCGCCCCGCGCTCCCTGGCCGCCCGCGCGCTGGCCGCCCGAGCCCTGGCCTCGCGCTCCGAACGGGCCTGGCGGCGCAGCGACTCGGCACGGCCGGCGATGGCGCGGGCCCGCTCCTCGGCGGTGCGCAGGCCCAGCCGCGCCTCCATCTCCTCGGCGCGCACCGCGGCCAGCTGCTCGGCGGCCTCCTCGCGGATGACGTCGTCGGGCTCCTCCTCGACCGGCTCGCCCTGCGCCGCCTCCAGCCGCTGCTCGGCCTCGTCCAGCGCACCCAGCGCCTCGATCCGGCTGGCCTCGACCTCGTCACGGCGCTGGCGCAGCCGCTCGGCCTCCGCGGACGCCGAGCGCACCGCCTGGTCGGCCCTGCCCAACCGCTGTGCCACCGCGGCCCGGCGGGCGTCCGCCGCGCTCTGCGCCTCCTGGGCGGCCTCCACGTCGGCCAGCCGGGCGGCCTCCTCGGCCCTCGCGCCGTCCAGCTTGGCGCGCAGCCCCTCCAGCTCGGCGTCCAGCCGCTCGGCCGTCTCGCCGGCCTCCTCGACCGCGGCCTGCACCTCGATCGCACTCTGGTCGCGGCTCGAACCGCCGACCGCCCAGCCGGCGCCGAGCAGGTCGCCCTCCACGGTGACCGCGCGCACCGCCGGCAGCGCCCCGGACAGCTCGCCGACCACCCGCTCCGCCGCCGCCAGGTCGTCCACCAGGACCACGTCGACCAGTGCCCGGCACACCGACGGCCGCAACCGCGCCGGCACGCTGACCAGCTCGTCGGCCCAGCGCGCGCCCGGTGGCAGCGCCGGCCGCGAGCTCACCGGCCCGGGGTCGCCCGCCCCGGTACCGATCATGATCCCGGCCCGGCCGGCGCCCTCCGACTTGAGCAGCACCAGCGCGGCCACCGCGTCCGCCACCGAGGACACCGCGACACCCTCGGCCAGGCCACCGAGCGCGGCGGCCAGCGCGGCCTCGGCACCCGGCTCGACGGTGACCAGCCCGGCCAGCGAGCCGAGCAGCCCCGGCAGCCGCTCGCCGGCGGCCAGCAGCGCGGCGGAGCCGTCCTTGCGGCGCAGGCCCAGGGCAAGTGCCTCCACCCTGGACTTCCAGTGCGCGCGGTCACGCTCCAGCGCGCGCTCGGCCGCGACCAGCTCGGCGACCCGCAGCTTCGCCTCGTCGTGGGCCTCGACGGCGGCCCTGCCACGCTGGTCCAGCCCGTTGTCGCCGTCCTCGAACACGCCGAAGTCGGCCTGCAGCACGGACAGCTCGGCCTCGGCCACCTCAGTCCGGGCCCGCGCCTCGGCCAGCGCGGCGGACAGCCGGTCGATCTCCTCGGCGGTCGCGGCGGACTTGCTGCGCAGTGCCTCGGCCCTACCGGCCAGGGTGGCCAGCCCGGCGCGCCGGTCCGCGACCGCCCGGACCGCGGCCAGGTGGGCCCGCTCGGCGGCGGCCAGCGCGCGCTCGTGCTCGGCCAGCCGCTCGACCGTGCCACTCAGGGCCCGGCGCGCGTCGGCCACCGCCGCGACCAGGATGTCCTCCCGCTCGGCGATGGTCTCGGCCTCGGCCTCCAGCTCGTCGGGATCCCGCCCGCCTGCGCCCGCCTCGACCGGCTCGGACAGGTGCCGCCCCCGCTCGGCGGCCAACCGCACCGTGCCACGCAGCCGCTCCTGCAGCGCGGAGAGCCGGTACCAGGTCTCCTGGGCGGCGGTCAGCGCCGGCTGCGCGGCGGCCAGCTCGGCCTCCCGGCCGGCCAGCTCGTCCCGGGCGGCGACCAGCAGCTGCTCGATCTCGGCGCGCCTGGCCCTTGCGGTGGCCTCGTCGGCCTCCTCCCTGGCGAGCTCGGCACGCAGCGTGACCAGGTCGTCGGCCGCGAGGCGCAGCCTGGAGTCACGCAGCTCGGACTGCACCGTCTGCGCCCTGCGCGCGATCTCGGCCTGCTTGCCGAGCGGCTTGAGCTGGCGGCGCAGCTCGCCGGTGAGGTCGGTCAACCGCGTCAGGTTGGCCTGCATCGCGTCGAGCTTGCGCAGCGCCTTTTCCTTGCGCTTGCGGTGCTTGAGCACGCCGGCGGCCTCTTCGATGAAGGCGCGCCGCTCCTCGGGCTTGGCCTCCAGGATGGCGGCGAGCTGGCCCTGGCCGACCACCACGTGCATCTCGCGGCCGATGCCGGAGTCGGAGAGCAGTTCCTGGATGTCCAGCAACCGGCAGCTGGACCCGTTGATCTCGTACTCGCCCGCGCCGTCCCGGAACATCCGGCGGGTGATCGACACCTCGGAGTACTCGATCGGCAGCGCGCCGTCGGAGTTGTCGATGGTCAGGGTGACCTCGGCGCGCCCCAGCGGCGGCCGGCCGGCGGTGCCGGCGAAGATCACGTCCTCCATCTTGCCGCCGCGCAGCGCCTTGGCGCCCTGCTCGCCGAATACCCACTGGATCGCGTCGACGACGTTCGACTTACCGGACCCGTTGGGCCCGACCACACACGTGATGCCCGGTTCGAGGCGCAGCTCGGTGACCGAGGCGAAGGACTTGAAGCCCTTCAGCGTCAGGCGTTTGAGATGCACGTCGAGGCTGGCCTCTCGTCGGGGCCCGCAGCCGGCCGGTCACGCGAACCGGCCAAGACTACTAGGGGGCGTGCTGAACAACTCCGGCCGTAGCGAGCGGCGGCCAGGTGGTGTCATTGCAACGCGCGGTGCCGGAGGCGCCCCGAGCCGAGAGGCACGCCGGGTAGGTCGGCTCGGCCTGTGGTTACCGAGCTGCACGGGAGGCAGGTTTTGGGGCGCCCAAACCTGCCTGTGGTGCAGTTGGGTAACCACAGGCCTCCCGGCACGAGGGAGCGGGCCGGGAAGCCCGTCGCTCGGGCTCGGCTTCCGTGCGGCCTCGGCCGGCGCGCGCACCGCCAACCGCCTTGCTCGCCCGCCCCGCCGGGGACGCTCGCGGCCTCCTGTTACCGAACTCCACAGGAGGCAGGTTTTCCGGCCCAGAAACCTGCCTCCTGTGCCAGTTGGGTAACAGGAGGCAGGCCGGGCCGGCTTGGCTGGGCCGGGCGGGGCCGGCTTGGGCGGGGCGGTACCGCGGCGGGTCAGCGTTCTGTGAAGCCTGTCAGCGTGCCTGTGGGGGTGCTCCAGCGTTCCGTCACCCGATCGACGCGGCCGGGGGTCTGGCCACCACGCAGCGTCACGAGCAGCTGTTCGCAGGCTTGCCGGCTGCCTTCCGCGATCACTTCGACCCGGCCGTCACGCAGGTTGGACGCGCTGCCTACCAGGCCCAACTCGAGCGCTCGAGATCGCGTCCACCAGCGGAAACCCACCCCCTGGACGTGGCCGTGTACCCATGCTGTCAGCCGAATGGCGCTATCGGAGTGCACGCTACGCAGTCTGCTACGTTCACCCACTGTGACCATGATCGGGCGGCGGCGATTAGTCCCGGCGCTCGCTGGCCTGGGGTGTGGCGCCCTGATCGCGGTGGTCACCGTGGTGGTCGGGCCGCGCCACCAGGAGCCACCGCCCGCGCCACAGCCCGACACCACACTGTCCGGCCCCATGGCGGTCGGCCCACCACCGCCGGAGCCCCCCGGCACGCCCACGCCCCGCGGCCCGCTGCTGCTGCCGTTCCCGCCGATCCCCGTGCCGCCGCCGATCCCCCCGGTCCCGCAGGCGCCGCAGCCACCTGGTCCCCCGCCGATCGAGATCCCGCCAGGCCTGTCAGGGCCGGCCGCCCAGGTCCTCGCCATCACGAACATCCAGCGCCGCGCCGCCGGCTGCAAACCGCTCTCGGTGGACCCCCGGCTGACCAGGGCGGCCCAGGCCCACAGCCGGGACATGGCCGTCCGGGGCTACTTCGGCCACAGCACGCCGGAGGGCAAGACCTGGGACGACCGGGAGGTCGCCGCCGGTTTCCCGGCCGACCGCACCGGCGGCGAGAACATCGCATACGGCCAGCGCACGGCGGCCATCGTGATGGACGTCTGGATACACTCGCCGCCCCACCGCAAGAACATCCTGAGCTGTGAGTTCACCACGATCGGCGTCGGCTACTACGCCCCGGGCAGCTACTGGACCCAGGACTTCGGCTACTGAGTCCGGCTGAGCCCGGCTGAGTCAGGCTGAGTCCGGCTGAGTCACGAGTCGACAAGTCGAGCACAGTCGACAGGTCGAGCGGCCGAGCTCACAGCTCGAAGCGGTACCCCATGCCGGGCTCGGTGATCAGGTGCCGGGGGCGGGCGGGGTCGGGCTCGAGCTTGCGCCGCAGCTGGGCGAGGTACACGCGCAGGTAGTTGGTCTCCTTGCCGTACGCGGGGCCCCACACCTCCTGCAGCAGCTGGCGCTGGCCGACGAGCTTGCCGTGGTTGCGCACGAGCTGCTCGAGGATGCCCCACTCGGTCGGCGTGAGGTGCACCTCGGCGTTGTCGCGCACGACCTTCTTCGCCGCCAGGTCCACGGTGAACGTCGCGGTGGAGACCACGGGCTCCCCGTCCACCTGGCCGACCGTCGAGCGGCGGACCGCAGCGCGCAGCCGGGCCAGCAGCTCAGCCATGCCGAACGGTTTGGTGACGTAGTCGTCGGCGCCGGCGTCGAGCGCGTCGACCTTGTCGGTGGAGTCCGTCCGCGCGGACAGCACGATGATCGGCACCTGCGTCCAGCCGCGCAGCCCGGCGATCACGTCGGTGCCCTCCAGGTCGGGCAGCCCGAGGTCGAGCACCACGACCTCGGGGTGGTCGTCGGCGGCCACCCGCAGCGCGCTCGCGCCGTCCACGGCCGTGAGCACCTGGTAGCCCCTGGCGGCCAGGTTGATCCGCAGCGCGCGCAGGATCTGCGCGTCGTCGTCCACCACCAGTACGCGCGTCACGGCGCCACCTCCACGCTCGCCGGCGGAACCACCGAGGCCACCGAAGCCACCGACTGAGCCGCCGGCAGCGCGATCACCACGGTCAGGCCGCCGCCCGGGGTGTCCTCGGCGGTCAGCGTCCCACCCATCGCCTCGGTGAAGCCGCGCGCCACGCTCAGCCCGAGGCCCACCCCGGGCGTGGCCTGCCGGTCACCGAGGCGCTGGAACGGCGTGAACAACCCACCGGCGGCGTCGCGGGGCACCCCGGGGCCCTCGTCCACCACGCGCAGCTCGACCCGGTCGGCGAGCGCGCTGCCCCGGACCGCGACCGAGGCGCCCCTGCCGTGCTTGAGTGCGTTGTCGACGACATTGGCCACCACGCGCTCCAGCAACCCGATGTCGGCCAGCACCTCGGGCAGCGCCTCGTCGACCTCCACCAGCACCCGCCGGGCGTTCTCCACCCCGGTCAGCGCGAGCGCGACCACCTCGTCGTAGCCGACGGCCGCGATCCGGGGCACCACCGCGCCGGCGGCCAGCCGCGAGGAGTCGAGCAGGTTGTCGACCAGCGCGGTGAGCCGGTCGACGGACTCCTCGACGGTGGCCAGCAGCTCCTGCCGGTCGCCGTCGGAGAGCACGAGCTCCGGGTCGCGCAGGCTGCCGGCGGCCGCCTTGATCGAGGTCAGCGGGGTACGCAGGTCGTGGCCGACGGCGTTGAGCAGGGCCGACCGCAGCTCCGCCCCCTCGGCCTTGCGGTGCGCCTCGGCGGCGTCGGCAGCCATCCGCTGGCCGCGCAGCGCGAGCAGCGCCTGGCCGCCGACCGTTTCCAGCACCCGGCGGTCACCGGCGGCGAGCGTGCGGCCCTGGCCGATCAGGTGGATGTGCTCGTCGACCTCGACGTCCACCTCGGCGTCCTCGGGGCGCAGGCAGTCCGGCGAACCGACGCAGGCCACGTAGCGCCAGCCGGACTTCTCCTCGGGCGCCCGCTCCAGCACGGCGACCGAGCGCAGCCCGAACGCCTCGCTGACCTTCTCCAGCAGCCGGGGCAGCGGGTCGACCCTGGTCAGCACGACGCGGGCGAACGAGGCGAGCAGGGCGGCCTCGGTGCGGGCCCTCGCGGCCTGCTCGGCGCGGCGGGCGGCGCGGTCCACCACCAGCGCCACCGCGACGGCCACCATGACCATCACCACGAGGGTGATCACGTTCTCCCGCTCGGCGATGGTGAAGGTGTGCACCGGCGGCGTGAGGAAGTAGTTCAGCAGCAGCCCGCCCGCGACCGCGGCCAGCAGCGCCGGCCCGAGCCCGCCGACCAGCGCCACGAGCACGATGGCCAGGAAGAACAGCACCACATCGGTGGACAGCCCGAACAGCGGCGCGAACATCACCCCCGCCAGGGTGGCCAGCCCGGGCGCCAGCACGGCCAGCACCCAGCCGGACAGCACCCGGCGCAGCGGCAGAGCACTGCGTATCCAGCGCACCGCCGGCCCACCGTTGGCGTGCTGGTGGGTGACCATGTGCACGTCGATGGAACCGGAGTCCTGCACGACCGCGGAGCCGATGCCCGGGTTGAACAGCCTGGCCAGCCGGGACCGCCGTGAGGTGCCGAGTACCAGCTGGGTGGCGTTGGCGCCGCGCGCGAAGTCCAGCAGCGCGGCCGGCACGTCCTCACCGCCGACCACGGTGTGGAACGAGGCACCCACGTCGTCGGCGAGGCGGCGCAGCTTGCCGAGCGCGGCGGGCGGCATGCCGGCCAGCCCGTCGCTGCGCAGCACGTGCACGCACAGCAGGTCGGCGCCCCCGACCCCGGAGCCCGCGCGCTTGGCGATCCGGGCGGCACGGCGCAGCACCGTCTCGCTCTCGGCGCCGCCGGTCACCGCGACGACCACCCGCTCGCGGGCGTCCCAGACCTCGGTGATGCTCTGCTCGGCGCGGTGCCGCAGCAGCGCGTCGTCCACCTCGTCGGCCACCCAGAGCAGCGCCAGCTCGCGCAGCGCGACGAGGTTGACCGGCCGGAAGTAGTTCGACAGCGCGGCGTCGACCCGTTCCGGCGGGTAGATGTTGCCGTGCGCCATCCGGCGGCGCAGCGCCTCCGGGGTGATGTCGACCAGCTCGATCTGCTCGGCGCCGCGCACCCACTCGTCCGGCACGGTCTCGCGCTGCCGCACCTTCGTGATCGTCTCGACAACGTCGTTGAGGGACTCGAGGTGCTGCACGTTCACCGTGGAGATCACGTCGATGCCGGCGGCCAGCAGCTCGTCGATGTCCTGCCAGCGCTTCTCGTTCCGCGAGCCGGGCGCGTTGCTGTGTGCCAGCTCGTCGACGAGCGCGAACTCCGGCCTGCGGGCCAGCACGGCGTCCACGTCCAGCTCGGACAGGTCGGTGCCCCGGTAGGTGGTGTGCCGCCTCGGGACGACCTCGAACCCTTCGAGCAGCGCCTCGGTCTTGGGCCGGCCGTGTGTCTCCACGATCCCGACGACGACGTCGGTACCCCGCTCCGCGCGCCTGCGGCCCTCGCCGAGCATGGCGAAGGTCTTACCCACCCCGGGCGCGGAGCCCAGGTAGATGCGCAGCATGCCCCGGCGACAGGGTGGCTCAGGACTCACGGCGTCATTCTCACCCTCGGGCCGGGGCGACGGCGAGCTAGAGCTCACGGACAGTCACCTCCGGCAAGTACGTACCCCGCGATGTTGCGCCGTCCAGACGCGGCACAGCTGCGGTTTTGACGCGATCCTGACGGCGCGGTGAGCGTAGTCACCGGCTCCGCGCCGGCGGCCGGGGTTCACCCGCGCGTGATCATGCGCCCGGCACCTCCCCGCCGACCGGCCAGCGGGACCGACCTGGGCTCCCGGCACGCTGAGCCCCAGCTGAGGGGCGGTACGCGTCGTTTTCCCTGTCGCGGGGCTCCTGGTGCACGCTGTGCGGGTGAACTCGCGGGGCCGGGCGGCGCTGAAGGGGCTGCTCGCCCTGCTCTCGGCCCTCGTGCTGTTCGTCACCGGCTACGGCTGGCACGCCTACCAGAGCCTGTCCAGCGGGCTGACCAAGTCCGACGCACTGACCGGCACTGGCACCACGTCCACCAACGGCGACACGAACATCCTGGTGATGGGCCTCGACAGCCGGCTGGATCAGAACGGCAACCCGCTGCCCAGGGACGTGCTGGCGCAGCTGCACGCAGGCGACTCCAGCGACGGCGGCTACAACACGAACGTCCTGATGCTGCTGCACGTACCGGGGGACGGCAGCAGGGCCCAGGCGATCTCGATCCCCCGCGACGACTACGTCACGCTGCCGAACGACCCGGACGGCGTGCACAAGCAGAAGATCAAGCAGGCCTACGGGCTCGCCAAGGACGCCGCCGAGCGCGAGCTGCGGGCGCGGGGCGTGGTCAACCAGAGCACGCTGGAGCAGCAGGGCAGGGAGGCCGGCCGCAAGGAGGAGCTGGAGACGGTCGAGGACTTCCTCGGCGGGGTGTCGATCGACCACTTCGTGGAGGTCACCCTCGTCGGCTTCTACGACCTGGCGAAGGCGCTGGGCTCGGTCACCGTGTGCCTGGCCGGGCCGACGCAGGACAGCTACTCCGGCGCCAAGTTCGTCAAGGGCCACCAGCAGCTCGACGCCGCCCAGGCGCTCGCGTTCGTCCGGCAGCGCCGCGACTACGTGCACCCGGACCTGAACTTCACCGACCTCGACCGGGAACGCCGCCAGCAGGCCTTCCTGTCCTCGGCCGCCTACCAGCTGCGCAGCGCCGGCACGTTCGCCGACCCGGCGCGGCTGGACTCGTTGATCGACGTCGCCAAGAGGGACGTGGTGATCGACAGCGAGTTCGACCTGCTCCGCTTCCTGCAGCAGTCCCAGCCCCTGCTGGACGGCAACATCACGTTCACCACGCTGCCGGTCAAGCAGTTCAGCCAGGTGGACGGGCAGGACGTGAACCTGGTCGACCTCGAGCAGGTCAGGGCCACGGTGCGCAGCCTGATCAACCCGGACGACGCGACCGCGCCGGCCGGCACAACGGGCGCCCAGCTGCCGGCGGCCACGCTGGACGTCGTCAACGCCAGCGGCCGCAACGGCCTGGCCGCGACGCTGGAGCGCCAGCTCACCGCGCGCGGCCTCACCCAGGGCAGCGTGCGCACCGAGCGGACCCCGCGCACCGAGTCGACCGTGAGCTACTCGGCCGGCTCCAAGGCGGCGGCGACCGCGCTGGCCGCCGCGCTGGGCGGGCTGCCCGTGGAGGTCGACCCGAACCTGCCGAGCGGCCACGAGAGGCTGCTCGTCGGGAGCGACTTCACCCCGCCCGCCGACCTGGATGGCGCGGCCGGGACGGACGAAGCAACACTGGGATCGCCGAGTCCGGCAACGCCGGCAGCACCGGTGTCGAGCCTGCAGGGCGGCGGAATTCCCTGCGTGAAGTGACCGCGAGCCCGACCAGGCTGGCGGCCACCCCGAGCCCGAGCAGCAGCACCAACGCCGACCGGCTCGCCGGGTCCAGCCGCAGCTCGCCGAGGCGGTGCAGCTCGAACCCCGAGTACATGCCCCAGCACTGCGCGGAGGCGGCCACCGCCCCCAGCAACGTGGTAGTCGCACCCACGCCGACCACCACCCCCGCCAGCAGCGCCAGGCCCACCGCGGGGTGACTGCCGGCGCCCAGCGCCCACCCGAGCAGCGTGGCCGCGATCCCCGTCAGGAAGCCCAGCGAGCTGCCGACGCCACCAGCCACCCTCGGCCAGCTCGACACCGGCCCCAGCCCGCCCGGCCCCGTTCGCCCCGCTCGCAGCGTTGAGGGCACTGCCGTGAGTACCGCCGCCGACCGCAGCATGTCCGCCACCTCCGGGCACCGAGCATGCACTCGTACGGACGAGCCGGGCCGAGGCGCTCACGACCCGCTGACGCCTCCCCCGCCCACCTTGACGCGCTCCTGACGCCCGTACCCCGATGAGGGGTGTGCGCCAGGCCGCTCAGAGTTGCCGCGTCCCGCTCAGGGGTGCGGCGTGCGGGGCGGCGGCTGGCAGTGCGGGCAGGAGTAGGACGACCGGTTCATGAACGGCTCACGCACGATCGGGGTGCCGCAGCGGCGGCAGGGGCGGTCCTCCTGGCCGTAGACATTGAGCGAGCGCTCGAAGTAGCCGGAGTTGCCGTTCACGTTCACGTACAGCGCGTCGAACGACGTGCCGCCCTGCTCCAGCGCGGCCGCCATCACCTCGGTGGCCTTGGCCAGCACGTCGAGGCCGGCCTTGCGCGTCACCGAGGCGGTCGGCCGGTTGCCGTGCAGCTTGGCCAGCCAGAGCGCCTCGTCGGCGTAGATGTTGCCGATCCCGGAGACCAGCGTCTGGTCCAGCAGCGCCCGCTTGAGCGCACTACGGCGGGCCCGCAGCGCGCGCACCACGGCGTCCGCGTCGAACGCCGCGTCCATCGGGTCCCTGGCGATGTGGGCCACGGGCGCCGGCACCAGCTCGGTCGCCGTCGCAACCCGGCCGGCCCGGATCGAGGGGGCCGTCGCCGGCACGCCCTCGACCAGCGGCTCGACGCTCACGCCGCCGAACGTGCGCTGGTCGACGAAGCGCAGCTGCGGGCCGCCGTCGGTGAAGCTGAGCAGCACCCGGAGGTGTTTCTGCGGTGGCGTGGCCGGGTCGCAGACCAGCAGCTGACCGCTCATGCCCAGGTGCGCGAGCAGCGCCTCGTCGGAGTCCAGCTCCAGCCACAGGTACTTGCCGCGGCGGCGGGCGGCGACCAGGGTGCGCCCGGTGAGCCGGCCGATCACGTCAGCTGGGCCGGCCAGGTGCCGGCGTACGGCCCTCAGGTGCAGGACCTCGGCGGCGGCCACCGTACGCCCGACGACGTGTTCGGCCAGGCCCCGGCGTACGACCTCGACCTCGGGTAGTTCCGGCACGGCGCTCCGTCAGGACGCCGTCGGGCCGGGTTCCGCGCCGCCCCGGCTCGGATCCGCCGGTTGCGCCTCGGTGCCGCCGGACGGGCCGGCGTCGGCGCCGTTCTCAGCCGCTGTACCGGCCGCGCCGTTCTCGGTGCCCTTGTCGGTCAGCTTGGTGCCGGGAGCCGCGGCGGAAGTGTCTTCGGAGAGCGAGCGCCAGGCCAGCTGGGCGGCCTTCTGCTCGGCCTCCTTCTTGGTGCGGCCGACGCCGGTACCGAGCTCGCGGCCGGCGACCACGGCGATCGCGGTGAACGTCTTGAGGTGGTCGGGCCCGTCCTCCGAGATCCGGTACTCGGGCACGCCCAGCTCGGCGGAGGCGGTGAGCTCCTGCAGGCTGGTCTTCCAGTCGAGCCCGGCGCCGAGCAGCGGAGCGGCGCGCAGCAGCCCGTCGAACAGCCGCTCCACCACGTCCCGGGCGATCTCCAGGCCGTGGGCCAGGTAGACCGCGCCGATCAGTGCCTCGGTGGCGTCGGCGAGGATGCTCGCCTTGCCCCGGCCACCGGTCAGTTCCTCGCCTCGACCCAGGTACAGGTACGCGCCGAGGCCGGCGTTCGGGCCGCCGTCCGGACGGGGTGGGCCGAGCTCCCGCGCCACCGAGGCGAGCGCGTGCATGTTGACCACGCTGGCCCGCAGCTTCGCCAGCTGGCCCTCCGGCAGGTCAGGGTGCGACCTGTACAGCCGTTCGGTCACGACGACGCCCAGCACCGAGTCGCCTAGGAACTCAAGGCGCTCGTTGGTCGGCAGGCCGCCGTGTTCGTAGGCGTAGGACCGGTGAGTCAGGGCAAGCGTCAGCAGCTCGGTGTCCAGGTGGACACCGAGCTGCGCCAACAACGCTGAACGGTCGCTCTCCGGCCCTCGCGTCGCTCGATCCCCCACGAGCGGGTGGTAACTCGAACGATCAGGCGGGAGTGACGACCGGGCGGCCGTCGTACTGGCCGCAGGTCGGGCAGGCCAGGTGCGGCGGCTTCAGGGCGCGGCAGGCCCGGTTGGAACACGGCGCCAGGTTCGGAGCAGAGGTCTTCCACTGCGAACGACGGGAGTGCGTGTTCGACCGCGACATTCTGCGCTTCGGGACAGCCACGACGATCTCTCCAAGTATCTCGGTGCGTTACCGACGCTCTTCGGCGTCCGCTTCAGGGTCGGTAGAAGGCGTGAGCTTGCCCCTCAGGGCAGCCCAACGAGCATCTAGTGTCTCATGGCTGTGCTCGGGCGCGAGATCGGCCCACCGCTCGCCACATTCCGCGCAGAGTCCCCGGCAGTCTTCCTGGCACAGCGGCACCAGTGGCAACTCCAGCACCACGGCGTCGCGGATCATCTGCTCGGTGTCGATCAGGTCGTCCACCACCCGGCTGACCTCGTCCTCGTCGGTCGTCGCCACGGTGGCCGTGTCCGGGTAGGCGAACAGCTCACCCAGCCGCACGGTGATCTCGTCCGCGATCGGCTCGAGGCAGCGGGAGCACTCGCCGACCAGCTCGGCGTGTGCCGTGCCGGAGACGAAGACCCCCTCGCTCGCCGACTCCAGGCGCAGCTCGATCTCGATCGGGGCACCCACCGGGGTACCGATCACCTCGAGGCCGAAGCCCTCCGGAGCCGGGATGGTCCGCTGATAGGTGCGCATGAGGCCTGGCCGACGGCCCAGCTCCCGGGTGTTGATCACCCACGGGCTGCTGGACGTCGGATGCTTATCCAACTGCTTGTGTCTTGTCATTCCGACTCCAGGGTAAGCCACCGGCCGGGGTAGGTGTTTCCGCGTGCCAAGACCGGACCGTGCCGCGTGCCCGCGCCTAGTGTCCTGTCGCCGAAGTCATTGACGAAGATCCGGTGATCCAGATGGATGCATCGCAAGGCGGAGGAGCGGTCGATACCGCTGTTGTATCGACCGCGACGACAACGCCGCGAGGCGCAATCTGGGCGCCGGAGATCGTCAAAGGAGTTCGGCGACTGGACACTAGCGACCGAACCGGTCCGCGATCTGGGCGCCGAGCTCCAGGAACGCCATCCGGGTCGGCTCGCGCATGGCACCGAGGTCCAGCCGGCCACCGGTGGCCAGGTGCGGGTCGTACGGGATCTCGACCACCGCCCTGGACCGGGCCATGAAGTGCGCCCGGACGCGCTCGCGGTCGATCTCCGGGCTGACCCGGTCACAGCACAGCACGACCACCGCGTCGGCCACCTGCTCGGCGTAACCGTGCGCGACCAGCCAGTCCAGCGTCTTCGACGCCCGCGACGCCCCGTC